>JAFGLN010000036.1 GCA_016928025.1 Deltaproteobacteria bacterium
ATTTCAATCTGGCTGTTACGGCCTCTCCCTTGTCGGGCCTGGAAAATTAAAAATAATTAAATGAAACGTTCAACGGGTTGAATGAAAAGTTATAAAAAAAATGTTTGAATATCAGGATTCAATTACCGCTGGACAAAACGAATAAACATATGATTATATCCCCTCCGTGTGGAATCATTTGAAAATACTGTCGAATAGGGTCCTCTACTGGTTTGGGCGCAACTTCGGCATATGGGTCATCAGACTGGTGGCTTGGGGAATTGCGACCGGTTATTTCATTTTAGTTCGTCATCGCGTGCGCGCCAGTCTGGAATTTTATCGAACCGTATTTAACGACAGAGGTCGTTTATTTCATCATTATTGCACCTGGAGGCAGTTTCACGACCAGGCGCAGAGTCATTGCGATGAAATAGCCTTTTCCTTCGGCATGCCGGTAAATCACACCACCGATGGTCACGAATATATCCGAAAAGCGGCGGATGCGGGTCAGGGCGGTGTCATCATTATTTCGCACCTGGGCAACTGGGGGGTTGCCGCGAGGCTTTTTCGGCGGGGCGGTTTTAAAGTCATGCTTATCATGGGCGAACGGGAAGCCAAACTGGTCTCCCAACAGCAACGGGAAGAGCTTGAGAGCGCAGATCTGAAAATTCTCGTCTCTAAGACAAAAGACGATGATTCTCTGTTCACAGGCATCGAAGCATTAAAGTTTATCCGCGGGGGTGGATTTTTGTGTATTGCCGGTGATATCGGTTGGACAAACCCCCGGTTTCGCCTCACGGCAAAGTTTTTCGATCGCGATATTTATTTGCCTGCGGGTCCACACACGCTGGCCCTGGTATCGGGTGCCCCTGTTTTCACCCTGTTCACCTTCCGTTTGGGGAGAGGTAAATACAGGTTTCAACTTCTGCCGCCGCGGATGGTAAAAGCCGCCTCACGAGACCAAAGAAACAGTGCCATACAGGCATCGGCTCAAACTTATGCGTTAGATCTGGAGCAGGCCGTGCTTCAGCACCCCTATGAATGGCATGTGTTTGAATCTATTTTTGTTGACAAACACGAGTAACAAAACTTTAATAATAACTCCCGCCATTTCCATAAAGACATCACTGGAAATGGTAGATCAATGAACGATTTGATATTTTTACGAAGGCACAACCCAAGGGGATGAGAATAATATGCGAACACACGAACGACTCCTGGAAGCCCTCGCGCTAGGCAGCGAGCGGGTCGTGGCCTGGGCCGACGTTTTGGACCGGATCAATGTCTTTCCCGTCCCGGACGGCGACACGGGTCGCAATTTGGTCATCAGCCTTTCCCCCTTCAAGCGGAAAATCGCCCTTGCCGATCTCGCAAGAACACTGCTGATGAATGCCCGAGGCAATTCCGGTAATATCGTTGCCCGATTCATGTCCGGCTTTCTCACCCTGGATGATTTAGCCGATCTGGCAGGGCCCTGCCGCAAAGGACGCGATCTGGCCTATCGGGCCGTACCCGATCCCAAGCCCGGCACCATTCTCGACTTCTTTGATGTCCTCGTTGCCTCCTTGGAAAAGTATCCCCAGGATCCGGACGGCCTCTGGCCGGACCGGGTCACGGCCGACCTCGAAGAAGCGGTAAAAAAGACATCTCAGGGATTGGAGGAAATAAAAAAAGCCGGGGTCGTGGATGCCGGGGCCCTCGGCATGTTCGTCTTTTTCGATTCCTGTTTAAAATACCTGGCCGGTCGTGAGCCAATCCCCAACGGCCTGGGTGAAAAGTTTAAAGAATTTTTGAAGCCTGTTGTTTCCTCGGAAGTCCGGACTGAGGGCTTTTGCGTGGACGCCATTGTTAAGAGAGACATCGGCAACGAACCATCCGCCGGTTTGACCGAACTGGGCGATTCGATCGTGATGATCGAGGACGGCGACTATTTGAAGCTGCACTTCCACGCGGATAATACACGGAATGCGAAAAAGCGCTTGGAAGAAATGGGCAGTATCGTGGCCTGGGCCGAAGACGACATGAGCGAGCAGGCGCATCGCTTTTTCCGGACCGGCCGCCGACAGGCGATCCACATTATGACCGACGCCGCCGGGTCCATGACCCGGGATGACGCCCGCGAACTTAATGTCACCCTATTGGACAGCTATATCACCATTGGCGACCTATGCCTGCCGGAAACCTATCATGATCCCCTCGGAATGCTGGCGGCAATGAGTCGCGGCGTGAAGGTATCCACCTCAAGGGCGTCAACCTTTGAACAGCATCAGCACTACCATAAGGTTCTCAGCCTGTATCCACGAATCCTTTACCTTTGCGTAGGGTCCGTCTATACGGGCAATTACGAAGTTGTCACGGACTGGAAAAAGGGTAACGACCCGGAGAACAGATTGATGATTATCGACACGGGTGTTGCCTCCGGTAAGCTGGGGCTGGCTGCCCGGGCTGTGGCCGAGTTCAGTCTGGAAACGAACGATCCCGACGAGGTCATCCGCTATGCAAAAGAAGCGGTGCGGCAATGTGAGGAGTATATCTTTTTGGACAGGCTTCAGTACCTGGCCGCCGGAGGGCGCATGTCAAAGACCGGGGCGTTTTTCGGCGATATGCTCCATGTGAAGCCCATCGTCAGTCCGATGCCGGACGGCGCCGCCAGAGCAGGGATCGCCAGGAGTGAAAAGGACCAAATGGCCTTCGCTTTTAAACAGCTGGATTCATTCATGGCCGATCACGGAAACGCCTTGATCATGCTGGAATATACGGACAATATCCATTGGGTGCGAGACCGGGTGGAAGCACCAATCAGGACACATTATCCCCAGGCCCGTATTATCCTTCAGCAGTTTTCCCTGACGTCCAGCGTCCACATGGGGCCGGGCACCTGGGGCATCGCGTTTTTACCGAAAAGAACATGAATGCCTCCAAGGAGGAACAATCTATACCATGTGGGTAACATGTATCCGCCGCGTCAAGGGCCTGGTGATGTTGGTCCTGTTCGGATTATTCTTTGTCGGCATCCTCATGGAACTGATTTTCGTTTTCCCGTTTCTGTGGCTTCTGTCGCGTTTGGCCGGTCCTCAGCCTTACCTGATGCAGAGTGTCCACAGTCTTCTGTTTGGGATATGGCTTTTCCCGCTCAGATGTTTCGGACTGCTCCGTGAAAAAACGCCCATCGGTATCCCGTATTCGGGACCTTGTCTGATTGTCGCCAACCATCCCGGCCTTTTCGACGTTCTTTTTCTTATCCGCCGCGTTCCCATGCTGTCCATGATGGTCAAAAGCAGCCTTGCCGTTGATTTGCCCCTGGGAAAAATATTCAAACTGTCCGGTTACATCCCCGCCCCCGAGGCAGGCAACGTCAGCCCCGTGGCCGCGCTTCTGGATGCGAGAAACCTGATACAAAGCGGCTATAAATTTCTGTTTTTCCCGGAGGGCACCCGTTCGCCCAAGGGCGGCCTCCGCCCCTTCAAGCACGGTTTGTTCCGGCTGGCCCGGATGGCCGGCGTGCCGATTCAGCCGGTCCTGATCCGAAACGAACCGCCGTTCCTCACCCATGACGATCAATGGCGCAATCCGCCTTTTGAAACATCCACCATCCAACTGGAATTCTGGGATCCCCTCACACCTCCCGAACAGGGAGCGGAACGAGAGTTTGCCAACATGCTGGAGTCGCGCTACCGGGAGACCCTCGGACTGGAACCGGCGGCGGGAAGGCGGTTTGACGATTGAACAGGCTTCCCCGCATGAAACGCTATTCCATCCGCTGGTCTTTCGCCCTGATGATTATTTTGGCTGTAATCGGCCTTTTTGTTGCCACACAAAAGCGTCTCATGATCGATCCGGATATCATCAACGCCATTCCCGATAACGATCCGGTCATTGCCGATGCTCGCTACGTCATTTCCAATCATCCCCTTCAAGATCGAATCATCATCGACATCAGTTGCCGGCCTCATGATATTAACCGATTGATGACCGGGGCATCCGTCGTGGAACAAAGACTCCGCCGGAGCGGCCTTTTCCATCAGGTCGGTAGGGAAGAAACGTTTCACCTGTACCCGGAACTGGTAACAGTCGTTGCGCATCATCTGCCGGTGATGTTCTCCGAAACGGAGTTAAAAGAGCATATCGCGCCGCTTCTTGATTTTCATAACGTCCGGACGACACTGCGCACCCAGTTCCATCAGTTGCAAAGCCTGGAAGGAATAGGCCAGGGTGAACTGATTTCGCTGGATCCTCTGGGATTTAGAAACATTGTTCTGGCCCGTCTGGCGCCGCTCGCTCCCGGCAAAGGGATCAAGGTTCAAAGCGGTCGACTCATTTCCGACGACGGTCGGCATATCCTGCTGACAGCCGAACCGGCCACCCCGGACGCATCGTCCTCTTTTGCCCGTCAAGCAACGCAACTGTTTGCGGAGATTTCCGAGGACCTGAAGCGGCAATATGAGGCCGACGGGACGACCTTTACCGTGACTCCCGTGGGCGCTTACCGGGCCGCCCTGGATAACGAAACGACGGCCAAACAGGACACTCGGCGGGCCGTTCTCTTTTCGACCGTCGTCATCCTTCTGCTTTTGCTGATCGGCTTTCCCCGGCCTTTCATCGGCATTCTGGCCCTTCCACCGGCCCTGGCCGGAACCATAACCGCCTTGTTCGTTTATTCCCTCGTGAAACCATCCATCTCTATTTTGGCCGTGGGATTCGGCGGCGCCATCATTTCCTTCACCGTCGATTACGGCATCGCCTATTTTCTCTTTCTGGACCGTCCTTATGATACCACCGGTCCCGATGCGAGCCGCGAGGTCTGGTTTCTGGGCTTACTGGCCATGCTGACGACCGTGGTCAGCTTTGCTTTTCTTTGTCTCAGCGGCTTTCCCGCCCTGACTCAGCTCGGCATTTTCGCCGCCTTGGGCGTTTTGTTCACCTTCATTTTTGTCCATGCCGTCTATCCGTTCGTCTTTCCGAAAATACCGTCCGCCCGCCGGGAAGGATATTCTTTCTTCCGAAAAGCGGTCAAGGCGATCACCGCCTCGCAGAACCCGGCAAAGGCCTGGGCGGCGCTGATCCTGTTTGTTGTCATGCTTTTTTTCGCCAAACCGGTATTTCACGCCGATCTTAACGCCATGAACGCTCTTTCACCGGAAACCAAAGCCGCGGAAAAATTGATCGGGAAGGTTTGGGGCAACATGATGAGCCGGATTTATATTGTCATCGAAGGAAAGTCCCTTGATTCCCTCCGGGAGAAAGGCGACAACCTGGCAGCCCTCATTGAAAACGCCATGACAAAGGATATTATTTCATCGGCTTTTTTACCCCCCATGGTCTTTCCCGGACCGGAAAGAACCGTCAGGAATTTTTCTGCCTGGAACGACTTCTGGACGCCGGAGCTTGTCGCCGAAATGGAAGAAAATCTGAGCGCCGCCGCCCGAGATACCGGATTTGCCAAAGATGCTTTCACGCCCTTTCTGTCGCTATTGAGGACCGGGGAAGCGAAAGCGCCGGAAATCCCGCCGGCCCTATTTCCGCTGATGGGCATCGCTGAAAGCAGGGCAGGGGAAAGTTGGCATATGTCCGCCACGCTGACGGCAGGAGTTCAATATCGAGCTGAACATTTTGTTGAACGACTGTCCGGGCGGAAATTAGCAAAAGTCTTCGATCCGGTATTTTTTGGGCAACGCCTGAGCGCCATTATCATGGATGGGTTCATCAAGGTGGCTCTCATTGTCGGTCTTCTGACCGTGGTCGTCGCTTTTTTGTTCCTTCTCGATATTCCGCTTACACTGACCGCCGTGGCCCCGACGGTCTTTGCCATGGTCTGCACCCTGGGGACGCTGAATCTGCTGGGGATCCCCCTCGGCATTCCCGTCATTATGATGTCCGCCGTTGTCATCGGTATGGGTACGGATTATGCTCTGTATCTGGTTGTTTCCTGGCAGCGCTACATGAACGAAAACCATCCGTCCCTCCTGCTGATCCGGACCTCCATCTTTCTCTCTTTCGCCACGACATTCCTCGGATTCGGCATTTTGTCCCTGGGAACGCATGTCATGCTGAAGAATATCGGCCTGACTCTGCTTTTAGGCATTGGTTATTCTTTTCTGGGAGCGATAACCATCGTACCGACCATCGCCGGACGTCTTTTCGCACCCCAAACCTGGCCCCATGGGCATATCAAGGCCGGCTCGAAGAAGCATACCCAGAGCGTCCTGAAACGATACCGCCACATGGCGCCTTACACCCGTTTGTTCGCCCGGTTTAAAATATATCTCGATCCCATGTTTCCCCAACTGGCCCAATTCGTCAAAATGCCCCGGATGATTCTCGATATCGGCTGCGGTTATGGAGTCCCCGCGGCCTGGCTTCTCGCCGTCCATCCGGAGGCCAGGGTTTTCGGAATCGATCCCGACCGGCGGCGGGTGTATGACACCGCCCATGCGATAGGAAACCGGGGGGTCGTACTGGTCGGCAAGGCACCGGACATCCCGAAAATTCCCAAACCGGCGGATACGGTCCTGCTGCTGGACATCATTCACATGCTCTCCGATGAAGATTTGCAGCTCACTCTGAAGCGGATCCGAAACCGCATGCGTCCGGCCGGTCAAAGCGTTCTGATTCTCCGCTGCACCCTGCCCATGAAAGAGCGGTCTTCTTTTGAACGCCGGCTGGAACACACGCGTTTGCTTCGAAAAGGCGTAAAACCCTCCTTCCGCTCAGCCGGTGAGATTGCCTATGCCCTGTCCCAGGCCGGCTTTCGGGTTGTGCTCAATGAACCGTCCTCTCCGGATAAAGAACTTTACTGGTTTATTGCCGAACCCATTGACAAGGAAATCGCATTACATGCATTGCCATAACGGCAATTAAAGCTCTATCGAGGCATTCAGAAATAAATTGACAGCCTGATATAATTGTCAGATTTTTGGCATTTGCCGAATAAATTGTCATGAAATTGTCTTAAAGAAAAATAAAGGTCACCCTCATCAATAAGCTGTTTTCTTCCATTCATTAATAGTCGCCAGCGCTTTATCCTTTCCCTGTTCGATAAAACCGTTTACATCAACGATAAAGTTTTTTGGCATCTTAATTGCTTTACCCATGATGGGTAATCGGGGATAATTTTTTATAGAGCTATTAAATTCCAATAGGCCGAATCGCGGGAGAGACCTCCGTCATCATGAATTTACGCGATCTTATAAAAAATTTTTTTTCTATCCGGCTGTGGCCGTTATATCTATTCCTAATCATCACCGTCCTGGCCGAATTCTTCAATGCAATCTTAAACATCATTATCACTCTGATCTGGCGGGGACAGGTTGATTTGGACTTTCTTATTATCGGATCGATCAATGCCTTCATCGTCACCTGCCTGATTGTCCCCATGATCACATATTTGATCATCCATTTTTATAACCTTGAAGACGTGAACCGCCATCTCCGGTCGGAAATCGAAGAAAGAGCGAGGACCGACGAAGCCTTGCGTCAGAATGAAAAAATGCTGCGCATGATCTCGGATAACTCAAGGGATGTTATTTGGATGACGGACATGAACATCCATTTTACTTTCTGTAGTCCGGCCGTGGAACAGGTTCTGGGTTATACAGCCGAAGAATACATTAAAGGAAAACTTCAGGATTACGTAACTTCTGCTTCAATGGAGTTTATTTTAAAAACCTTTGCCGAAGAGATTTCCATAGAGGAGTCGACAAACAAAGATTTTCAACGGAAACGGACCATTGAAATTGAAATGATACGAAAAGATGGTCAAATTATCTGGATCGAAGTAAATATGACGTTCATGAGGGATACCGATGGCAAACCTATAGGCATTTTGGGCTTTTCAAGAGACATTACAGAACAAAAAAGGGACAAGGACGCCTTGAAGGAGTCGGAAGAAAAATATCGGCTGCTCTTTGAAAATATCAACGATGTCGTCTATTCCCTGGATAACAATTTCAATGTCGTCAGCGTATCACCCTCCGTAGAGAAGCATTTGGGGTACCATCCCGATGAACTTATCGGCATGAACATAGAGCAACAAGCGATCTTTCCACAGGAAATGTTTGAAAAATCCTTAAAGCGAGTCGAGCGCTATCTTAGGGGAGAATCTCTGCCTCCGGAAGAATATAAAGTTGTCGCCAAGGATGGAACGATCAAGGACGCGGAAATCGGCGGATCCCCCATTATACGTGAAGGAAAAATCATCGGTTTTATGTCCGTGGGCCGCGACATCACCGCCCACAAGGAAGCGGAAGCGGAAAGAGCGCGTCTGGAACAGAAACTCAACCAGGTTCAAAAACTGGAGGCCATTGGAACCCTGGCCGGCGGTATCGCCCATGATTTCAATAATCTCTTGATGAGTATTCAAGGCTTCGCCTCGTTGATGCTCATGGAGATCGATCCGGGCCACCCGCATTACGAAAAGCTCAAGAATATCGAATCCCAGATCCACAACGGCGCCGATTTGACCAGACAGCTTCTCGGCTTTGCCAGAGGTGGTCGCTATGAAGTCCGAACGGTAGATCTCAATGAAATCATTAAGAAAACGTCTCACATGTTCGGCCGAACAAAAAAAGAAATTTCCATTCACTTCAACAAACATGACGACCAATTATGGCCCGTGGAGGTCGACCAGGGACAGATAGAACAGGTTCTGCTTAATCTTTATGTCAATGCCTGGCAGGCCATGCCGGCCGGGGGCGATTTGTTTTTGGAAACCCGAAACGTCCGCCTGGATGAAGTCTATACCCGGGGACATGATATAACACCCGGTAATTATGTTAAGTTCTCCATAACAGACACAGGCACCGGCATGGATGATAAAACGAAATCCCGTATTTTTGAGCCTTTTTTTACCACGAAAGAGATGGGCAGAGGGACCGGTTTAGGACTGGCCATGGTCTATGGGATCATCAAGGGTCATAAAGGGGCCATTAATGTTTACAGTGAAAAAGGAAACGGCACAACATTTAATATTTATCTGCCCGCTTCTGAAAAGAAGCTTACGGCCATTAAAGAATCCCACGGTAAAATAGAAAAGGGTCACGAAACCATTCTTTTAGTCGACGACGAAGAGATGATCCTCAATGTGACCGAGAAACTGCTGAAAAATTTGGGTTATCAGGTGATCACCGCAAAAGGCGGCGAAGAAGCGATTGAAATCTACCGCCGTAAAAAATTCGGTATCCATCTCGTTGTTTTAGATATGATTATGCCGGGCATGAACGGAGGCGAAACATTTGATCGTTTGAAGGGAATCAATCCACACATCAAAGTCATTCTCTCAAGCGGTTACAGTCTCAACAATCAGGCCGCCGATATTTTAAAAAAGGGGTGCCGGGACTTTATTCAAAAACCTTTCAACATTGAGGACTTGTCACAGTCTATCCGAGCGGTTTTAGAGCGGTGATCACACCGCCCTTTTAGCCGATTTCGCTGAACGCTGGGCTGTCACAAAGGTCTGCCAACAGGGACCGCAAGACGATCCGATCGAACTGAGGCCCATAAATCAAAAAGCCCGTTCGAAAACGGGCTTTCATTATCTGGCTCCCCAGCGCGGACTCGAACCACGGACATGCTGGTTAACAGCCAGCCGCTCTACCAACTGAGCTACTGGGGAACAATCGGTTAATTTCGCGACTCTCATAATACAAGAATAATGAAATGTCAACAAGCGTCTTTTTATTTGTCTATCATTTTTCCGACCCATCTTTTATGCCGAACAAATCAAATATAAACTTGTTCACATATGAAAGAAAATAATGTAATAGTCTCCTTTGGAAGAAGGCGTTGATTACAGATTTTACAATAACAAAGCCTTTCGTTCCCTTTACTGCTTTAATCCATTCGGCTCTGAACCACCCCGACAACAACAATGAGAAAGGCAGAGCAATCATGAAACCCAACGTCATCATCATCAATCCAAAAGACAATGTCGCAATCGCCGTCGAGACGATCAGACAGGGCAAACCCGTTTGTTTGCCCGGCGGCGGAGATTTCACGGCCCTGGCCGATATTCCCTACAGCCACAAAGTCGCTTTGCAGGACATCCAGGAAGGCGAAAACATCATCAAATACGGTGAGATGATCGGTAAGGCCACGGAAAACATCGGCAAGGGCCAATGGGTCCACACCCACAATCTCGATATCGACCATAAGAGGTAACGGCAATGGAAACTTTTCAAGGCTATGAAAGACCGGATGGATCCGCGGGTATCAGGAATTATGTGGCGGTCATTCCCTCGGTTTCCTGCGCGAACGGCGTCGTCGGCCTGATCGCCCGGGGCGCGCCGGATTGCATTCCCCTGTATCACGGTCACGGCTGCGGCAGGAGCATCGAGGTCCCCGTTCATAAACGGGCCCTTGTCAATCTGGGTAAAAATCCCAACGTGGCCGCCGTTCTCATCATCGGCCTAGGCTGCGAGATTCTCAAAGCGGAAGGCCTGGTTGCGGCCATCGCCGAATCGGGAAAACCGGTGGAATACCTCTCCATTCAACGTGACGGCGGGTCCCGCAAAACAGCCACCAAAGGGATTGACATCGTTCAAAGGTTGCTGAAGGAGGCCGAAAGCTGCAAGCGCAAAGCCTTCCCCCTGGAGTGTATCACCGTGGGACTGGAGTGCGGCGGTTCCGACGCTTTTTCCGGCGTCACGGCCAATCCCGGCGTGGGACTGGCATCGGACTGGATCGTCGATCAGGGCGGCACCGTTATCCTGACGGAGGATACGGAAATGATCGGCACCAGCCATATCCTGGAGCGCCGGGCCAAAACCCCCGAAGTCGCCGCCGCTATCGCAACCATGGTTGCCGACGCCGAAAAACTGACCCACGATCTGATGGGCCCCCTGGCCCCGTTTGTGATCGCCCCGGGCAATATGGACGGCGGCATGAGTTCCATCCAGGAAAAATCTCTCGGCTGCATTGTGAAGGCAGGCAGCCGATCGATCAACCAGGTCGTCGACTACGCGGAAATCCCCTCGCAAAAAGGCGTCATTCTTATGGACGGGCCGGGTTACGATACGGAATCCCTGACGGGCCTTGCCGCCGGCGGGGCACAGTTGATCGTCTTTACGACCGGACGGGGCAATCCCATCGGCTTTCCCATCGTGCCGGTCATCAAGGTGGCCTCCACCTCCCAACTGTATCAATCCATGGAGGACGACATGGACATCAATGCCGGTTCCGTCCTGGAAGGAAAAGATCTGAAAGATCTTGGTGCCGACATCATTGCCCTGATCAAAAAAGTCCTTGATGGTGAACGAACAAAGGCGGAAATCAACAGGCAGGACGGCATTCTGTGCCTGTATACGATGCATCCAGCCTTTTGACGACTGCGTTTCGTTCGGTAATACTTCGATATTAAGACCAAGAGTTTCATTGTTTCATTGTAATAAAACTTTGAAAAGGAAACAAATAAACGACAGAGGTGATACCCATGAGCATAATCAACACCGTTCTGGGTCCCATTTCTTCCGACGATCTGGGTTTGACTCTCGCGCACGAACATATCATCGCCGGCTATCCGGGCTGGGATTGTGATCCCCTGGCCAGACCTTACGACAAGGACAAAATCGTCTCATTTTGTCTGTGCGTCATGGCGCCGATCAAAGACTACGGCGTCAGTACGATCACGGAAGACGAAAAGCTGAGAATTCCCCATCGGTCCATGGTCAATATCTTCCAGAATATTATACCGGCCCTCAAGGATGCGGAACCGCGGATGAACAGATTAAAACCATGATCATCGATAATCCGAAGCATTTGTTTAGCGGATTGTGATTCTGATGATGAGAATCGCTTGATCTTTTATCGACGGAACCGCTCGAACGAACCGAAAACCTTTTTCCCCTTTTCGGTCAGGAAGGCATGATAAAGCATATCGGCAACAAACAACATCACCTGATTGACGGTATATTTATCATCCAGCGACGCCCGGTGTACCGCTATCTCATCCAGTAAAATGTTGAAGAATCCAAGCAGTTCCGGGTCGACATCGCGAATCAGGCCGTTCTTGATCCCCAATGAAATATGACCGGCTACGTTCTCGGTCATTTCGCTATACAACTTCGACAGCCTTTCCTTGGCCCATTGGTCGCCAATGGCAACCCCGGCCCTCAATTGGTTGATGATCTCGCCGATCTTTGCGTAGTGCTTGTAAAAGACATTGAACATGATGGTCGTCCGCTGACCGATATCCTTTTCCTTTTCCAACTCGGCTTTAGTCTCTTCACGCAGCTTCCTGACGACGTATTCAATCACTTCAAAAAAAAGTTCCCGCTTGTCACGAAAATAATGGTAGAAAGTAGGGGCCGAGATACCGACCATCCGAGCAATGTCCCGGATATTGGTCAGATAATACCCCCGGTCGGCGTATAATTTAAGGGTCATTTCAATGATTTCTTCCCTCTTTTTTTGTCCTTTCTCTTTGTATACCTTTTCGGAAGTCGGCAGCCCGGTTTCTTTGCCCTTCGTCAGGCTGAAGTTGTCCGTCAATTCATGTTTAATCAAATCCAAAGGAATCCTGGAGCATTTTGCCGATTTGAGGAAATCAACCTTGATCTTCTGGATTGCGTCAAGCCTCTGCAAATGGGTTTGGTCATAATAAGCCATGGTCTTTCCCGTCTTATCAGGGGGGTGTAGCAGCCCATATTGCACATAGTGATGAATGGTGGAACGTTTGACACCCGATTCTCTTTCCAGTTCCGCGATCGTCATGCCTTTTTTTCTTTTCATAACACCACCGAAAAATATTGAAACACTGATTGTAAAGTACCAATTAGAAAGTAATTTTATAAAGCAAAAAAACTAAATATTCAAATATTATATGGCTTATATCAGATCGAACCAAGTTTGTCGATAAATAGATCATTAATCTATTAAACAGGTTACTAACTTGACACCAATTTTATTTCCAAAAAAAAATTTCTTGACAAATTGATCCATCTTGCCGAAATATAGATTGTGAAGTAAATAACATTATAATTTAGATTAAGCAACAACATTTTATTTTTAAAGGGGATTTTGATCCGTTTCCCATGAAGGAGAGGTTTTAATGGCCGTGCAATTAAATCAAGCAAAAAAAGCACCGACAAGACCAACGACCGAAACGATACCCTATTCCGTCAGAATCGCCAGGCTTCGGGACAGCTTCCTGTCAAGTCCATACGAGGCCGATATCGAACGGGCCAGATATTATACCCGGGCTTATCGGCAATCCGAGGGCAAACCTCCCTGCATAAGGGCGGCCGAGGGACTGGCGGAGACGCTTCGGCACATGACGATTCATATCGAAGAGGACGACATACTGGTCGGAGCCAAAACGGCAAAAAAAATTGCCGGCCCCATCGGTATCGAACGGTCCGCCAACAGCATGGTCACGACGATCAGCACCTATTTCCACGGCAAGGACATAGAGGACATCGGCTTTCTGGATAAGACATCCAACCGGAACCCTGAATTTCACAGGTCTCTTCTGAATATGCCGGAAGACATGCACCGGGAACTGACCCGGGACATTCTCCCTTACTGGGAAGGAAAGGACATCCGGACCCGGCTGATCGAGGGCTGGAAAAAGGCAGGCATCTATAAAGAAAATGAGCCTGTTTCCTCCCCGGTTGAAATTGCCGATATGCAGGGTCATGTCACCGCCGGCATCAAAAAAGTATTGGATTTGGGCTTCAAAGGCATTTCAAGACAGGCGGCACAGCGCCTGGCAAATCTCAAAGAAAACGAAGAGAGATATGAGGACCGCAAAGATTTCCTCGAATCGGTGCGGATCGCCGCGGATGCCGTTTGTGAACACGCCGGGCGTTATGCCGCCCTGGCGGAGGATTTGGCCCAAAAGGCCAAAGGAAAACGAAAAGCGGAATTGAAGCAGATTGCCGACCGCTGCCGGCGGGTTCCCGCCGAACCGGCACGCGATTTTATGGAGGCACTTCAATCCATCTGGATGACTCAAGCCCTGCTGGTTTTGAGCTACGGCGAGGACTCGGTGATCTGTCCGGGGCGCATCGATCAATTCCTCTTTCCTTATTATGAAAAAGATCTTAAAACCGGCGGAATTAACGAACAAAGGGCGCTTGAAGCCATTGAGGAATATTTCATCAAACTGTCCACCTTCATTACCTTCGGGCCTAATAATGTGACCATCGGCGGTCTCGATAAAAACGGCGAAAATGCCGTCAATGCTGTTTCTTATATGATGCTGGAAGCCCACAGGCGCCTGAAAGGGCTTCGTAACGGATTGGCCGTTAGAATCTCTCCCGAAACGCCCCGTGAATTTCTTCTCAAAGCCTGTGAAACCCACCGTAGAACCGCCGGCGTTTCATTTTACAATGATACGATTGTCATCAGGGACTTAATCAAAGACGGCTATTCTTTGGAAGACGCCAGGGATTATTCGATCGTAGGCTGCGTGGAGCCCACCGGAACGGGCAACAACAGCGGGTACACCGCCGGAAGTGGGATCCGCATGTCCGTCATCCTGGAGATGGCTCTGAATGAAGGATGCGCCTTTGCTTACCAATGGAAGCCTTTGGGCTTGAAAACCCCGGCAGCATCGGAGTTCAAGACCTTTGAAGATGCCAAACAGGCCTTCGCCGACCAGTTTATTTACACGATGGATTTGATGGCAAAAAAAACCCGGATCAAGGATCAGATTTTCGCGGAATGGTATCCGTCACCGCTCCTGTCATCCACCATCGAAGGCTGTATCGAATCCGGGGAAGACATTACCCAGGGCGGCGCTTTTTACAATCATGGTTCCTGCTCCGCCCGGGGTGTCGGCACCGTGACCGATTCGCTGGCAGCTATTCGGTGGGCCGTCTTTGAGGAAAAGATTGTCTCCCTGGAGGACCTGATTCAACACCTGCGCAACAATTTCAAAGATGCTGAACCGTTGAGGCAACAGCTCATCCAGAAAGCCCCTAAATACGGCAACGGCGATCCGTCTGTCGACGACATCGCCCTGTGGATTGTGGATTTATATAGCCGAGAGGCGCGAAAGCATGAGCGCCTGTTTGGCGGCTTCTATCGAACGCTGTTAGTCGCCTCCGGGACGCAACTTTATGAAGGCCGCGACTGCTGGGCAACGGCTGACGGGCGTCTGGCCCGACAACCCGTTTCCAACGGCATTTCACCATCCAATGCCTGCGAACGCAACGGCATGACTGCGGCCATGCGTTCAGTGGCCGAAGTCTGCTTCCCGAACATGTCGAACGGCAGCGGCTATAATATGAACATCAATCCCATCACCATCAGGACCGACGAGGGTTTGGATAAATTTGCCTCATTGATTGAGGGTTTTTTCGAAATGGGCGGTCGGCAGGTTCAATTCAATCCCATGAGCCGGGCCACCCTGCAGGACGCTCAGAAAAACCCAAAGAACTACCCCGATTTGATGGTTAAAGTCTCGGGATATTCATTCCGGTTCATTGATCTGTCCAAAGCGCTTCAGAACGACGTCATCAACCGGACGGAGTTCAGCGTTTAGAATGATGGAAAGACAAAGTATTTGTTAAAATAACATAGAAATATTCATTATATCTTAGGAGGTACAAAATATGGAATCAGCACAAATTGTTCAGACAGACAGATCGGCATTGGAAACCGTGAGTCAGAGCAGCCTCTATTCAGAACGGATTGCCCGGATGAGAGAGGATCTGCTGTCCAGCCCCTATGAAGGGTGCATCGAACGGGCCCGATACTATACCAGGGCCTATAAGCGAACGGAAGGCCAACCACCCTGTATGCGCGCGGCGAGAGGCCTGGAGGAAACGCTTCGCCACATGTCCATCAGGATTGATGATCTTTCGAGGATCGTGGGGGTCAAAGCGAGCAAGAACGTTGCCGGACCCATGGGCATCGAAAGGACCTATATGGACCGTGTCAATCTGATTGCCGTGCCTTTTCACAGCAGGGACACGTCTTCTCTCGCCTGGCTGGAAAACGGCCACGGCGCCAATCCCGAATGGTTAAAGGAACTACTGACCATGCCGGATGACGAAATCAGGGAGATGAAGGAAGAGATCAACCCTTACTGGGTGGGCAAAAACATGGCCAGCATCATGCACGCTCGCTGGATGAAAGAAGGCCTGGTGTCTAAAGAACAGCCGCTGCCCACGGTGGCCGGCGTGGCCGACATGCAGGGACATGTGACCGTGGGCATGAAAAAAGTGCTCGACATAGGCTTCAAGGGCATCGCCGCCCAGGCGGCAAAACAGTTGAGCCTGCTCCAAGAAGGAGACGAAAAATACGCAAAGCGCAAGGATTTTCTCGAATCGGTTCAGGTGGTGGCAAATGCCGTGTGCGAACACGCCGAACGTTATGTCGCCCTAGCTGAAGATATGGCGCAAAAGGCAGAGGAACCCAGAAAGTCGGAACTGCTGGCTATCGCCGATCGCTGCCGCCGCGTGCCCGCGGAGCCGCCGCGCACTTTTATGGAGGCCGTGCAGTCCGTCTGGATGACCGCAGTGCTGATGGCGGTCAGCTATGGCGAGGATTCCATATTCTGTCCCGGCCGCATGGATCAATTCCTTTACCCCTATTACAAAGCGGATCTGGAAGCCGGACGCATCACGCCGGACGAGGCTCTGGAGATCATCGAGGAATATTTTATCAAACTGTCGTATTTCAACGGTTTCGGTCCCAATCACCCGACCATCGGCGGGGTGGACAGAAACGGCAACAGCGCCGTCAACGATGTCTCCTATCTGATGCTGGAGAGTTTTAGACGTTTGAAAGGCTTGCGCAATGGTTTGGCCGTCAGAATTGCGAAGAATACACCGCGCGATTTTCTGCTCAAGGCGTGTGAAGTCCACAGAGTGACGGCCGGGCTTCAATTTGACAATGATGAGGTCAACATTCCCGGCATGATAGCGGATGGTTATGCCCTCGATGATGCCAGAGACTACAGCATTATCGGCTGTGCTGAAATCGCGGGAACGGGGAACAGCAACGGCTATTGTTCGGGCAGTTCCTGCCATTTCGAGCGGGTCATTGAGTCGACTCTGAACGAAGGGCGTCTGTATTCGGCCAAGTGGGCGCAGGTCGGTGTCAAGACACCGCCGGCATCCGAGATGAAGAGCTTTGACGATGTGAAGAAGGCCTTTGCAATCCAGTTGGCCCATGCCGTCTCCATGATGGTCAAGATCAGCGACGTGAAGGACGAGGTCTTCGCGGAAGGGTTCCCCACACCGTTGATATCATCCACCATCGAGGGCTGCATCGAATCGGGCCTGGACATCACCCAGGGCGGGGCCAAATATAATCACAGCACCGTTTCGGCCCATGCGCTGGCCACGGTGGTCAATTCTCTGGCCGCGATCCAGTGGGCCGTTTTCGAGGAAAAAATAGTGACTCTGGAGGAGTTGGTCGGCCATCTACGGAATAATTTTGAAGGTGCCGAAGAATTGCGGCAGCAATTGCTCCGGAAGACCCCCAAATACGGCAACAATGATCCAAAGGTCGATGACATTGCCGTATGGGTCACGGATTTGCTGGATAAGGAATCCCGAAAGCATAAAAGGCCCATCGACGGCGGCACCTATCGGGGGCTCCTGATTTCGGCAGGCGGGCAGGTTCTGGCCGGCCACGGCCTCGGCGCGACGCCGGATGGGCGGAAGGCACGCGAAGCCACCGCCAACGGCATTTCTCCCACGAACGGCACCGATCTTCAGGGAATGACCGCGGTGTTTCATTCAGCGGCCCGGGCCTCTCAGGCAAAGTTGACCGGCGGTACGGCCCTGAACATGAACCTTAATCCCCTGACGATCAAAACAGATGAAAATCTGGAGAAATTCGCCTCCCTGATCGAAGGATATTTTGAAATGGGAGGCCGCCAGGTGCAGATCAATCCTATGAGCCGGGAGATGCTGTTGGATGCGCAGAAAAATCCCGGCAACTATCCTGACCTGATGGTGAAAGTATCGGGATATTCCTATCGTTTTGTCGATCTCTCCAAGGGACTTCAGAACGACATTATCGCCCGGACGGAATTTGAGGTTTAATCAGGATATGAGAATATAGGATTCAAGGGGAGGGTGAGGGATCCCGAGTTCAAGAACTGATACTCCGGCCTATGCAGTCTCCTTTTTACCCTTCCCTCCCTTGAATCCTTTTTTATGCCCCGCGGATTTTCCGCAAGGAAATACAGAAGAGAGATCCCCCTCCCATCCATCCCCCCTACCCGCAATATATGGAGAAATGATCGAAGAAAGGAACAACAAGCCAAACGGGAATATTAAACAGGCGCCCATCGTCCCGGACATTATCAAGCAAAGATTATTAATCAATACTATAAAGTGAAAAAGTCTATTGTCTTTAAATAATTGGCTTATCCCGCCTTTAATTCAGTTATAATATCCAAAATATATTCATATATTCAAACAGTTATGAATTCAAATCAAAATTGGTTTAAAACCTCTTTTCATTTGACAAGATATAATATTTACAGTTAAAGACGTCGACATTGTAAAGTATATTTACTTAAGAAAAGGGGCTTCAAGTGCGTTCCGCATCATCTGAAACGAAGATAGGTAATGTTATATATTCAGATTCATCCCATCAAAGACAGTCAAGCAATGTAAAAATTTTTTCTGACGAAATAATAGAGACCGATGCCGCCATCAATCCTGGCGGCATTGATTCAATCGAATGACGACGAACGCCTGAATTTATGCGTGGAGCCGGATTAATCAACAGCTAACCTGAGAATGATCAGGATTCTATTACAAACAGAGGGAGGTGATAAAAGGAGGATTGGAGGGTACGGAAAGCACGATTTTCACACGGTGCTGGCATCTGAATATCAATGCTACGAGGAGGTTACTAAATAGAAGGAGGATATATTGATGAAAAGGGTTTTAGTGTTTTTTTGTGCAATGGTGCTCTTCTTGTGTATGGCTTCTCCCGGTTTTGCGACGATTAGCCTTACCAAATCGCTGAGTATGGGCATCCATTTTTACGCTGCTCATTATTATTACCATGGCGACAAGGAATTACGCGCGAAGGGGGTTACCGTCGGTCAACCCACACTCTATGAAAACGCCGGGAAGTGGGAGGATTACATCAATTCCACCAGTGTTTTTATCATGCATTGGCGAAAGGAAAATTACGGAATTTTGTGCGTAACCCATATCGACGTCGAGACAGAAGATGTGGAAGACGAGAAGCTGGGGGTACCGATTGTTTACGGCTATTGGAATATTTCGCCCAAGTTATCACTGCGAGCCGGAAAGGGAACCAGCCTGTTTTCGGAAATCCAGCCTCATGCCGCCCTGGGAGGAGGAGAAGGGAAAGCGACCGGGATTGCGTACGGTAACTATTTCACCGGTTACCATGTCTATGCCAGGGTCCACTACAAAGTCGGGAAACACGGGGAAATCAAAGCAGGCGTTGTCGATCCCCGCGCAACGGAGGGGGTCTACATGTACCAGGTCAAATACAGTCCATATGTCCCTCATGCAGTCGGATTTAAGAGTAATGGCGGTACGATCGATAACGCCACCACCATCCCGAAGTTCGAGCTGGCTTACTGGCACAACATTCCCCTTAAAAACGGCCGGGCGCAGATTCAAACCTCGGCCTTCTGGCAGGAACAGAAGTTCGATAATGTAGCCGGACCGGACAATAAAATCGAGTCCTACGGTCTGGGTCTGGGTCTGGACGGCGACTTCGGACCGGTTCTGATCATGGCCGAGCTGACCTACGGGCAGAACTGGCTTTTTACGAAAGGATACGGATGGCCGATATCACCAAGTTTGTCCGGATCTCTCGTACATCTGCTCTACGGACCCAAATGCAATAGTACCGGACACTTGCAAAATGCCGAGCATTGGGCGGGATTTATCGAAGCGAGATATCGGATCGGCAAGTACCAGCCGAGTATTATCTTCGGCCGACAGACATCCGAAAGAAATGTCGACGGCAAAAAGGACAAAGTCGCTCTCATGGAATACGGCGTCAGATGTCCCATTCGCGTCCACAAACATTTGGAAATCAGACCGGAGATTATGGTCTTTGACAACGGCACCGTCACCATGGCCGGCGTGGAAAAGGACTACGGAAAAGAATGGGTCGCCGGCGCGGTCTTTGCCTTTTTGTTTTAAGGGAGACGGGATTCCGGAAACTCTTTGTGATATGAAAAGGACAACCCAAACGAATCCAAGATTATCAGGAATCGATCAGTTATAAATTTTTCTATCAATTATCGTAAAAAAAGTTACAGATAGAAAGGAGAAAGGATTAATGAAGAAAATTTTCGTATTTGTTTTTGCAGCATTGATAGTTCTGGCTTTCACCTCGCCGTCGCAGGCGGTCAAAGTAACGAAAAACCTCGATATCGGCGTGAAGCTTTTAGTGGATGCCTATTATTACAATCAGGACAAAGAAGGCATGGCGAGAACAGTTGGTAGCGCTAGAAGTGCCGGTCTGATAAAGGGAACGACCACCCTGGAAGAAGATCTCACACAAACCTATTTGACGATCAACAGCCGCAGTTCCCTGTATTTTATCTTTAATGACGAAGATAAAGTCGGCTTTTACATTGCGCCCAACATCGACGGGGAAAATTATAACCTGGGTGTTTTATATGCCTACGGCTTCTGGAATGTGACACCCGACTTCCGGATTCAGACGGGAAGGGGAACCACCCTGTTCTCCGACCTCGAGCCTGACACAACCATGGGCTGTAACGTGGGAGCGGAAGCCTTTAGTACAATCAATAAAATGTACGGCGTCGGTTACGGCAACTATTTTTCAGGATATACCACCTATTTCCAGGTTGCGTATCGTTTGGGCGACATGGGTCATGTCAAGGTCGGCATCGTCGATCCGCGGGCAACATCCAGTGACGATGCCAAAAACGTCATCGGCATCTCCAGCAACAGCAAAACCGTAGCCATAGATCCCAGCACCAAGATCCCCAGACTGGAGCTGGCCGTTCCGGTTCATTTCGGCGGCGTGAGCCTGCATCCCAGCGTTTTCTGGCAAAAACAGACATTCAACAATGTCCAGGCGGGGCATGACGACAGCGTAACGTCTTACGGTGTTTCTCTGGGTGTGAAGGCCGACTTCAAGCCCATATTCTTTAAGGCCGAGGTCAACTACGGAGAAAACTGGGGCAATACCAAGGATCAAACATACACCCTCAAAGAGCCCGATTATGCAACCTTCGGATCTCAAGTATCCAGCGCCAAAGCGGACACCAGTGGGAAAATTCAGAATTCTGAGGCCCTGGGCTGGTGGCTGCAGGCCGGAATCAGGCTGGGCAAGGCGGAGCCGAGCATCATTATCGGCCGGCAGGAATTCAGCCGGGAATACGATAATTTAAAGGATGAGATGAAAACCATGATGTACGGGATCACTTGCCCCATCGACATTACCCCCGGCTTCAAGATAAGGCCGGAGATTATGATTTACGACAACGGCGACAGCAACAAGATTGCAGTGAAGGGCACATCCACCATACCAACAACCAACTACGAATATGATTTCGGTAAGGAACTGCTGGCCGGAATCCAGTTTGAATTTACCTTTTAGAACCTGAATTTTACATCATCAGGAAAGAAAAAAGGATTAACCATTTAGGCCCTCTAATCATGGCATCTCTCATGGCTCATCATCGGTATTCTCATTCAGAGGTCGCCTAAATGGTTAATCCGCCCTATGCAATCATCACAAGAAAGGCTCAAAAAAGAAGTTAGAAGGAGTTCCTTTGATGTTAAGATTTTTGCTGAGAAGAACGTTGACGATCATCCCTCTGACCCTGGTGATGGCCGTGATGATGTTTTTCTTAATGAGACTGCTGCCGGGTGATCCGGCTCTCAATATTTTAGGTCCGGAGGCGACGCCCGAAGAGATCGAAACTCTGAAAATAGAAATGTGCCTGGATCAACCGGTTTATTATCAACTGGCCAACTGGCTGGGAGGCATTGTGACCGGCGACCTGGGAAAATCCTTTTATCACGACATGCCGGTCAGCAAGATGCTTTTTACCGCTTTGATTCCCACTTTGAAATTGACGCTCTTGTCGCTCTTGTTTGGTATCTTAATCGGAACAGGGGCCGGGGTGATCAGCGCCATTAAACAAGATTCGCTGGTGGACCGTATTATCGTCGTGATATCGACTTCCTTTATGGCCGTTCCGCATATGTGGCTCGGCCTCTTGCTGGTTTTACTGTTCGGTGTGGTACTCGGCTGGCTTCCCGTGGCCGGATACGAATCATTCAAAGACGGCGGGGTGGTCAGTCTGAAATATTTGATCCTTCCGATTCTGGCCATGTCGACGGCCGAAATCGGCATCTTGACCAAAATGGTTCGCGCCCGCATGCTGGACGTTCTGCACCAGGACTATGTTTTGACGGCCAAGTCAAAAGGCCTGCCGTTCTGGAAGGTGATTTTGAAGCATGCCTTTAAAAATACGTTGATCACGGTGGTTACACTTTCAGGCATGATGCTGGCCGGTCTAATCGGCGGAGCGGTCATCACGGAAAATATTTTTGCCATACCGGGGATGGGACGTCTGATCGTCACCTCCATCGTCAGAAGAGATTATCTGGTCGTGCAATCGGCCATCATGCTGATAACCTTTCTTTATCTTTTTCTTAACTTTCTTGTGGATATCATTTACGCCTTTTTGGATCCCCGGGTTTCCTACGGATCTTTGAAAGGCTGACGAGTTGATCTTTGTTTACACATTTCAAAAAAGATAAGGAACACCGTCGTCTACTATCGAAGCCGGAAGGAAAGTGGCAACAAGTTCAAATGAAGACGGCAATGAATCAATTAAAAGGACTATTAGACTGAGATGAATCACGCAGCGACCCACTTGGAAGACATGAAAACGACGGAGGCAAAAACCGTTAAAAAAAGGCGGGAATCCGGCGTTAAGGTTCTATTTAGAAATCCTCTCGCCATTCTCAGTTTTCTATATCTTACCGGCACGGGACTGATGGCTGTTTTTGCGCCCTGGGTCGCCCCTTACGATCCTAACTACATGGATATCGACGCCCGCTTTACGGCACCCGGCCTTCAGCATTGGCTGGGGACGGACCATTTGGGACGGGATGTCCTGAGCCGAATGATCCATGGGGCCCGGACGACGATGGGCGTCAGTGTGGCAGTGGTGATTCTCTCAGCCTTTGTCGGAACCTCCCTGGGTTTGATCAGCGGTTTCTTCCGAAGGGCCGATGAGATCATCATGCGTGTCACCGATCTTTTAATGGCCTTCCCGCCACTGGTCGGAGCTCTGGCCGTCATGGCGTTTTTGGGGCCGGGCGTGGAAAATATCGTTCTGGCCCTGTTTTTGGTCATGGTTCCCAGGGTGGCCCGCATCACCCGTGGAGAAACTCTGGTTTTACGCGAAATGACATTCATCAAAGCGGCCCAAATGATGAAGGCCGGCACGGGACGAATCATATTCAGGCACATTCTGCCCAATGCCATGTCCCCCTTAGTCGTCTATTTCACTTTGCTTTTTGCCGGAACAATCATGGCCGAGGCCGGCTTGAGCTTCCTGGGAATCGGCTCGCCGCCGGAAGTCCCGAGCTGGGGGATTGTTTTGAGTGAAGGTCGTTATTATATGAGAAACGCCTGGTGGCTGACAGTGATGCCGGGCCTCGCCATCTTTATCGCCGTATTATCCTGTAATTTATTGGGGGACGGCATCCGGGATGTCGGCGACCCCAGACAATACGGACGGGCACGTAAATGAAATTCGATCAAACGGATTCGAAATAACATGGGTAAATTTATTGTATGTTAAAAAAGGGAGAAACCATGTCGCTTTTGTCGGTCAAAGATTTGAAAACCTATTTTCACGTCTATATGGGAACGGTCAAATCGGTGGACGGGGTCAGCTTTGACCTGGAGCGGGGAAAAACCCTGGGAATCGTTGGGGAATCCGGGAGCGGAAAGACCGTTTCCTGTTTATCGTTGCTTAAGTTGATCCCCATGCCGCCGGGTGAAATTGTCGGCGGCCAGGCCATGATGGACGGAGAAGATTTATTAACCCTGTCGGAAAAAGAAATGCGAAAAGTCAGAGGGCGAAAAATCTCGATGATTTTTCAGGAACCGATGACGGCCTTAAATCCTTTATACACCGTCGGGGACCAAATCGCCGAAACGATCCGTCTCCACCAAAAGGTCAATAAACGGGAAGCCTTCGAAAAGGCCGTGGAAATGCTGGATGCCGTATCCATTCCCGCACCGAAGGCCCGGGCCATGAGCTATCCCCATCAGCTTTCGGGCGGCATGAAGCAAAGGGCCATGATCGCCCTGGCCATGTCCTGTCACCCGCAAATTCTGATTGCCGACGAACCGTCCACCGCCCTGGATGTCACCGTTCAGGCCCAAATATTACTGCTCATTGATGAATTCAAGAAAAAGTACGGGACGTCGGTCATTCTGGTAACCCATAACATGGGGGTTATCACATCATCGGCCGACGACGTGATGGTCATGTATGTGGGTAAGATGGTGGAAAAAGGTAATGTCTACGAGATATTCAACAATCCGAAACATCCTTACACTCAAGGATTGATGGACTGCATCCTGAAATCAACCGGCGGGAAACAAATCTTGAAAACCATGCCGGGATTCATTCCCAACCCGATTAACAAACCGCAGGGGTGCGCCTTCCATCCCCGCTGCCCGCATCGCAAGAGCATCTGCATGAATGAGGAGCCCCCCGTGGTGGATTTTAACGAACACAAAACCGCCTGTTGGCTGTACGCATAGGAGTTTCTTCATGAATCGCAATGAAGCGGCAACAAATCAGGACATCCCGACGGCTGAAGGGACAGGAACCATGCTTCCCCCGGAAATCCTGAAAATCATCGATATAAAAAAACACTTTCAACTCAAAGGCGGTTTTCTATCCCGGTCAAAAGGCATTCTGAAGGCCGTGGACGGCGTCTCCCTGCAAATCAGAAAAGGGGATATTTTCGGATTGGCCGGCGAAAGCGGCTGCGGGAAAACGACCTTGGGCTATGTGGCCGGCGGGATTTTGCCTCAGACGGAAGGAACGATCCATTTCGAGGGGCAACCCATCGACGACCGTTCGGGAAAGCTCACCGTGAGGGACGTTCAGTTCATTTTTCAGGACATTTCCGGCGCCTTGAACCCCAAATGGATGATCAAGGACATCATTGCCGAGCCGCTGGCCATCATTGGAGAGACGGCGCAGGTTCGTAGAGAGAAAACCGAACGGTTTATGAAAGAGGTCGGATTGACCTTGGAATATTTGGATGCTTACCCGCACGAACTTTCGGGCGGGCAGCGGCAAAGGGTTTCCATCGCCAGGGCCATGGTAACCAATCCCAAACTAATTGTCTGTGACGAGCCCTTTTCGGCCCTGGATGTATCCGTCCAGGCGCAGATCATCAGTTTGTTGATCAAACTGAAACGACAATTTGATTTGACCTACCTGATCATCTCTCATGACCTGGCCCTGCTGCAGTATATTTGTAACGTCCTGGCCGTCATGTATCTGGGCGAGATCGTCGAGGAAGCCGTGCCTGCTGAAAAGTTGTTCACCAACCCCTTACATCCATATAGTCAAGGGCTTTTGGGGTCTTTTCTTTTTGCCGATCCCAATAAGCAGCGCATCGATGCCATTGAAATATTAGCCGGAGAGGTTCCCAATCCGATTCTTCCGCCCCAGGGGTGCCGTTTTCACCCCCGGTGTAAACATTGTCGGGACATCTGCCGGAAAGAAAAACCCGTCATGCGGGAAATAGATCCGGGTCATCGTGTGGCCTGTCATTTCGTTCAGCATGACGGATCATGAATAATGACTTAGGAGGTTCAATATGTTTGGAGTTAAGAGAATTACAACGATATTATCGGTTGCCTTATTGACGGCCGTGTTTTTATTAGTTCCTTTACCGTCAAACGCCGCCCCTGAAAAAGGGACAGTTGCTCCGTCTCCCCAAAAAGGCGGCGTTCTGAAAATCGCCTATACAGCAGATCCGGGAAGTCTGGATTTCCATAAGAATGGAAACTCGGCCTTGTTTGCCATTACCGGCCACGTCGTCGAGGGTCTTTTTGATTATGACAGCACCTACACATTGCAACCGATGCTGGCCGACGGTCACAAAGAAAGCCCCGACCGTTTAACTCATACCATCAATCTCAGAAAAGGGGTTTTATTTCATAATCATAAAGAACTGACGGCTGATGACGTCGTCGCCACCGTGAAACGCCATCACAAGTGTTCCCGAGTGTTCCTTGAAATACGCAACTATATGGAATCCATAAAGGCTAAAGACAAGTATACCGTTGAAGTCCGTCTCAAAAAACCGTATCCTGAATTCCTGTATAACATGGTGGGCGGAATCATCCCCAAGGAGTTGGCTGAAAAGTATCCCGAGACTGAAATACCAGACAAAGAAGTCATCGGCACCGGTCCTTATCAGGTAAAGGTCAGGGCACCCGACCGTTATGTGGAACTGGTCCGATTTGACCGCTACGTCTCCCGGACGGAAAAACCCGATGGATATGTCGGACGGAAATATGCCTATGTGGACAAAATGATCTTTTATATCCTGCCGGACCCCGCAGTACGTCTGATGGGTGTGGAAACCGGTGAATACCATTATGCTTTCGGCGTCAACCATGCCGATTATCAAAGAATCATCGACAACCCCCAGTTAGAACCCCGTGTCTCAAAGGCCTCTGCCTCCTTAGGCTGTATGTTCAACTGCAAGGAAGGAGGACTAACCGCCAACATCAAGTTAAGGCAGGCGGTGGCGGCTGCCTTGAATGCCGAACCGGTGATGAAGGCCGCTTATCTATATCCCCAGCTTTACAGTTTGGAAAGCAGCTTCATCTGGCCTCAAACCAAACAATGGTATACGAAGGCCGGTGCAGAGTATTATAACCAGAATAATCCGAAGAAGGCCAAACAACTGTTGAAAGAGGCGGGCTATCAAGGAGAAACATTAATCATGCTGGGCATCGCCGAAATCGAATATTTAAGAAACGCCTGCATGGTTGTGCACAATCAGCTAAGAAATATCGGGCTGAATGTCGATCTCCAGTTAGTGGATCAAAATACCTTTGCCTCCCGGCTTCTCGCGGGCAAATGGAACATGGTCACCGCCGTTTCCAGCTTTATCCCTTTCCCGTCGCTGTTCTACTGGACCAGAGAAAAAGAGCGTATCACGGGATGGACGAGCGAAAAGAAAGTGCGGCTGGCCCACCAATTGCGCCAGGGGACTTCCGCGGCGGAAAGATTTAAGGCCTGGGAGGAAATGCAAAAGATGGCATATGAAGAAGCGGCCCGAACAAAATTTGGGAACGGTTCTAGTTTGGCCGCTTCCACAGTTAAAGCCACCGGCTGGGGGGAAATGTGGAGTTTGCGTTTCTGGAACGTCTGGTTCAAATAGTGTCAATATTCTCTTTTTTTTTCATAACGTTTCCGTTATGATCGGCAAAATTTTTGAGCAGGAAGGAGTCATTGAAAAATGAAAAAATTATTTGCTCTGGGGGGGGTTGTTTTACTGGCAGTTCTCTTTTCGGGTTGCGGTGAAATGCTGCACAGGGAGATCGTCGTCCAATCTCAATCGGCAAGATCCGATATATTTGCTGAGGTCGATAAAGACGCGCCTGTTCCGGCGGAATTCGGCGCCGTCCAAATCAAAGCGTCGATAAAAACCCGCCATAAAGGTTATTACGCGAGCAATTTGGGAACGCCGAATGTTGGAAAATCCGGGTTCCCGTTTCTCCTGAATATAGACGGGCAGGCAGCGGAATGGAAGATTGACGGAGAAAAAGAGAACACGCCGAGGTTCGAAAAGGGGATGTTGATGCCCGAGGGAGGAGAAGGGATGAGATATATCCTGAATAAAACGATCCGGGTCAAAAAGGGCCCCCATCGGGTATTTTTCGGACTCTCTCGTGATAACATCATCCAGGAATTTGACCTGAACATCAAAGAAGGTCCCTCTACATTGGAAATTATACCCGTCTACAAATCGGATCCGATAATCGATATCCGGAGGCCGGAAAATAATGAGGCCTCATATGCTTATGGGATAAAACGCCTTGACGTGTATTATGACGGTGAAAGGATCAAAACATTGCCGGATACTGTCCTGATGAAAATTTTTGGACAGTAAAAGGCGCTGATAACTCATTCCGTCATGTCCGATTCGGGCACATGGTATAACACGGCGAAGACCTGCGATTCACTGCGGCGAGGGGTCCGGTTATGATCTGCGCGCCTCTCGCCGTTGACGGCGCTTTTTTCCCAATGAATGGCGCTGGAATAAAAGCGTGTACAAAAAATAAAAAAGAGGTGACATGATGACACAAAAAGCAGACATTGATTCCGTCTACGACAACCCGAACAACCTGGTCGATTTATTTGAACAGAGCGTAGCCAAATGGCCGAACAACAGGCTTTTCGGCGTCAAGAACACATCTTCCGGACAGTATGAATGGACAACCTACCAAGAGGTTGCCGACAGAGTCAATAACCTCCGCGGCGCGCTTGCAAAACTCGGTTTAGCCAAAGGCGAATCCGTAGGCATTATCGTCAATAACTGTATCGAATGGTTCGTTTGCGAACAGGCCGTTCATGGCCTGGGCGGTGTTTTCGTCCCCATGTATGAAAAGGAACTTAAAAAAATATGGCAATATATCATCTCCGACGCCGGAGTTAAATTCCTCTTTGTCCGAGACAGCAACATCCATGATCAGGTCAAGGATTTTGCCAATGAGATGCCGACGTTAAAATCTATTTTTCTCCTGGACGGCAACGGTGAGAACAGCCTGGCTGCCCTGGAAGAAATGGGCAAAAGCAATCCCGTACTGTCCATAAAACCCCACTGGTCGGATCTGGCCTGCATCATCTATACCTCCGGCACAACCGGAGATCCCAAGGGTGTCATGCTTTCCCACGGAAACCTGACTTTAGTCCCCCGCGCTGGCGTGGACGCATTCGGCTTGGATGAGACCATGCATGTCGTCGCTATTCTGCCCTGGGCGCATGTCTTCGGTCTGGGCGCCGACCTCCATTGTTACATCCACTGCGGCGGCGGTATTGCTTTTGCCGAATCGTTGGACAAACTGATCCAGAATTTTGCGGAAGTCAAACCGACAGGTCTCTCTGTCGTCCCCCGGATCGTGTCGAAAATTTATGATACCGTCATGCAGGGGGCCGCCGCCGATCCGGTTAAAAAACAATTTTTCGACGCAGCCGTGGCGGAAGCCGTTAAGAACAGGGATTTGTCCGAAAAAACGAAAGAGTTTAAAGAGTATGACACCCTGGTCTTCTCCCAGGTGCGCAATATTTTCGGCGGAAATCTGAAATTTTTCGTGACCGGCAGTGCCGTTCTGAAACCGGAAATCGCCCTCTTCTTCAAAGATATCGGCCAGCCCACTTTCGACGGCTACGGTCTGACGGAAACGTCGCCCACGATCACCGTCAATTCACCCAAATACGGCAATAAATACGGAACCGTCGGCAAGCCGGCCGCCGGTATGCATGTCGTGATTGATAAGTCGCGCGTCGGCGAGGACAGCCAAGACGGTGAAATTATCGCTTATGGTCCGTTGGTCATGATGGGTTATCACAATAAACCCGAACAAACGGCGGAAGTCCTGATGCCCGATAAGTGGAATGGTTTCTCCGGTATTCGCACGGGCGACCGCGGCTGGCTCGACGAAGAAGGTTACCTCCATATTACCGGACGTTTCAAGGATGAGTACAAACTGGCCAACGGTAAGTACGTCCATCCGGAAGGTATCGAAAATGAAATCAAATTGCTGCGTTATATTCTCAACACCATGCTTTACGGCGACGGCAAAGACTACAACGTCGCTCTGATCGTTCCGGACTTTGAGGCGCTGAAAACCGATCCGAACACACAGCCGTGGATCAAAGACACGCTGGAAGAAACTCTTCAGAACAAGGATTTACAGGCTTATCTGGCCAAAGACATTACCGCTCATCTGCGCAAGTCTTACGGCGGTTATGAAGTGCCGCAAAGATTCCTGTTCATTCCTGAAGACTTTACGCTGGAAAACGGCATGCTGACCCAGACGATGAAACTCAAAAGAGCAAACGTTATGAAAAAATATGGTGAACCGTTGCAGGCACTCTATCAGGGATAACGGAAACCAGAAAACCTCCGGCCCAGCCGGAGGTTTTCTGGTTTTTAAATATTTGAGAGGAACAGATCATTACACGGCTCATGCTGCCGGAAACGGAGTGCTAAAAAAAACAGAGAGGCAGACACCAAATAGATCATTGACGAAACCTCTCAAAACTATCAAAGGCCCTTTTTCCCTTTTCCGTGAGAAAAGCATGGGTGAGCATATCGGCTACAAAACGCATGAGCTCGTTAAGGGTGTATTTATCGTCTAAAGACGCCCGGTGTAACGCGATCTCATCAATCAGAATCATGAAAAATGCGTTCAACTCCGGATCGACATCGCGGATCAACCCGTCTTGGATCCCTAATGAAATCTCGCGGGCCAAATTTTTCGTCATTTCTCCATACAATTTTGCCAGCCGATCCTTCGCCCATTGGTCGCCGATCGCCACACCGGCCCTTAACTGATTGATGATTTCTCCAATTTTTGTGTAGTGTTTGTAAAATATTTGGAACATGAGGACATGTCTTCGTTCAATATTTTTTTCCTGTTCGATCGTGGCCCTGATTTCCAATCCCAAATTACGGACAACGTATTCGATGACCTCGACAAACAATTCCCGTTTGTCTTGAAAATAGTGGTAAAAGGTGGGGGCCGATATGCCGACGGCCTTGGCAATATCCCGGATGTTGGTCAGATAATAGCCCCTGTCTGCATATAATTTAAGGGTAGCCTCGATGATCTCTTCCTTTTTCTTCGTTGCCGGCCCGCCGTTCATCTTCTTGAACTTCGGGTCCGCTGCACCTTTCTCTTTCGTCAATGTGTAACTATCCATCAGCTTATGTTTGATGAAATCAAGGGGGATTCGGGATGTTTTGGCGGATTTCAGGTAATCCATTTTGATCTTTTGAATCATTTCAAGTCTCTGCAGGTGGCTATGGTCATAGTAAGCCATTGTTTTGCCCGTTTTATAAGGTTGGTGCAGCAGTCCATACCAAATATAGTGATGAATCGTGGATCGGCGGACACCTGACCTTTTTTCCAAATCTCCAATGGTCATTTCTTTTTTTCTTTCCATACCCCCTCCAATGATACAAATCGCTTTTCACAATCGCAAAATACCATATATCTCTATCGATATCAACATTATCAGGTAATATCGCTTAATACTTTTTCTCGGGTTACTCAACCGGCCAAAAAGCATATGAAGCTCTCCCGGTCGTTCTTGATCCCGAGCTCTCCTCCTCTATTCGGTTCTTCGCCGCCTATCCATTATCAAGTAAGTATTATCAAGCTGCATTATAAGGCAAAATTCATTATTTCTCTTCTTTTTTCATCAACTGACAAATCGAACATGATCATACCAATATTTTATACTCTCGTAATTTCAGTTAGTTTTACCCATTGATCCTTGTTTGACTCACTTAAATATTTATTTGACAAAAGAAATATTCCTCTATAGATCAATAGATCAAAGTAATGCAGCTTCACAATAACGGGTAATACCGGTCGCTATTGGGGTAACATTGTATGTGAAATTGGCGGGAAACGGCGCCTTAATCATGTTCAATATTTAAAAAAATATTGGTAAGGAGGCACAGCATATGGAAACGGCACAAGTCATCCGGACAGACAACACAGCATCGGATGCGAAGGATCAAAGTGTGCTTTATTCGGAACGGATAGGTCGTTTAAGGGAGGCTTTAGTGTCCAGTATGTATGCGGGAGACATCGAGCGGGCGAGATACTATACCCGTTCTTATAAGGAGACCGAAGGGGAGCCGCCTTGCATGCGCGCGTCAAAAGGACTCCGGGAGACCCTTCGCCACATGTCCATCAAAATCGACGATGACGAATGGATGGTCGGCGCAAAAACGTTCAAGAAAGTAGCCGGACCGATCGGCATCGAGCGGAGTTTCATGGACCGGGTCAATCTCGTTGCCATGCCGTTTCACGGCAAAGATGAGGAGGCCATCGCCTGGCTCGAAAGCGGCCATGGCGGCTCTTCGAAATGGCTGAAGGAACTGCTCAATATGCCGGATGACGAGATCCGGGAGATGAAGGAAGAGATTAATCCTTACTGGCGGGGCAAAAACATGACAAGCATCATGTATGCCCGCTGGATGAAGGAAGGTTTGATCACCAAGGAACGTCCGCGGCCCAGCGTTGCGGGCGTCGCCCATATGCAGGGCCACGTGACTATCGGGATCAAGAAAGTCCTTGACTTGGGCTTTAAAGGAATTGCCGCGCAGGCGGCCCGGCAACTCGCCCTGCTCAAACCCGAAGACGAAGACTACGGCCAGCGCAAGGACTTCCTGGAGTCCGTTCAGGTTGCAGCGGCGGCCGTGTGCGAACATGCCGAGCGCTATGCCGCTCTGGCGGAAGAGTTGGCCGCCAAGACGGAAGGGAAACGGAAAGAAGAACTGTTGGCCATCGCCGAACGATGCCGTCGTGTACCGGCGGAGCCCCCGCGCAGCTTCATCGAAGCCGTGCAAGCCGTCTGGATGACCCAGGTGGTAATGACGATCAGCTATGGCGAGGATTCAATTTTCTGCCCCGGCCGTGTCGACCAGTATGTATATCCTTATTATAAAGAGGACTATGAATCGGGGCGGATTACCAAGGATGAAGCGCTGGAGATTATCGAAGAATATTTTATCAAATTGTCGACATATACGGGCTATGGACCCAATCATGTCGTTATCGGCGGTGTGGATGCCGACGGGAAAGATGCCGTCAACGATATCTCCTATCTCATGCTGGAAGCTCTAAAGGATCTCAAAGGTCTGCGATACGGCCTCGCTGTACGCATTGCGTCGGTGACACCTCGCGAATTTCTGTTAAAGGCCTGCGATGTCCACCGGCGGACGGCGGGCATCGCCTTTTTCAATGACGAGGTCGCCGTCCTTGACCTGATGGCGGATGGATATGCCATTGAAGACGCCAGAGAATATGGTCTTCTCGGCTGTGCAGAACTCGCCGGGTGCGGAATCAGCAACGGTTACGGCTCGGGCGCCAGCTGCCATCTGGAAATGATCATCGAATCGATGTTGAATGAAGGCCGCCTGTCTTCAGCAAAGTGGGAGCAGGTGGGCGCCAAGACGCCGCCCGCGTCGGAAATGAAGACATTTGAGGATGTGAAGACTGCGTTCGCCACCCAGCTTGCCAACTCGGTTTCCATGATGGTGAAGTTGGCCGATATCAAAGACCAGGTCTTCGCGGATTTATTTCCCACACCGCTGCTGTCATCCACCATCGAAGGCTGCATTGAGTCGGGTCGCGATGTGACGCGGGGGGGCGCCCGTTATAACCACGCCGCCGTTTCCGCCCATGCGCTCGCCACGGTGGTCAACTCACTGGCCGCCATCGAGTGGGCTGTATTCGACGAGAAGCTTTTGACCATGGAAGAGCTGGTCCATCACCTGCGGAATAATTTTAAAGACGCGGAAGAATTACGCCAGCAGTTGCTGCGCAAGGCCCCCAAATACGGCAACAATAATCCGAAGGCCGATGCGATTGCCAAGTGGGTTACCGGTTTACTGGACACGGAATCGCGAAAGCACAAACGGCCGATCGACGGCGGCACGTACCGGGCGCTGTTGATTTCTTCCGGCGGACAGGTCCGGGCCGGCCATGCGCTGAGCGCCACGCCGGACGGCAGACTCGCGCGTGAAGCCGTTTCCAACGGCATATCACCAACCAACGGCACGGATACCCAAGGGATGACCGCCGCGTTTCATTCCGCCGCCCAGGCATGCCAGGCGAAATTGTCCGGCGGCACGGCCTTGAATATGAATCTCAATCCCCTGACTTTGAAAACGGATGAGAACCTGGAGAAGTTTGCCTCATTAATCCAGGGATATTTTGAATTAGGCGGCCGCCAGGTGCAGTTCAATCCTATGGGGCGGGAAACGCTTATGGATGCGCAAAAGAATCCGGCGAATTATCCTGACCTGATGGTCAAAGTGTCCGGGTACTCCTATCGTTTTATCGACTTGGGCAAGGCCCTGCAGAATGATATTATCGCCCGGACGGAATTTGATATTTAATTCGTTCTCCACACCCTACCCGCCGAGGATATCACATTTTTTCGCATGAAAGAGGAGGGATGGGGTGGTTGTTGCTGTCTCAAGTTGTTTTGTGAGGTCATTGCTCGGAAAATTCGGACAACCGGCGGGTGACAAGTATTTTGCATTAAGTCTTTTCTTTATGCCTGTTATCTGTTATGGTCATCATTATGCTCCGCGGCATCCCACGGAACTATTGACAATTACTAAGAAAATAAACCTTCAGTCATTCCGGCCTTTCAAGACGGGTAAATCTTCCAGAGGCGGGCAAATTCCAGACCCGAGATCCTGGTTTAATCCCTCGCGCAGGTTTGATTCAATTTAGCACCGCAGAGGCGGGGCAATTTTGCGGAAATGACTGTATAATATTTATACCCGTGATGGATCACGGGGCCTTTGGAATTAAAATGAAAAAAGATCTGAAAGGGATGGTTTTTAACATCCAGCTTCACTCAACTGAAGATGGACCGGGGATACGCACATCCATTTTTATGAAAGGTTGTTCCATGCACTGTCCCTGGTGCCATAATCCGGAAAGCATCAAACAGGTTCCCCAACTAATCTGGTATGAGCAGCGGTGCATTGGGAGCGCAGAATGCCTGAAGGCGTGTCCGAAACAGGCGCTGAAACTGACACCGGAAGGTCTGGCCATCAATCGAACGCTTTGCAATGCGTGCGGGGACTGCGTGGCCGCCTGTCCCGCCGGTGCTCTGGAAGTCATCGGACAGATGTACACCGTGGATGACCTTGTAGCCAAGGCCCTACAGGACAGGGTCTTTTATGAAAAATCGGGCGGCGGCGTGACACTGTCGGGCGGCGAGCCCTCCATGCAGGCGGATTTTTGCGCCGCCCTGATGAAGAAATTGAAGGCGGAAGGCATTCACATCGCCCTGGATACCTGCGGGGGAATGTCATGGACGAAACTGGGGCGCCTCGTGGATCTTGCCGATCTGGTGCTGTATGATCTCAAATTGATGGATAGCAGCAACCACCAAAAACTGACCGGCATCCCCCTGGAGCTGGTTCTGGAAAATTCGCGGCGGATTGCCCAGGCCGGAAAGCCCATCTGGGTGCGCACCCCGATCATCCCCGGCATCAACAACACGGAAGAAAATATTCGTCAGACCGCTCTTTTCATCAAACAAAACCTCCCCACGGCAGAACGATATGACCTGCTGGCTTTTAACAAGACCTGTACCTCAAAATATGAGCGTTTAGGGCATGACTGGAGGTTTGAAAAAGAAGATTTAATTCGGCAAGCGACGATGGAGAAACTTGCGGAAACGGCGAGAGAGGAAGGCCTGACGAACGTTCATTGGTCGGGCTTAACCAAAGAATAGGGAGTAACATATGTCTGCCGATACTCACAAAAATCGCTTAATCCAAATCGACGGGGGTCTTATCGGCCCCCGGGAACCGAAACGGAAAATCGTCAAGGCCAAAACGCGCGAAGATTATCCGGAGGTGCCCGCGGCCATTCTTGATGTCGCTGAAGTCTATTCAAGTCCGAAATTGGCCGGCCCTCCCCTGTGTGACGAATTGGTTGCATTGATGGTGCATGTCTTCACGGAAGAAGAAGCCACCGTCGCCCGGCACGTCGGCCCCAAGGCCCGAGAAACGGCCGAGTCGGTGGCGGCCGCGGCCCATCGTCCCGTTGAGGAAGTGCGTCCCATTCTGGAGCACCTCGCCGATGAAAAGCGAATCCTGTTGAGCTACGGTTCCGGAGATGAGAAGAAATATACGAATCTTCCTCTGTCGGCCGGCTCCTTTGAGATGGTTCTGATGCGCCCCTCCATGGACACCATTACGGACTGGCATCGCAAATTCTGCGAACTTTTCGCCGCTCTCTGGGAAACAGGCTACGGTGTCGACTACTGGGCAAAGGGCAAACCGGTGGTAAAATACCTTCCCATCGGTCGGACGATCGAGAACCAGCCCATGGCCCTGCCGACGGATAAATTGGAAGAAGTCTTCGACCGTTACGATATCTTCGGCGTGACGCTCTGCCAGTGCCGCATGGTGGAAGAACTGGTCGGCCGGGGCTGCGGCCGGGACAAAGAGGTATGCATGGCCCTGGGCTTGTCGGCTTTACCCCTGATCGAAAAAGGCAAATTCCGGCGCATCGAAAAGCAGGAAGCCTGGGAGATCAAAAAACAAGCTGAAGCCGACGGCATGGTGTCCTGGATTACGGCCCGGGATCCGGAATTCGGCGGTTCCTGCTGTTCCTGCTGCGGCTGTTGCTGCCACATGATGCGCACGATCAGCGAGTTTAATATGCCCGGCATGATTGCGCCGCCTCACTTTATCCCCCAGGTGGATTTCGACAAATGCAACTACTGTGGAAAGTGTGCACTGGCCTGTCCCATGGGAGCACTGGTCATTGACATCCAAAACAGCACCTACATTTATGACTCTACGCGCTGCATCGGCTGCGCCCAGTGTGCCATCGCCTGCAGCAAACTGAAAGCGATTGAAATGGTTCCCGTGCCAAATTATGAGCCGTTCATCCAGGGGCGTAAACCGGTCCTTTAGCCCCTAAACGGCTAAAGATTATATAAGAAAAGAAAGGAATAAATGAAGTGAAAGTGCCTATCATCGGGCGCATGAATAAATTAAAAATTTTTCAAGGAGGGTAAAGAGGCATGAAAAAAACGAAACCAGAAATTATTTTTTTGCTTGTATTGATGTTCTTGCTCGTGGCTGCGGCTTTCAGCTTTGCGGCATCCCCAGCGGAGCCAACACGCGACACCCGGACATTATTCGGTCATGATGTAGAGGGACTGAAACCCGTCACCCTGATCGTACCCAGTGACGCAAACCATAAAACGCTGACTGATGCAAATATGATGCATTTAGCGATGCTGATTGAGGCGGAGAGCAAGGGCCAGATTAAATTGGATCTCCACCGTCATGGGTCACTCTATAGGAGCAACGACTATCCGAAGGTCCTTCCCATCGGCACCATTCATATCGCCGCTATTAATAAGGGTCAGCTGATGTCGCGAGAAAAACGTTTCGGGCCCTGGATTGTCGGCTATATTTGGAAGAGCCCGGAACACTTATTTTCCGTCCCCTGCAGCCCTGAATGGTATGAGATGGAGGAAAAGCTGGCGAAAGAAAAGTGGAACATGAAACCCATGGCCTTGGCACCCGTGGGCAATTGGGATTATTGGTCAAAAAAAGAGGTCCGTTCCATGAAAGACCTCGGTGGCAAGAAGATCTGGAGCTACGGTGAAATGTCTAATGCTTACATCGCCGCCTGGGGCGGCACGCCGGTCGCGAAGTCCGGCAGTGAAATGTATATGTCTTACTACAAAGGCGGCCTCGATGTCATCAGCATGTCCATTCTGGGCTATCTGAACTTTAAATTTTGGGAATGCGGAAAATATTATGTCAATATGCCTGTTTATCCGCCGGGTTCTTGCGGTATTCATTATGTTCAGTTTTATATGAACCGGGACAAGTGGAATTCCCTGCCCATAGCATACAGAAAGATTATCCTGGACGCCCTCGATCTCATCAACGCGGTAGGCATCTGGGAAATAATCTGTGAAGAGAAGATGGCCCTGTACCGTTTGATCAATGAACACAAGGTTGTCGACTGTGGCATTGCCACGGAACATCCGGAAGAATACGAGAAAATCAGAAAAGCCGCCGTTGAGGCCGGCAAAAAATATGTGTTTGACCGCGGCGTCACGCAGGCACAATGGGATGAAGCGCAAAATATATTAAAGAAATATGCCGATCCGAAGCACACCTCCAGATATAGCTGGTTTTTTAAGCTGGCCTGGGCCGAGGCGGACCGACGACTGGCGCAAGTCAAGAAAGATTTGGCCGCGGGAAAAACCTGGAACGAGGCCTATGATGCATACCATCCGAAACACCGCTATGATTGGACGGTCGAAAAGATTAAAAAGGAATGGATGGCTGTTCCCCGCGTGAAAATGGATTGGAATGAGGCAACGAGATTGCAATAAAAAGAATCGTTTTAAAAAGACGGTGTTTTATGGAATTCCCGTGGTTCCGGCTGTCCATTCGTGTTGTCATACCTTAAACACAGTAGATTAGAGCCTTTCGTATGTTCAGGCGATAAGTCGGTAAACCGATTTATCGCCTGACATATTTCTTTTAAAGTTAAAAAAATTGTTTGCAATGTTTCATGATTTCCCATATCAATTTTACATCAAGGTGATCCGGACAAGATCATCGTCACGAATTATCCTTACTTTGTTGCAGATTGCCTTGAAAGCATCAAGATGAAGCGGTTGAAACGGGCCCGTTGCCTTCAGAAGGAGAAACCGGGGCCCGGTCGGGGAAAAAAAATGATTTCCTGTCGCCTTCATAATGATTTTTGCCAGCATCTGCCAATATTGCTTAAATGAAAAGACTACGTTCTATGCACATGCAAGGAATAGAATTTATTAAACAATTGTTCAAAAAAAGAGCCACCGATCCTAAAATTAAGGCGTTGGCGGTTTGCCAAGTATTTAACATATATCATGAAAGGTCAAAGAACAAAGAAAATTAATGGGAGGGCAATATGGATTATAAGTTAACGGATGAAGAATTGGCGCTGAAGAAGATGTATAACGAATTCTTCAGGGAAGAAATGAAGAAGGCGCCTCTTAAAACCCTGAAAGGCGGTTTGGAGGGATCTTATTCAAGTGACGAAGTCTGGGAATTCACAAAATACATGAGGAAAAAGCTGGTGGAAAAGGGCTGGTACGTCCAGCACTGGCCCAAGGAATACGGAGGCCGGGACGCCCCGCTCAATGAACAGATGATTTTCAACGAGTCCCTGGCTTATTTCGGTGCTCCCGGAATAGATGGATTCGGTGTTGGGATGTTCGGACCGACGCTGATGCTTTACGCGACGGAGGAACAGAAAAAGAGACTGCTTCTCCCCATCGGGAAGGGAGAGGTGCAGTACTGTCAGGGCTGGAGCGAACCCAATGCGGGGTCCGATCTCGCCTCTCTCAATACCCTGGCCATCAAAGACGGTGAATATTATGTCGTGAACGGGCAAAAAATATGGATAACCGGCGGCCACCGGGCGGACCATATGTTCCTCCTGGCAAGGACCAATCCGGCGGAAAAGCGCGGCCGCGGCCTCTCCGTCTTTAACGTGGATTTATTCTGGCCGGGCATCGAAATAAGGCCCATTAAATATATGAACGGCGCCCACATTTACAACGAAGTTTTTTTCACCGACTGTCGCATCCATGAATCGGAGCGGATCGGTCCGGAAAACCAGGGCTGGGCCATAACCAGAGACACGATGAACTTTGAACGGTCCGGCGCCGGCGCTTTCGCCCGTGCCAGAAGAGAGCTGGAGCATGTTTTGGAATACGTCAAAACAACCAAACGCAACGGCAAATATCTTTGGGAAGATCCTCTGGTACGCCAAAAATTAGGGAAACTCTATTCCGAAATGGAAGCCGGACGGGCCATGGCCTATAAAGTCGCCTGGCTGCAGCGGGTAGGAAATCTGCGCTTCTCACCGGCCGTTGCTTCGGAAGGTAAAGTTTTCAGCACGGAACTCATGCAGCGCATCGCCGATTTTGCCATCGAAATCATGGGGCTACCCGGCAATCTTGAGGATTTGGAATCGGCTCCCCTGCAAGGCGCCATGATCGGCTCGTATCAGACCATTATCGGTTCAATTATTTGTGCCGGTTCGAATGAAATTCAACGAAATATTATTGCCTGGGTCGGCTGCGGTCTGCCGCGCCTCAAAGGCCAGGGATAAGGAGGTGCTATATGGATCTTGATTTCTCATCGGAACAAACAATGCTCAGGGATTCGGCGGCGAAATTTTTTGCCAACGAATGCAATTACGAGGAAGTTAAACATATCGAAGAGACCGACCAAGGATATTCGCCGAAGCTTTGGCAGAAAATTGCGGAACTGGGGTGGACCGGCCTGTTGTTCCCGGAAAATTACGGCGGCTATGGCGGCAGCTTCCTGGACCTGGTGATTATTTTTGAGGAAATAGGCAAAGCCTGTTTCCCGAGCCCTTTTTTCTCGACCATTGTTCAGTGCGGCCTTTTGATCCTGGAGGGCGGCACGGAGGAGCAGAAAAATGACCTGTTAAGCCGGATCGCCGACGGCAGTCTTATCATGTCCCTGGCGCAATACGAGGCGGAAACCGATTACACCTACGAAAGCATCACGATGAAAGCCGAGCAGAAAGGTGACGCTTACGTTCTGAACGGGACCAAGATGTTCGCCATGGACGCCAATATTGCCGACAAGTTGATTGTCGCAGCCCACGCGGGCGCTGCGGGACTTAGCCTTTTTCTTGTTGATGCCGACCATCCCGGCGTTTCCATCACCAAATTGCCGTATGTGTCTGCGGAAAATGCCTGTGAGGTCATTTTCAAAGATGTCGAGGTCGGCAGCAATGACATGATCGGGGCACCCGGCGACGGCGCTTCCCTCCTCGATAAGATGTATGACAAGGCAGCCGTGGCGAAGGCCGCGGAGATGTCGGGCGGCTGTGAGAGGGCCATCGGCCTGACTGCAAAGTACGCCAGAGAAAGAGTGCAGTACGGCAATCCCATTGGGGGATATCAGGCCATCCAGCATTTCATGTCCAACATGCTGATCGCCGCCGACACCTGCAGCAATTACCTGTACAAGGTCGCCTGCATGATCGACGAGGGCGATGATTTTTCCAGAGACGCCTCAGGCCTGAAAGCCGTTGCCAACGAAGCCTATCGGTTTGTAACGGAAAGGGCCGTTAAGATCCACGGCGGAATTGGAACGACCAGAGAGGCCGACATCGCACTCTTTTACCGCAGAGCCCATCCGTTTTCGATGATGTGCGGCAGCACGGCCTATCACTATGAAAAAGTCGCCCAAAGTCTTTTGAAAGACGGACTGGGGGCATTTTAAAAACAGTGTTTACTCCCGTTCCCGTATTTTTTATTCGGGAACGGGAGTAACTATTTTATTCAATGCAGAAAGCCGATGGCGGACGTTACGATCCTTGAACAGATAGAAAAAATCCGCGCTTTTGAAAAGGGCTACAGAGCTTCTCATGTTATCAATACCGGCTTTCGTTTTGGTATCCTGAATGCTTTGGCGGAATCCGTGGAAGGCCTAACGAGTTCGGAGCTTGCCGTAAAACTGATGCTCCATGAACCGTATTTGAAGGTATGGTGCCAGACCGCCTATCATTTTGAAATCCTTGATAGCGACCATCAGGGCAGGTTTAGGTTGCAACCTTTCATGGAGGAAGTATTAGGCCTTGATGTTTATACCCAAAGTCCGCCTGCAAAAGAAAATGAATGGGAAAATGCAACACCAAACGATCCGCTTGACCGATACATAAAAACCGGAAGGGTCTCTCAATCGTTTAAATCTCCCGAGGCATCTTTTGCCACAGGCCGGGCCGCAAAAAGCATGATCACCGTTTTTCTATCCATGATTTTTCCTTACTGCGAAGAATTGAAAAAAAAATTGGAAGATGGTGTTAAGCTTTTGGACATTGGATGCGGAAGCGGCAACCTGTTGATCGATTTAGCCGGTGCTTTCAAAAACAGCTGTTTTGTCGGCATAGATTCAGATGAACACGGCATTGAAAAGGCCGATAGAGATATTACGACGCTTGGTTTGAATGACCGGATTCACGTCGAAAATCTGAACGCGGAGGACATGTCTTTCAGCGAGGAATTTGATATGGCCGCTCTGGTCTTGACGCTTCATGAAATTCTGCCCGAGGATCGGCCCGTGGCCCTGGCCAAAGCCCACCGAGCCCTGAAAAAGGACGGCCGGCTGATGATCCTTGATTATCCCTATCCGGGCAGATTAGAGGATTTTCGAAATCCGCGATATGAATACGGCATTGTGGAGCAGTATTTTGAGGCGATCAACGGCATTGTCCATATCGATCAGCAGCAGCAGGACGAATTGCTTTGTGAAGCAGGATTCAAAGATATCCGACGCATGGCCGTCAGTGAAGGGGGTATGCTGGATTTCCTATCAGTATTGAAGTCATAATAACTGGTTGGACAAAGATCGTTATCAATGATTAGATAATATTAAAAATCATTTAACCTCAACGGAATCTTCCCCCGGGTCATTTGGAGAAGATATATAATAATCATGAATGGAGAATGATCGATGGGAGTTTTTCACTGTCCTTTTGGGTGCCCTTATTACGAAGATGAGGGGTGTATAGACTGCGGCCTGTGCACTGCAGAAACGGAAGAAGAAATGGTGGAAGCGTCGAAGAAAGTTCGCGCTTACTTGAAAGAACATGCGATCCAAGGAAAGTCGATTCAGAAAATCGCCGTCTGCGGTAAAGGGGGAACCGGCAAAAGCACCATGGTGACCTTAATGGCCCAGGCCCTGACCAAGCTTAATTACAGTGTGCTGGTAATGGACACGGACGAATCCAACCCGGGTCTCTACCGGTTTTTGGATTTCGAAAAAACGCCTAAACCGCTGAGCACTTTGATGAGCCGTTTTTCCTATAAGGGACAGCCTGAAGAAGGCACCGACTGGATCATGCTGCCGGAAATAAAAGTCAGTGATATCCCGCCGGAGTTTATTCCTTCACAAAACGGAATCAAGTTCTTGATGGTGGGAAAGATAGAAGATCCCTTTCAGGGATGTGCGTGTGAGATGTCGGATGTCAGCAGAGGATTGGTTTTAAGGCTGAAATTAGCGGAAAACGAAATCATCCTGATCGATACAGAGGCCGGCATCGAGAGTTTCGGCCGGGGAGTGGAAAGAAGCGTCGACATGGTATTGTCCGTTGTTGAACCGGCTTTTGAAGCCATGGCCCTGGCGGAAAAAATCATCTATATGGCCGAAGGCATGGGAATCAACAGAGCCGGCGCCGTCCTGAACAAAGTGCCCTCTGAAAACATTAAAGAAAAAATGATCGCGGAACTTAAAGCAAGAAATGTTCAGACCCTGGGAACCATTCACTTTGACCCAAAGGTGCAGGAGGCGGGATTTGAAGGGCGGCCGCCGATCAATTCCAAAGCCGCTGAAGAAGTCGAAGGGATAACAAAATTGCTAATGAATATTGTCCAGCAAACAACCTGAAACGGCTCTTTTTTACCCTGACGTTGTCAATCTTCAGGTTTGCTTGCGCGACGTACCTACGGTTCGCCTCCGCACAAACCTTCGATTTTCTGGTCAGAACGAGTAAACTCGTGTTTTCGAACGGGGCCATTTCGGGGATAGATTTGAAATCTACCCCCTTTGCTCGCGTTCCCGATTCGGGTTCCGGTGTCCGGACTTTTTGAACAACACAAAAAAAGAGCTTTTTTGAACACCCTATGCTCATTTGAAGGAGGGACAAAAAATGATGGCTGATGACGCATATCAAACTTTAATGCAGCATTTGCAGTATCCTGATTCTCAACGTCTGCGCGCCCTGTTGGAGCACGTATTAACTCCGGAGCAGGCCCGGATGGCTGTCGCCCTTCCGGGCACACCGGCGGAAGTGGTCGAGAAGACGGGATTCGACGTGGAGAGGGTTAAGGGGGAACTGGAAGCCCTTTTCCACGCCGGTGTTGTTTTTCCCAAAGGCGATTTCAATGACCGGCAGTATTACCGTTTTGCCCGTTCCATCGGTCAGTTCCATGATGCCAGCCAGGCTTCCAGAGGACTGGATTTGGTCAAGGACCGCAAATTTTATCATTTATGGCACGATTTCGTCATGAATGAATGGTATCCGGACAGGGGAAAAGTTTATTCCGAATTGCCGCAACACTTTGCGCGGATCCTGCCGGCCTACAAGTCCATTAAAGACCTGCCGGATGTTCAGCCTTTTGACGATATTCGTGAAATCGTTAAAGCCCAGGATCGCATCGCCGTGGTGCCCTGCTCCTGCCGGTATCGCACGACGGCTGTCGGCAAACACTGCGCCTACACGGCGGAAGAAGAAATATGGCACTGTTTTCAATTCAATCGCGGGGCTGACTACGCCATGGCCAGAGGCGCGGGGAAAGAATTGAGCGTGGATGAAGCCCTGGCGTTGATGGATAAAGTGGAAGAGGAGGGACTGCTTCATACCTGGCAGAATAATTCTTCGCTGACCGGCACAACAGTCGCCTGTCAGTGCTGCACGGACTGTTGTATGCTGGCCGTTCCCATGCATATCATCAAGGCTCCTCTCGATAAGCTGTGGGCAAAAAGCCGCTTTATCGCCGTTGTCGATGAGAAGGCCTGTAACGGCTGCCAGACCTGCGTGGACCGCTGCCAGTTTGACGCCATCGAAATGGTCAAAGCGGCGGGGGAAACCAAATCAAAAAAACTGAAAGCCAGAGTGGACCCCGAGGCCTGTTTTGGGTGCGGCGTTTGCGTTGTCGGTTGCGACAAGACCCAAGCCCTGTCCATGAAGCTGGTCCGGCCGCCTGATCATATCCCGACGAAGGGAGCTTAGAAGAGATTTTGAGACATCCCCGTATGGGGTACCGCCCGATAAATTATTACCCTTCAATGCCAAACGACTTCGAAACCGTCTGGCATCATGTTGATTTTTTGGCGATGTCGTGATTGCGGCATCGCCATCCCCCTCAGTTTTTTTCAATCCCCCCCTGATATGGTTTTCATGACGATATGATTGCTAAGATCAATATGAAACGGATAGAACACTTCAAAAAAGTTTTCATAGCGTCTGTTTGAAAATAAAAAAAGCCGGAGGCAATGAAGGACTACCCCCGGCTTTTTTTACAGGGAATATGAATTTTTTATCCCAGATATTTCTTTGGCATATTTGCCAGTGTTTCTTCTGCTTCTTTAACAATGCTCTGGACCAGGTCTTCAACCTTCGGCATGTCATTGATACGCTGGGCCACCTCGCCGCCGGCCATCATGGCCTTCTCCTTGTCTCCCTCGTAAACAGCCTTGATGGACTCGTTTTCATAATTAATCAGTGACATACCTTCCGCGGAAGCAGAATCATCAGGCGTCCCGAGGAAAACCCCCGGTGCCTTTTGGAGGGTGTTTCTCGCGTGTTCTTCACTTCGGGCGTTTCTCAACCAGCGGGCCGGGCCCACATAACCGCGGGCGATCAGGCTTCCGCGGTCTTGGGCGTCAACAACGGCCTGTTTCCAGAGCGGGGGGAAATCGCTCTCCTGAGTCGCGAGGAAGCGGGTCCCCATCAACACGCCGTCGCAGCCCAAAGCCAGAGAGGCCACGAGGCTCTTGCCGTCGGAAACCCCTCCGCCGCCAACCACCAAGGTCTTTTCATCGGATACAGCCTCGACCACGGCGGGAAAAAGCACCATGGAGTGAATTGGCTGCCAGTGGGTATGAAAGCCCCCTTCATGACCGGAGGCCACAATCACGTCAACGCCCGCCTTTTTGCAACGCATAGCGGCCCTGACGGA
>JAFGLN010000037.1 GCA_016928025.1 Deltaproteobacteria bacterium
GCGGTGGCTAATTGCTTGGCAAAATATCGCCGTTTGTTGTTAGAATACAAAGTGATAGAATCTTTTAATTGTGTGCGAAAGTTGAAATATTAATTGAAATAACCCCCTATCACCCGTTAAAGGTACTTTTCATGCTGTGTGGTGCCACCCGCGAGATCATGAGATAAATATAAAAGCCGCAGATAAAGAGATTAAATAGCGTATAATTCATTGCTTTTATTTGCGGTTCAGTACTATAATAAATTCAAATTGTTTGAATTGAAACTGTTAAGAGAATTGTTGCATCTTTCGATTGCCGAGGGAATTTTGTTAATCTAAGAGCATTAAAATATTCATTACTTCGGCTCGTCGACGTGACGGAATCCAAACATGTGGAATAGGAAATAAGCGAATAGACAGGAGTTAATTTTTAAAAAGGATGATAAGTTTTCTTCAAAAAGTTGTTCAGAAAATCGGTAATTTCAGTAAATCAAAAGACATTCCCATCAAAGAAAATAGAGAAGTGAGACCGCCGGAGTCGGAGTCCGCATATACGGAGCCTAAAAAGCCGCCGCGTTCCGATAGGCCTCGACGCAGAAGAAGGCGTGAAACGAGGATGACCAGTACCTCGGAAATCGCCGGACCTCAGGAGCCCTGGCACATCTCGAACTTTAAAGTAGAGCCTCAGGAAGGCAAGACGCGTTTTCACGATTTTGACCTCCCTGATGCGCTCATGCGCGCCGTCAATGATCAGGGTTTCCAGTATTGCACGCCGATTCAGGCGGAAATCCTGCCCAGCGCCCTGTCCGGTAAAGATGCCAGTGGGCGTGCACAGACGGGAACGGGTAAGACGGCGGCTTTTCTCATTGCTGTGATCGATCGATTCCTGAAAAATCCGATCGGCGGGGGCCGTAAACCCGGTACGCCGAGGGCGCTGGTGATCGCTCCGACCCGGGAACTGGTCATGCAGATTTCTGAAGAAGCCTGCAGGCTTGCCCGATATACGGATTTGAAGGTGATTTCCCTGTTTGGCGGCATGGATTATGAGAAACAGAGGAAACAGTTGACCGGTGTTGCGGTGGATATTGTTGTCGCTACGCCCGGCAGGCTGTTGGACTTTCATCGTCGGGGCGACTTGACCTTGAACAGGACAGAGATTATGATCATCGACGAGGCGGATCGGATGCTCGACATGGGATTTATCCCGGATGTCCGGATGATTATCCACGCCACGCCACCAAAGGAAAAACGTCAAACAATGCTTTTCAGCGCCACTCTGACCAAAGAAGTTATGCGTCTGGCTGCCCAGTGGACCCGTGATCCGGTGGTGGTTGAAATTGAGCCGGAGCAGGTTGCCGTGGACACGGTGGATCAGATTGTCTATATCGTGACCTCGGATCAAAAATTCGCTCTGCTGTACAATACGATCGCGAAAAAAAATCTGGAGCGTGTCTTGGTATTTTGCAACCGGAAAGACGAAGTAAGCCGCCTCGCGGACATTCTCTCACGGTACGGCATTAAATGTTCCGAACTTTCCGGTGATATCCCCCAGCAAAAGCGCATCAGAAGGCTGGAACAATTCAAGGCGGGGAAAATCCGTGTGCTGGTGGCGACGGATGTGGCAGGCCGGGGGTTGCACATCGAAGGCATAGACCATGTGGTTAACTTTAACCTGCCTTTCGACGCAGAGGATTATGTCCATCGCATCGGGCGGACGGGCCGGGCGGGCGCTGCGGGCACGTCTGTCAGTTTTGCCGACGAAAGGGAAGCCTTCTATCTTCCACCCATTGAGGAATACATGGGCAGGAAGCTGAACTGCATCTATCCGGAGGAAGAGCTGCTTATCTTGCCGGAACCGCCGCCGAAAAAACGCACAAAACCACCACGGGACAGGAAAACAGGTGCCGACGGAGGCGGGGAAAAATATCATAAGAAAGACATCAAGACCGCGGGGAAGTCAAACCGCAGGCGGTCCGGACCGCCCCGCCGGACGATCGAAAGTTAGGGGTAAAAACAAGATTCAAGGGGAAAGGAGCAAGATCCAAGTTCTTATCAAGCAAACAATTCAAACCAGATCATTCACTTGACATATGGATGCTCAATGGTGTATAAAGTTAATATTATTATATACATAAGATACGGCAAGATCCGCTGGCAGGCGGGGACGGGGCTCGGATCTCTTGAAGTTGCCGTCTTGCCTCAACGGAAAGCAATCCGGTTGTTTTTGAAAACATAAGGATTAACCTTGATTGTTAACAAGGGGGGTATCATGTATCATAATACTATTCAAAATTGGAGTTTAGCGTTTTTTATCCTCGTTTTTTCTTTAATCCTTCCTGTTAACGAAAGCGCTCGGGCTCAAACAATCCCGAAGCCGTTAAAATATCTTGAGGGTGTTACATTTTATGATAAGAGTGGTCGTTCTGGCCAGTTTGATGATTTGCCTGAACGACTGGACTATAATGAAACCTTTGTTGATGAAAACGAGTATTACAAATATACACATACCGTTAATCAGCAGGGCTATGTATCGACGTTACTTGCCAGCTTTGGAGCCTCCAATTTTAAAAGAATTCCTTTAGTGAAAATTTCCGATATGGTAACCGTCACCGTGTCTTCATCAGGCTCCACCTATCTTAACGTGAGAACGACCCAAACATACGGTGCCATTTATTTATATGCTGAAATCACGAATACTTCGGGAGTGAAAAGACAGGTTCCTATTCAAATGGATGGTTTATGTGTAATAGACATTGTACCAATGGGGAGAGCATTAGGAATAGCCTTGGTTGATTTATCCGTAAGGGCCTTGAATAGAGATTATACATATAAATCCGGCTATATTTTCAACAAACGTTATAGTTTTTGTAATTGCATCGGCGACGTATTGGGTCGGGATTGTAGTGGAGGGTACTATGCGCCCGGGTTAATGGATATTCAGGAAAATTGTTCTATTGAAGTTGCTTCCGGGGTAATCCAACCGATTGAGATTAAAATACAGGTAAGGTATGGACCGGACATATTGGCTTCTACGAGTGGTAATAAGGGTAGTGATACGTCCTCGGCTTATTTCTATGCACAAGTGGACCCTTTTATCTATATAGATCCTAAATGGGAGTATGCCGATGGATACACCTTGAAATTGAGCCCGGGTGCGTATGCCGGGCCTAAATATGATCTGGTCGAAATTGTTTCGGCTTTGAAGATGTTGGCCGGCATGAAAATTTCCTTGGGAGACCTTTGGCTGAACGACATTAGTGGAGATGATAGGATAGGGCTGGAGGAGGTCATCTATATGCTTCAGAGAGTCTCTCTGCTGAGATAAAAAAGGGGTAACTACAACAAATTAGGAGCAAGGATAAAGAATATCGAGACTTTTTCAGGGTATTTACCACGCCTTACTTTCTTAATAGATAGTCTTTCATTCCCCGGATGCTGTTTGCGCTTTCTTAATAGATAGTCTTTCATTCCCCGGATGCTGTTTGCGGAAAAATAACGTTCCCGGGCCTGGATATCCTGCGGGAGATCGGAAAAGCGGGCAAGGCCCGGATCCCTTTTCAAAAGATCGGCGAACAGGTCTTCCTCCGGCATTTCGGGGGTTTTGTCGTTCGCTTCCTTCACAATAGCCAGCCAGTGTGCCATCTGGTCGAGGGCCGAAGAGAAGAGGCTGTCTCGATCCCGCCGGCAACCATAATGGCCGATACAGACCAGAGAGGTTTGGAGGGCCGCTGCTTTGATCAGGGACCGGCGGGAGATCTCATAATCGAAAACGGGCGGCGTGGCCGGGCGTTGATACAGGCCGCCGTCTTCAAACGGGTAGATGACGCCGGCCACTTCGCCGGCGAAGAGAATATCGCCTATCCGATAACAGAGGTGATGGGGCGCATGACCGGGCGTTTCAAACGCTTCAATGACCAGATCGCCCTGTTGAATGCGATCTTCAAAACCGATTGAGTCTTCCGGTACCCTGAAAATCTCACCATAGGCCGTAGCGACAGCTCCCAAAGTCTTTTGGGTACCTTCCCAGAGCTTTTGGGGGTCGATCATATGCCGAATGCCTCGGCGGTGACAGATAATGCGGGCTTCGGGGTATTGTTCGACCAGGAGGCCGGCGCCGCCGGCATGATCGGCATGGATGTGGGTCAACAGAATGTAATCGACATGGTCCACGCCTTTTTGCTTCAATTGTGTTACCAGTTCCGAAATGGTCGCGCTGGGGCCGGGATCGACTACGACGGCAATCCCCGGGGTTGTGTAAAGCCAACTGCTGATGAATTTCCGGAAGCCCTCCAGGGGCAGGTCCAGGTCGATCAGATCAAGATGATCTCCGCAACGGTGTACAGCCATAAAAAATCCTTCAAATAGTGACCGGCGACAGGTGACGAGTGACAAGCCAGGTCAGGATGTTTTTGTGCGGAAGTTGCAGGATTAATCCTAAGTACGACATACTTGCCCCGAAACCATAATTCATCGATCTTGCGCCGTTGGGATTGATCTGTTACTCGTCACCTTTCACCTTGATCCTTGAACCTTCATTCTGTCTTTTCTACCACATTTGCCATCGCGGTTGAATGACCGGCAGACAGATGTATGACGGATATTCGGTCTGATGGAAGATTGTCTGGACCGCCGGAATGCCCTTTGCGTCTTCTCCGAAGGGGTTCCCCGTATTCATGTTCCGGTCGATTCGTGGGAAATTGCTGCTCGTGATATCGATTCGGAGCCGGTGGCCGACGCCGAGGACGATGCTGGTTTGTGCGAGATCGATGATATATTCGTTAACATCGCCGGGGTTGATAAATTCCTCATGCAGGAGTCCTTTGCGGAAACGGGCTCGGATGCAGCCCTCGGCGACATTATAAGCCGTTCCGTCAGGATAGACGTCGATTAATTTAGCCATGAAGTCGGTGTCCCGTACCGATGTCGCCGCAAATAGATGAAGTTTCAGAGGTCCCGTCACCTCCATCTCCTCCTTCATTTCCGGTGTCGTATAACACAGGACGTCTTTCCTTTGTTCGATCGGCCGTTGATCGAAGGGGCCTGATACGAGGGTCCCCGCGAGCAGGTTTCTGCCTCCCAGGGTTGGGACGGGGAAGCGGGGATCGTAAGTATAGATATCCGGCGATTCAGACCCCGGTGCGTCCGTGCTCAAGAAGCCGTCGCCGTTCAGGGTGTTGGCCATTCCTTTGCTGTGTAAGAAAAACCGCTTCCACTGGGTTTCCGGCAGAGGCCAGGTATCGGCGTTTTTCCAACGGTTTCGCCCCATCACGAAATAGCGGACGGCCGCCATGGGGCGGCCTTCAATGCCCCGCAGGTACTTGTCGAAAAACGTGATGTGGCGCTCCATGGTAAAAGTCGCCATGCTGGAGGCTGCCTGACCGAAGTTAATGCCCCCCACATAAGCGGGCAATATGGACCCATGGAACCAGGGACCGCACAGGACATATTGATTATTGCGGGCGAGTTCCGTTCCGCCGCGTTCGCGCATTCCCTTAAAAGCGGTGAAGAGCCCTCCGTTGAAGATATCGTACCATCCACCGTTGTGGAAACAGGGGCAATGAACTTTTTCAAAAGGCCATAGAAGGTCCTCGTCTGTTTTAATATTTGGGGGCAAATCATTGGCCATGCGGGCCATAAAGCCTTCTCTCAGTCCCTCGAACTTGAAATGGGGGAGGTCCTTGAGAGGAAGATAGTTGTAAACCTCATTGAGATTGAACCGTGCCCGCTCCAGCATCCCGGCCGCTTCGGTGACATCCTTGCCCTCCTGTTTGAGCTTGACCAGCATATCGATGGCCATGGCGGCAAACCAGCTGATGGATTGTTCAAGGTCCATGACGCCGGTCATCCTTGTGTCGCTGATGGGGCCTGCTGAGATGATGGATGGGGCGATAGCCTTCAGGTGGGGCGGGTTTTCGATGGCCGCCTGCCATTGGTTGCGTCCGAGGTAAGAACTGCCGACCATGCCGACATTGCCGTCACACCAGGGTTCGGCGGCAACGGTTTCAATGGTATCGTATCCGTCGGGGCCTTCGGAGCCCATGGGCTGGAATTCGCCCTCCGAAGCAAACCGCCCCCGGATGTCCTGAACGACAAAGGCGTAACCGGCGAAGGCGGCATGAAGGGCAGACAGATAATCGCTGTGCCCGCTCAGGATTTTGTCATAGGGCGTCCTTACCACAATGGCCGGATGCTTTTCATGATCGTCCGGCCGGTAGATATCGGCGCGAAGTATGACGCCGTCCCGCATTTTCATCGGAATGCTTCTGTCCACACGAATTGAATTTACCATAGTTTCTTCCTCCTTGTGTTTAGGATAGAAAGGTTTAATCGTAATACAGAAACGCGTGAGTCGTTTGGGTTAGAAGAGAACGTTATTCAAGCCGGGGCGCATCCTCGTTGTCATTGTCCGCGCCAAGCTTTTGAGTTCGTTCGATTTCCCTCAGCTTCATGAGAATGATGATAATGAGCCCGAGAATGAATATCCAGAAAATAGCCAGGTTTTGATAAATGATATAGGCATCGTAAGTCGATTGCGGAAACACAGGAACTTTTTCCTCCGCCCCTACCGTCGAAAGCCCGCAGATGATGGACAAGACAACCAATGGCAGGGCATAACCCATAACGGCAAGACGGCTTTTTACCCATGTCATAAATTTCTGCTTCATTGTTTCTCCTAACTCAAAAAGCCGATCACTGTCATGGTAACGAAATAAACGACATAGACAACGGCGATGGATGTGAAAAGGGGACTTTTTTTACCCCGGTTTGCCTTGCGGGCAAAGAAGGGGATGAGGAAGAGAAAGAGAATCCCGGTAGAAACACACAGAATGGCGATGGTTTCTCCATTGAGACCGAGAATCTCCCCGGGGAACAGCTTTAACGTCTCGAGAACACATAGGAAATACCACTCCGGTTTGATGTTTTCCGGTGGCGGGGCCAAAGGATCGGCCTGGATACCGATTTCCGGGGGCAGCAAGACGGCCAATGTTACCACAACGCCCAGAACGATCAGCCAGATAATCATGTCTTTATAAAACACATTGGGGAAAAAGGGAACCGCAGACGTCTTGTTTTTTTCAAGTGAAGTGGGGACGCTTACACCATGATACTGGACCAGCAGAACGTGCAATCCGATAATACAGAGGGTGATCAAAGGCAGGATCGCCACATGAAACGCATAGAAGCGGACAATGGTTTCACCGGTCACCTCGGTGCCGCCCCTTAAAAAGATTTTAATAAATTCACCGATGACGGGCAGGGCGCCGGCGCCGCCTGTCGCTACGCGAACAGCGGCAAAGGCCCGCTCATCCCAGAGGAGCAGATAGCCGCTGAGTCCGAAAAAAATGGAGATAATGAGCAGAACAAAGCCCGTCACCCAGATCATTTCCCGAGGTTTGCGGTAGGCCTTGACCAGCAAGGTACCGAAGAGATGGATAAACAAAAACAGGATCGCCAGTTGGGCTCCCCAATGATGAAAAGACCGGAAGAACCAGCCCATGTTGATTTTGGTTACAATGTCGATAATGCTCTTATAGGCATGATCGATATGCGGCACATAATAAAAAGCCAGCAGCATACCCGATATAAACTGGATGATGAAAAGGAAGAGGGTGATCCCGCCTGTATAATAAAGGAAATCGTAGCGGTGTTCCGGAATGAGTTTGCTTTTGGCAAACTTCCTGACATCCGTCAGGTCATAGCGCTCTTCCAGCCAGTGTTTAAGCCTTGGGTAGTTCAACCTGGACTCCCTTCTTTGCGATAATAAGCTTTTCGCCCTCTACGATAACGTCAAATGTTTCAAGCGGTCTGGGCGGCGGACCGGCAATATTTTGGCCCGTATCATCAAACCAGCCCTGATGGCAGGCGCAGTAAAATTTTTTTTCGTCGGGTTTATAGGCGACGTTGCATTCCATGTGCGTGCAAACACCCTTCAGGGCCATGATACTGCCGTCCTCTTTTTTAAGGTAAAGCCCGAGGACATTTCCCCAGGTAAAGGGCTTGACAGAATTGTTCGGGATATCGACATAATCCTTCAGCTTCAGGACAACGAAATCAGGTTCCTTGCCCACGGTCGGAAAGGCGAATTTGATTAGGGCATAAAACGAACCCGAAAAAAGGGCGAAAAGCCAACTCCCAAACAGGGTGTTCAGGAATGTCCGGCGCGAGATGAGCGAATACTTCAGTTTCATTTCTTCTTAGACCCCAGAATCATGTTAAAACGGTTTTTAACCAGGTTTTTGCGCAGATTGACAATGGCATCCGTCGGCCTGACGTCTTTCGGGCAGGCATCAATGCAGCGAAAAACAGTCCTGCAGGCCCAGACGCCCTTCGGCGTATTGACGGACTCCAGCGAATCCGCGGGGCGTTCATCGCGGGAATCCAGGATAAAACGCTCCAGCTTGGCCGCCGCTGCCGGTCCCAGATAACCCGGCTCATCGGCAATAACAGGGCAGGCTCCGTAGCAGCAGGCACAGAGGATGCAATTGACGAATTGATCGATCTTTTTGCGATCCTTCTCACTCTGGTAGATTTCCTTTTCGGGAACAGCACTTTCCCTGATCAGGTATGGCTGAACTTGTTCATACATCTCCCAGAAGGGCGTCATATCGACAACGAGATCCCGCATGACCTCGAAGTTCGGCAGGGGTTCCAGAATCACCGTGTCGGATTCGAAGGTGGCAACCTGTGTGCGGCAGGCCAGATCGATCTTGCCGTTAATGACCATGGCGCAGGAACCGCAGATGGCCGAACGGCAGGAGGCCCGAAACGCGAGGGTCCCGTCTATTTCATCGCGGATGCGATTCAGGACCGACAGGACCGTCAAGCCGGAAACCACCTTGACATGATAAGACTGAAAATAGGGTTCCCGCAAGGGGTCTTTCGCGTCGTACCGCAAAATTTTGAAGGTATAATAATTACTTCTGATCAATATTTTCTCTCCATGGGCTGATAACGTGTAATGACGACATCCTTGTAGGAGATGACGGGATCTCCGTCAGGCCCTATCCTCGCGATGGTGTGCTTTAGCCAACTTTCGTCGTCTCTTTTGGCAAAATCGAGCCGGTAATGGGCGCCGCGGCTTTCTTCACGCAGCAACGCGCCCAACGTGATAGCATGAGCGCAATCAAGCATAAATTCAAGCTCGATGGCGCTTTGCAGTTCGTAGTTCATATGTAGCACCGCTGAGGAAACGCTGACATTTTTGTAGCGGTCCTTGAGCTCAATAACTTTTTCCAGTGCCTCGGCCAGCTCGCTCTTGGTCCGAAAGATGCCGACCTTGTCATTCATGACCTCGCCGAGTTCGGTGGTAATGGTATAAGGCCTTTCCCCGCCCGGTTGCGTCAGACGATGGATTTTCTTCATGACCGAATCTTTCAGGGCCAGCAGGGCTTTTTCGTTGGGTTTGAGGTCTTGCTTTTCCAAGTCTTCCAGAATGGCCTTGGCCGCCAGTTTTCCGAAGACAATGGTTTCCAAAAGGGAATTGCCTCCCAGACGGTTGGCCCCGTGAACGCTGACACAGGAGCATTCACCTCCCGCGTAGAAGCCTTTGGCTTCGGAAGCAGCCCTTTCATTGACATCAATGCCCCCCATGGAATAATGCTGGGAGGGCATGATGGGTATCGGTTCCAGGATCGGATCGATGCCGATAAAATCGATGCAGATATGACGGATGCCCGGAAGACGATCCAAAATTTTCTCTTTTCCCAGATGCCGCAGATCAAGCTGGATGTACTTACCCAGAGGGTGCTCAAAACCGCGGCCTTCGTTAATTTCTGTTTGAATACTTCGGGAGACGATATCGCGCGGGGCGAGTTCCATGAAATGAGGAACATAATTCTTCATGAATCGCTCACCTTTATTGTTGATCAGATAGCCGCCTTCGCCCCGGCAGCCTTCGGTCATCAGAATGTTGGTTCCAATGAGTGAGGTCGGATGAAATTGAACAAATTCCATATCCTTCAGGGGAACGCCGGCCTTGTAGGCCATGCCGATGCCGCTGCCTGTGTTGATCAGGGCGTTTGTGGAATGCTGATAAACCCTCCCGTATCCGCCGGTACCGAAAAAGGTACATTTGGCGCTGACAGGAACATACGCCCCGGTGTGCGTGTCCTGAGCAATAATGCCGTGGCACTGCCCGTCCTCAACACACAGGGCGGCGACGAACCATTCGGGATATATTTTAACGCCTTTGGCGACGGCGCGCTCGTAGAGTGTATTCAGGAGGGAGTGGCCCGTGAGATCCGCGGAATAGCAGGTTCTGGGATATCCGGCCCCACCGAAGGGCCGTTGGGCAATGGTGCCGTCGGGAAACCGGCTGAAGGGACATCCCCAGTGCTCCATTTCGTAGACGATTTTGATGGCCTCTTTGCACATGATTTCAATGGCGTTCTGATCGCCCAGATAGTCGCTGCCTTTGATGGTATCGAAGGTGTGTTTTTCCCAGGAATCGTCTTTGCTTTCCGGGTTATTGGTCAGAGCCGCGTTGATGCCGCCCTGGGCCGCGATGGAATGGGAGCGGACCGGGTAAACTTTACTGACAAGTCCCACGTTATAGTGATCGCAGAGGCCGACCGCCGCCCGGAGACCGGTCAGGCCGCCGCCGACGACAAGAATATCATGATAAAGCATAGTTAAGATAACCTGAAATAAAGGTAGACCAATGTTATGGAAATAATCGCCGCGGCGATGTTCGCCACCCAGAACAACAGCTTTTCTTTGCGGTAACCGAAATCAATAATAATGGTTCTTAAGCCGTAAAGCGCGTGAAATGTAAAAAGAACTAAGATAAGGACATCAATAATCGGATTTCGGTGCAGACTCAATGCCCAATCCGGTTTTTGGTCCAGTTCAAAAAGAAAAAAACTGGTCAATATTTTGATACCGAAAAGAATGATCAGAGCCGCGCCGCTGATACGATGAAAAAGCCAAATAAACATAGACCACCTGTCGTTATAGGATTTTATAATACAAACTGTTCTTAAACGGTGGAAATATCTTAATATTGCGTTTTAATCCAAGGATAAAACCCGCTTTTTGCTAACAGGGAAATGACGATTTGTCAAGACGGAAATGGTTTGCCGTCCCGCGAATTCTCCATTTTTTTATTGATTTATTCTTTTACCCTTTATATTTTGAAGCGGTTACGAAACAGGTAACAGCGAGGGGTAATAAGCGTTGGATGCATGATTCTTCTCGCTATTTGCGGATTTTAAATTTAATGATATCTCATGGTGATTTGAAGAGAGTTTGTATGGGACAGACAATAACAGAAAAATTATTGCAACGTCACTTGATTTCCGGCGCATTCGTTCCCGGCCAGGAAATCGGTATCAGAATCGATCAAACCCTGACGCAGGATGCCACAGGGACCATGACCTATCTTCAGTTTGAATCCATGAAATGTGAACGGGTCAAAACGGAATTGTCGGTGAGTTATATTGATCATAATACCATACAGATCGGATATGAAAACGCCGACGATCACCAATATCTGCAGTCGATTGCCGCAAAATATGGTTTATATTTATCCCGCGCGGGCAACGGCATCTGTCATCAGGTTCATCTGGAACGCTTTGGCAAGCCAGGCAAAACCCTCCTCGGTGCGGACAGCCATACCCCGATGGGAGGGGCATTGGGCATGTTCGCCGCGGGCGCGGGTGGCCTGGATGTGGCCCTGGCCCTGGCCGGAGAGTCTTTTTATTTGACCTGCCCCCGTGTCATTAAAATCGATTTACAGGGCAGGCTTCAGCCCTGGGTTTCGGCCAAGGACATTATTTTGAAAGTCCTTTCGATTTTTTCTACGGAGGGCAATGTCGGCTATGTTTTTGAATATAGCGGGGAAGGCACAGCATCCCTTTCCGTTCCGGAAAGGGCGACGATCGCCAACATGGGGGCCGAGTGCGGCGTGACAACATCCGTTTTTCCCAGCGACGAACAGACAAGGATTTTTTTGAAGGCCCAGCGACGCGGGGAAGACTGGGTTGAATTGCAGGCCGATGCCAACGCCGTTTATGATCAGGTTGTTCATATCGATTTGACGGAGTTGGAGCCCCTTTGCGCCAAACCCCACAGCCCCGGAAATGTGACAAGGGTCAAAGAGGTCACCAATGTGAAAGTCGATCAGGTCTGCATCGGCAGCTGCACCAATTCTTCCTACCGGGACATGGTGATGGTCGCCCGGATCCTGGAGCACCGTGTTGTTCATCCGGGTGTCAGCTTGATTATTGCCCCGGGTTCGAAACAGGTGCTGGAGAATCTGGCCAGAGACGGATATCTTGCCGATTTGATTTCCGCTGGTGCCCGCATAATGGAGAGTGCCTGTGGATTTTGCATCGGCAACAGTCAAAGCCCTTCGTCGGGCGCCGTTTCCCTGAGGACGTCGAACCGGAATTTTCCGGGACGGTCGGGCACTCAGGATGCCGATGTTTACCTTGTCAGTCCGGAAACGGCAGTTGCCGCAGTTGTGACCGGCCGCATTGCCGACCCGAGAGAACTGGACATCGATTATCCGGAAGTTAAAATGCCCAAAAAATTCTATGTGGATGACAATATGATTATCGAGCCCCCGGATCCGGAAATTGCCGCCGGCATGACGATATACCGGGGGCCCAATATCGGCGGCCAGCCCCATAACGATCCCATGCCCGACGCAATCAAAGGCTGTGTGACCATCAAAGTGGGCGATAAAATAACGACCGATCACATCATGCCCGCCGGGGAAAGAATGAAGTACCGCTCCAATATCCCCAGATACGCGGAGTTTGTTTTTGAAAATCTCGATCCGAATTTTTATGGCCGGGCCATGAAATTAAAGAGAGAAGGCAGACATAATATCATCCTGGCGGGATTTTCTTACGGCCAGGGCTCATCACGGGAGCACGCGGCGATTTGTCCCATGTATCTGGGCGTCCGGGCGGTCATCGCCAAGTCTTTTGAAAGAATTCATGCCACAAATCTTATCAACTACGGCATCATGCCCCTCGTTTTCAAAAAAGAGGCGGACTACGATCTCATCGATCAGGACGACGCCATTGAAATCCCCGACGTGCGGACTTTAATCGATGCGGGCGGTGAGATCATCGTCAAGAACATGACAAAAAAAAGTTCTCATACTGCCTTATGCCATGTTTCCGAACGCCAGAAACGGATGCTTCTGGCCGGTGGGGTGCTGAATCTCAGGCAAGAGTATTAAAATTTCCATCTTCGCTGACCTTTTCCGGGGGCATGGTGTATAGATAAAAATTCCGGCCCGGTTTTTTGATGATTTTTGCGGGTGTCCACTCGTAAATGGGAAAGGATTCTGTGATCACCCGCGTGCCCGGCTTCAACTCTTTCTCAAACTTGATCTCCAGTGCCGGAAATGCCGTGGGATAAAGAAAGCACAACACCACCGTGGCCGGTGACAAGTCCGCTTCCAGGATGTCCCCCCCGGATAAAATGAACTTTATCGGCCACGCCCTTCTCGCTGGCGGTCTGCGTTGCCGTATGGATCAGCTCCGGGTCCAATTCTATCCCGACACAGCGTCCGGCGCCATGCTCCAGGGCCGCGAAGAGCAGCCGGCCGTCGCCCGAACCCAAATCATAGACGACATCGTTTTCTGATAATGGAGTCAGTTCAAAGAAAACCTCGATATCATCCGGATGTGTCGGTATCCAATCCACAAATTTTGACATTCCTATCCTTTTTTATGCTTATGACTGCTAAATGGGATCGCGACGTAGAAATCCTGCAATTCAGCACAGATTCAAGCTTATGGGTCTTTCACTTCATTGGGATATTGTTTTAGCTGAGCAATGGACCTTCAAATCCTGTCACTTTACGATTGCTATCCCGGATGCATGTTGGCGTCAAGAGAAAATGTTCACCTTAATGCTTTGACGAGACGTTCCGAGGTGTTGGCCGGAGGCTATGGACTATCGGCCAAGGCTGTGGGCGATGGGCTAAAGACGAGCAGTGAGCGGACAGTCTCCTTCCGCAAGGCTATGACAAAACAGCCTCCAGGATCATCCGATCAACCTTTGAGAAGGTCAGCGTCTTCAAATCTTCAGGCCTTATCCAGCGCCAGGCCTGACATCCGAGCGGACAGGGTGATCCTTCCAAAATACGGCCTTCAAAGGCATGGAGAGTCAAACGGAAGTGGGTATAGGCATGGTCCACCGAAGCCAGGGGTTGTCCAACTCTGATCCGAATGCCCAGTTCTTCCCTGACTTGCATCCGCAGGTCGTTTTTCCCCGTTCCGACATCCTGAATAAAGCCGCCGGGCAATTTCCAGAGGGACGCCAGCAGTCCTTTCGACGGTCTTTGAACGACCAGAAGGCGACCGCCTTGATCGAAGACGACGGCCACCGCCGCCTGGCGATGGGGCAGGGCAGGGCGTTTGGCAGCCGGGGGGATGGTATTTTGTAGGCCCAGGCTGTGGGCGCGGCATTGTCCGGTCAAAGGACAAAGAGCGCAGACCGGTTTCCCGGCTTTGCAGACCGTGGCTCCGAGGTCCATCAGGGCCTGATTGAATGCACCGGGATTTTGGGCGGGAACCAAGGCGGCGGCCAGATGGTTTATCTGCTTTTGAGTCTGGGGATCGTTCAGAGGGTTGCGGACGGCAAATAATCGACTGATGACCCGCCGGACATTCCCGTCGACGGCAGGAACGGCTTTCCCATAAGCAATGCTGAGGACGGCACCGGCCGTATAAACGCCGATGCCGGGAAGACGCATCAGGTTTTCATGGCTGTCGGGGATCTTACCGCCAAAGCGGTCAACAACCATACCGGCGGCCCGGTGAAGGTTTTGTGCCCTTGAATAGTAGCCCATGTTTTCCCAGACCTTGAGGACATCTTCCAGGGCCGCACCGGCCAAAGCTTCAACAGTCGGGAAAGTGTTTAAAAAACAATGATAATAGGGGATCACGGTATCGACCTGTGTTTGCTGGAGCATGATTTCCGCAATCCAGATGCGATACGGATCGGCTGTTTGCCGCCAGGGCAAGGCTCTTTTATGCTTTTTGTACCAGGCCAGGAGGTTACGTACGACAACCGTCCTGTTTTCGGGAGGCAAATTTATCATAAAAGTTTGTATATCTTATGATAGAGGGCATGACAATCCATAAAAGCGAATATATGATTGACACAAAGGAGGCTTCTCCCTATAGTGACATCTCAAAAAAAATTGTATAAATATGTATCCCATTGTTCCCGCGGAGAGGAGGTATCTAAAAAAGAACACCTATGCTGAATCGATTGTTTGGTTATTTGTTTATCGTTTTCATCGCGATCACATCCATTCCTCTGTTTCTTATAGCACTTATGATTTGGGCAGCGACGTATCCTTTCGACAGTCGTTTAAGGCTGCTTCATCTGTATACCTGTTTCTGGGCTTCTTTTTATACCTGGGTCATGCCGGCCTGGCGGATCCGCATCGAGGGCCGGGAAAACGTCCGCAGGAACGCGATCTATATGGTGGTTTCCAACCATCAATCCCTCCTTGATATTCTGGTTGCTTTCCGTCTTTTTTTCCATTTCAAATGGGTGGCGAAAATTGAAGTCTTCAGACTGCCCCTGATCGGCTGGAATATGGTGCTCAACCGATATATCAAGCTCAAACGGGGTGACATGGTGAGCATTGAAAAGATGTTAAGGAGCTGCAAGGAACGGATCGATGAAGGAAGCTCTATCTTCATTTTTCCGGAAGGAACCCGCTCGCACAACGGCAAAGTCAAGGCCTTCAAACTCGGCGCTTTTCAACTGGCCTTGGATAAGAAAATCCCCATCCTGCCCATCGTTATCAGCGGCACCAACCAAGCCCTGCCAAAATACAGCTTCGACTTTACAGGCATCCGCAAGATTTTTATAAAAATTTTTGAAGAAATCCCCTATCAGACTTTTGCCGATATGACGGCTCAGGAAGTAGCAAACTTGGTGCGCGCTTTTATCATGGAGAAACTCAAGGTCATGGATGAATATACCCTCGAAACATGATTTTTCGACCCGAGTCGATGCCGCTCTATTTTTAGAAAAAACGCTGATCGCGATTTCAAGTTAGTAGGTTGGGATAACCGGAAATGACGAACCAGAGGTTAATCATGACTGAGAGTCGAAAAGGATTTTTTTACAGTCTGATCATGTTTGGCTTTTTTATCGCCTCTAAACTCATGCATCAGAAGCCGCATCTGGAAGGGCGCGGATATCTCAAAGACATCCCGACACCGATCCTCTTTACCGTGACGCATGACAGCTACGCGGAAGTGCCGTCTCTTTCATGGGTCTACTATGCCCTGAAACCCAAGCCCAATTTCCTCATCATGGCGAAGAATGAATTTCTCAGCGGCCGGTATTTGTCTACGAATTATGCCAAGAACAACCGGTTCATCCGGTCGATCCTCCTTTTTCTCGACACGACCGGCCTGCCCCTGGCGATTTTTCGGACCCTGAATCTTTCCTCCGTCGAGAGGCCGTTTATCGAGCAGATCTCCATGAAAAAGCCGGAACTCAAAAATACCATTTCGGGCCAGCTCAACCAGTTCAGCCAGGGAGCCGAGCGGGGGCTTTCAACGTTGATATTTCCGGAAGGAACGACCTGGGGGTATGGCGGCCTCAAGAAGATCCGCAGCGGCGTCTATCAGATTGTGGAAAGCACATTTCAGGCAGTGAATAAGAAAGTCTACGTGCTGCCGATCAATGTCAAAATGGATCGCCTGGCTAAGGGGGCCAAAGATGTTTTTATCAATGTGGGAAAGCCGTTCTTCATGAGAAAGCCGAAGGAGGAATTCAACCGGGCGATACATGAAACGCTTCAGAGTCTCCATACGATCACCTTCAGCCAGATTGCGTCGTTCTATTTCCGATGCCGGGCGGAGATTATGACCACCGCGGAAAACGTTGCCGTCGAGAAGGAAAAATTCATTACCGAGATCGAAAAGATTACACACGATATCCACGAACAGGTCACGGCACGCGTTTTGCCCTATATGGATTCGACCCTGCTAAATCATGATTATCTGCTCAGAAAGGTGGATCATTTTCTGAAATATCTGCGGAAGACCAATTATATTCAGGAGATTCGTCAGAGGGGCCACAGCGCAATCCTTGTCGTGAACTGCGAAAAAATCCTCGCCGATTATGCCCCCAAAGAATATCGGAAACGCAACCCCCTCGGATATCATGCCAATGAACTCACCTCCCTGGGGGAAGACATTATCCGTTCGATCTACGACCGATATCTGGTTGCCGGCTGAAGGATAACCATTGCCGCCATCTGATTCCTCAAGAGTATTATTGCATACCTGTCATAAATCATTTATAGTGCGCTAAATTTCTTGCAGAAAAGAAGAAAAGAATCGAATTACCTATATTGTTGTTCTTTAAGTATTAGGTGAAGCTTACCGAACAGTTCAGTTCAAACCGGAATTAATTGTAACGCGTCCATTTGTTCATCCTTTGGTTTTGGAGGCGGCATGTCGGCTAAAGTGATCTACGAGCGGTTTCTGTGGTTTCATAATAAGATTAAGGAAAACAAGTATCCCAATGCCCGAACCCTGGCCGAACATTTTGAGGTCACCCGCAAAACGGCACAGCGTGACATTGATTTTATGCGCTATCGGCTGGATGCACCCCTGGTTTATGTTCATGAGCGGAGAGGGTATGCTTACGAAGACAATACCTATGAACTGCCCGGTTATTGGCTGGGTGAAGAAGAACTGACGTCCCTTTTGTTGTCCTACCGGCTGGCCTCTGCCGTACCGGATGCCGCGCTGAAGAATTCGCTGAGATCCTTCCTGGATCAGGTGCTCAATAAACTGTCCCATCCCCGGTCGATTTCCATTAAAGACCTGAATAATAAGGTGTCCGTTCGCAATATCGCCTATTCCAAAACAGCGGACAAAATATATCACCCCATGCTGCAAGCTTTACTGGACGGCCTGCCGCTCCGGATTGAGTATTTTTCACCGCACAATGACGAAACGACCATACGCGACATACTTCCCCTTCATTTGCTGCAATATATGGGCACGTGGCATATCGTCACCTATTGTGCCCTGAAAAACGAACTGCGTGATTTTGTTCTTTCGCGTATCAAAAACATCACACCCTGTCCGAACAAAATAAACACCCGCATATCGGCCGGGGCCACCCGGGAGTATATCCGCCGCACCTTCGGTATCCTCCATGGAAAGGAAGCGATGGAAGTCTGCCTGCGGTTTGACGGCGACATTGCAAACTGGATAACCGAGCAAGTCTGGCATCCGGCGCAAAAAACGAGAACGGACCCGGACGGTAAACTGTGCCTGACGATACCCGTAGCCGATTTTCGTGAAATAAAACGTGAGATTCTCAAATACGGATCGCAGGTGGAGGTATTGACCCCGGAAGCTCTGCGCAAGGATATCAAAGAAGAAATCAAAAAAATGAAAAATATTTACTCGTAGGACATCGAATGGGGGTGCAGGGGTGGTATGAAAAAGTGGTGTAAAAGGTGGTATAAAAAAATTTAGGTGGATGGTTGAATGAGAAGTTCACGGAATAATTAATTAGGAAAACTTCAAATAACAATAGATGGAAATAATGGAATACATAGCACATTCAGAAAACAGTTGTCATGAAATACATCTTTTATCGAAGCATCTTCATGAAACCGCAGAGATTTCATCGTCATTTGCATGGAAAGAAGACTATAAATCTATTTTCTATCTTGCGGGCTTACTACATGACCTTGGCAAATATCAGATAGCCTTTCAAGTATATATCAGAAATGGTGGTAGGCGTGGCAGCGTTCCGCACGCATCATGGGGTGCGGGCTATGCACGTTGCAAAAGCATGCTGGAAACATCTTTCGTAATTGATGGACACCATAAAGGTATACCTGATAATTCGACATGGAAGGTTGATACTGAGCCATTCAAACGTAATGAGATAGATGAATTTAAGAACGTTGTTGATCGGTTTGTTTTAGAAAATAATATTAATGAAGGTGATTTGAAAAAAGAAGCCTTAGGGGAAATTTCAAAAACACCCTCACACCGTGAAGTTTTCATCAGATACTTATTCAGTGCTTTAACGGATAGCGATTGGCTTTCTACCGAAAAACACTTTGACAAGGAAATCGCTGAAATCCGTCCCGATATCACTCTGCCTATTGAAAAAATGATAAACAAATTAGAGGCAGAATTTTCATCAATGCCCAAAGAGGGAAAAATTAACCAGATGAGGAATGAAGCACGTCGCCAGGCGCTTCAAAAAGCCGATGAACCATGTGGTTTTTATTCTTTATCCTTACCTACCGGAATGGGAAAAACGCTAATATCCATAGCTTGGGCTTTACGGCATGCACAGACAAATAATTTAAAACGAATAATGATCGTTCTTCCCTTTGTGAACATCATCGATCAAACAGCACAAATATTGAAAGATTTATTCGGTAGTGAATTGGTTTTGGAGCATCATTCCAGTTTCAATGAAGATGATACAGCAACCAGGGATGACGACGGAAATTATTCTCTTATTGAGCAAAGAAAAAAACTGGCCTGTGAAAACTGGAATTATCCAGTCATCCTGACAACCACGGTGCAATTTTTTGAGTCACTTTTCAGCAACAGACCTTCCAAATGTAGAAAAGTTCACAATATTGCTGATTCCGTAGTCATCTTTGACGAAGTACAGACGCTACCCAAAGAAGTAATCCTGCCTACGCTTCAAATGCTTAAAGATGTCCAGACCCTTATGAAAACATCTTTCCTGTTCTGCACAGCGACACAGCCCGCATTTGAAAAACGAAAAGGCTTTGACGGCATAGACAATATCCAGCCTTTGATCAATGACTCCGCTGAAATGTATAAAGAAACTCGGCGTGTCGAATACGAATTACTAAACAAGCTGGAGCCGGTGGTTTTATCAGATCTTCTCAACGTAACCTCTGACAAAGGCACTTCAACGCTGGTAATATTCAATACGAAGAAACCGGCGTTAGAGTTTTTTAATTTAGCCAGAAATCTTGGCCATTGGGAAAAGAAATATCATCTTTCAACCGGCATGTGCCCGGATCATCGAAAGCAGGTTATAAAGAGTATCCGTGACGATTTATATGCTAAACGAAAAATTCTTGTTTCTTCAACACAATTGATTGAGGCAGGTGTTGATTTTGATTTCCCGGTTGTCTTCCGAGCCCTGGCCCCACTTGAAGCAGTTATTCAAGCTGCTGGTCGTTGCAATCGTGAAAACACGTTAGGCCCTTCAGGTGGAAAAGTATTTTTGTTTAAGTTGCACGACGGCGGAATGCCCGACAAAACATATTCTGCCTGTGCAAACCATGCCGAAGAATTTATAAGAATGGATATTAAACAACTCCATGCGCCGGATACCTTCAACAAGTATTACGCCCAGGTGGTCAATCTTTACGTAAATCCCGATCAGTATAACATTAATCAAGCACGCAAAGATTTCAACTATCAAACAGTCAACGACAGTTATCGGATAATCCGTGATTCAACGGAAGGGCTTTATATGTACAACTACAGTGATGAAAGCAGGCAGTTGTTTCATTCGCTGGAATATAAAGAATTTCTATCAAAAGACGATTATCGGCGAATGCAGTTTTATACAGTCTCTGTTTACAGGCACTTTATTTTTAAAAATGGTGCCATGTGCAAACCAATGCTGCAGGGATTCATGGTTTGGTACGGCAATTACGATCCGCAAACAGGTATTTCAATAGAGCCTATAGAGGCAGACAAATTAGTCGTATAAACAGGAGGTGAATATGATTGATAGCAGAATAGTAAGAGTTAAGGTCACGGGCAGCTTTGCCTGCTTCACAAGGCCGGACCTCAAGGTTGAAAGAATGACTTACCCGTGCATGACGCCATCCGCTGCACGGGGCATTCTTGATTCCATATTATGGAAACCGGAATTTCAGTGGTATGTCAGAAAAATAATAGTTCTAAATCCTGTGCGCTATACTACAATCAAACGCAACGAAATAAATGCCAAGCAAGGGCGAACACCAATAATCATAGAAGACAAGCGGGCGCAGCGAAACAGCGTCGTCCTGCGGGATGTGGCATACATCATCGAGGCATCAATTTTTCAGAAACAACCTTCGGACAGAAATAAACCTGAAAAATACATCGGCAGAAAAGGCATTGATGCGGATCATGACGGCATATTTATCCGGCGGGTCAAAAAAGGCCAATGCTGGCGGCGGCCCTATCTAGGCACGCGGGAGTTTTCCGCGGAGTTTATGGAGACGCACGGCAAGGAAGAACCTTTAAAAGAAACAATACCCATAGGCAGCATGCTATTTGACATATTCTATAACGAAAATGGAAACCCGGAACCGTTATTTTTCCATGACGTTGCCGTGAGAAACGGCATCTTGAATTGCGAAGTGCCTGAAAACGACAAGATGATGCTATCCAGCCACATCCAGCCGCCGATAGACAGTGAGATATCTTCCTTCATCTATGCGTTCAATCAGCAGGAAGAACAGGAAGAAAAGGAGGCCTTTTATGATTAAGGAGTTAAGCGAACTTGGAAAATCATTGCGTGTACAAAAGTCCGAAGATGTGTGGGTGCATGACGCGTTAAAAGAGGAAGTTGTTTCATTAGTATTAACGATTAAATCGGATGGAAGTTTCAGTTCTCTTCAACCTATTGAGCGGAAAAAGACAACTGCCGAAGCGGTACAAAGGACCAGTGGTAAAGGTGCTCGATTATTAATGGATAATAGCGGTTATGTTTTAGGTGTTTATGATCCTGACAGTACAGCCTTTAAAAAGAAGGCTAAAGAAAAAGGGGTATTACAAGCAAAGGGAGTATTTATTAAAGATGTTTCAGATAAAAATAAGCTTTTTATTGAACGTTTAGATGAACTTAAGGAATTAGATGAATTAATTCCAGTTGTCAGATTTTATGGTGAAAATAAAGAAAATGGGATCGACTTAGTTGGTCAAGAATATTTCTTGAATAACATTTCAAAGAAAGACAGAAGCGGAAATATAGCAATATTAGTATCCGGAAATGACAAATACATACATGAAAACGAAGCAGTATATAAGAAAGTAATTGAAGTTTATGACAACAAACAAAAGAAATTGTTGTCAGGCGCTGAGACAAAATGTTCCATTTGTGCCAAAAATGATTTCCCAATCGGCGATTTTACTCATTTCCCAATTAAAGGTGTGCCCGGGGATAAAGAACCTGCTGGTGGTCGAAAACTGATTTCATACAATGACACGGCTTTTGAGTCGTATACTCTGCAAGGCAATGAAAACTCATCGATATGTACAAATTGTGCAAAGACTTATGTTGAAGGGCTAAATTGGCTTCTTTCAGCGGGCAATGAAATTGTAACCAAAACTAAAAAAGGGAAGGATAAAACATCGTATCGCTATACGAACCGCAGAAATTTCGGTTCGGACACAGCCATTGTGTTTTGGACACGTGAAAATAGGGGATTGCCCGAAATTGATCAACTGGAAGCCCCGAATCCCAATGATGTGAATAAATTGCTATCATCAGTCAGTCTGGGAAAAGAAAAAGATAGCCGCTATGTAGAAGCTGATCAATTTTATTCATGCACGCTATCCGGTTCTGCGGCGCGCATTGCCGTGCGTGATTGGATCGAGACCAGTTTATTCGATTTCCGACAATCAATCGCTCAATGGTTCAAAGATATCGCTGTCACGGAATATGATAGTGATCTGAAAACATTAAAAACCAGATATGCCGGTTTATATAATTTGGCACGAAGTTCTCAAAATACTACAAACGATAAAGATGTATCGTTGTCACGCACCGCTGCATATCTGTGGAATGCGGCAATCAAGGAAACAGCTCCGCCATTATGGTTGTTAACAAAGGTATTGCAGCGCGCACGTATGGATGAATACGGTGTTACTGCGGAACGTGCATCCCTCATAAAGCTCATTTTAAATAGAAATAATAAAGGAGGTGGTTTTATGGTTACAGAAAAAATTGAAGATGGTTTTAAACCTGTTGCCTATATTTGCGGGCAAATTTTCGCCAAACTGGAAAGTATTCAGTACGCTGCCCTGGGCGATAGAAATGCTGGCATTCGTGAAAGATATTTCACATATGCCATGACCTTGCCTGCCGCCGCATTCGGCCGTCTTTTTAACTTGCATTCCAAACATTTTACAAAATTGAAGAATGAAAAACCGGGGCTTGCAATCAATATGGATAAAGAGCTTCAAGAACTTTGCAAGGACGTTGACATCAAGAGTTTCCCTGCAACATTTTCTCTTGAGGAGCAGGGCCAGTTTGCCATTGGCTATTACCACCAGAGACAAAAGCAATTCAACACATCAAATCAAAATTAATCAAAGGAGGAATGATATGAGCGAACCGATAAAAAACAGATATGATTTTGTATTCTTTTTCGATGTTAAAGACGGCAATCCGAACGGTGATCCGGACCAGATTAACCTGCCCCGGACAGACGCAGAAGATCAGCATGGTTTGGTCACAGATGTTTGTATTAAAAGAAAGGTACGCAATTATGTAATGTTGGAAAAGGAACTGAACTCACCGAACGACATATTTATAAGGCAAGAACAGATATTAAATAAAATTATTGACGGTGCCAAAGGCGAAACCATAGAGCAACGTCAAAATTCGTTATGTGAAATGTATTATGACATAAGGACATTTGGTGCAGTGCTTTCAACTGGCGACAAAGGGGCGGGAACAGTTCGTGGACCTGTGCAGTTTACATTTGCACGTTCAGAGGATCGCATTTATCAAGCTGAACACTCAATTACGCGTTGTGCCGTAACAACTGAGGAAGAAGCAAAAAAACAGGAAAAGAGAGAATTTGCTTCTACGTTTGGTCGAAAAGCCACAGTACCATATGCACTTTATCGTATGCACGGTTTCATATCCGCCGTTGATGCGAGAAAAACAAAATTTTCTGAAGACGATCTGGAACTTCTATGGAAATCATTAATCAATGCTTTTGAAAATGATCGCGCTGCCGCACGTGGTGAAATGAATCCTCGGAAACTGGTTATATTTAAGCATGATAGCCATTTGGGTTGTGAATTGGCCGGCAGATTATTTGAAAGAGTGTCTGTGAAGAAGAATGCAGAACTCCCTCGCGGGATAACTGACTATGAAATCAATGTCGATAAAACAAACCTTCCGACAGGCATTGAAGTAAAAGCATGGCCGGAAGATAAAATATATTAAAGGTCGCTATTTATGACCACCTCCAAAGATACCCCAACCCTGATCCCGCCGCATGGCGGGTATCGGGAATTGAAGTCTTATCAGATGGCGGAAAGCGTGCATGGTGCGATTGTGATAATATCCATTTTATAGAAAGGCGCCCTCTATGTTTAAGCCCAAATTTAAATATACGGATCACATGATCGGTCTTCTCACCCGGATAGCGGCTGCCAGGGAGGTCATTCTCAGTTCACCGCTTATTCCACGCTGGGAAATATCCCTGCGCCGGGATGCGATTATCCGTAGCGCTCATTCTTCCACCAGCATAGAAGGCAACAACCTGTCCTTGGAACAGGTGAGCGACCTTGCAGCGGGGCGTAAAATCATGGTCCAGCGAAAGGATCGGGAAGAAGTGCTCAACTATATTCGTGTTCTGGAAAAACTCTACACGTTGCCGCAAAAGGGCGAATTGACGGAGGCGGTCATCAAGAAAATCCAGAAGATGCTGACGCTCAATACGCTCGAGGATGCTCATGATTGCGGTGCTTATCGCAGCGAAAGAAGCAAGTATGTCGTGGTGGCCAACCGATTGACCGGAGAAATCTCTTTCCGTCCGCCTTCCAATGAAGAACTGCCCACCTTGATGGCGGATTATGTGAAATGGCTGAATTCGAATGAGGCGCACCTGCTCGATCCGGTTGTCATGGCCGGGATTGCGCATTATGAATTCGTCCGCATCCATCCGTTTGTTGACGGCAACGGCAGGACGGCGCGCGTGATTGCCGCTTTGATCTTGCATATCCGCGGTTTTGATACGAAGCAGTTTTTTTGTCTGGATGACTATTACGACATGGATCGCAGCGAATATTACAAGGCGTTGAGAACCGTCCATGTCCGGAAACGCGATCTTACGCGCTGGCTGGAATATTTTATTGAAGGCGTCGCGGTAAGCATTGATGCGGTTCGCGAACGTGTCGCCCATATGAGCGCGGAGCGTATCCGTACCGAGAAGAAGGGCCAGATCGCACTGACGGAACGCCAGATGCGGATTGTCGAGTTTATCAATAAAAACGGAAAGATCACAATCGGTGACGTAGCGGGCCTGTTTAAGATCACCAGACAAGCAGCGCTCAAGGAAATGGGTAAGCTGCTGGATATGGAAGTCGTCAAGCGGGAAGGTCAAGCCCGGGCAAGTCATTATGTGATGGCGTAACCGGTTGTCGATTTGGTTGTCGATATGGTTGTCGATTTTCGAGTAAATCCATAAGGAGCCAGCAGATCCGCCGCCAAATGGCACAAAACGGGCAATTAGGTAACAACACAATAATTAGGTAATTAATTAGGTAATAACGGCGACATGTTTGATCCCGACGACTTCATCCAGCTTTCTGCTTTACAGCATATGGCTTTCTGTCCCAGACAGTGCGCTCTGATCCATGTGGAACAGACGTGGACGGAGAGCGGGCGTACCGCCGAAGGCCGGATCATGCATGAGCGCGTCCATGAGGAAGGCCGGGCATCGAGGGGGGATATCCGCATCGAATACGGCGTCGGTCTGCGATCTTTAAAGCTTGGATTGATCGGCAAGGCAGACGTTGTTGAGTTCCATCATCAGCCGGATGGCTCCTGGCTAACGTTTCCTGTGGAGTACAAGCGCGGCAAACCTAAAAAGGACGACTGCGACAAGGTGCAGCTTTGCGCTCAGGCGCTTTGTCTGGAGGAAATGCTTAACGTATCAATTCCCGGCGGAGCCCTCTTTTACGGTCAGACCCGCCGCCATCTCGATGTCGTGTTCGATAAGTCCCTGCGCAGCAAGACGGAAGAAACGGCCAAGCTGGCGCATGAACTGATTGCAGCAGGTGTAACGCCTAAGCCGGTCTATGAAAAGCGGTGCGAAAATTGCTCCCTTATCGCCGAATGCCTGCCGAAGACGCTTCAGAAGAAGCGCTCAGTGAAAAGCTATTTGAACAGGATGATCGGCGACTGAGGAAACGCGATAAGATCCGATTAACGTGATAATAAAATTGATAATAAGGCCAGCGAAACACCATGAAAAAGCATCTGAACACCCTGTTCGTTACGACGCAGGGCGCTTATCTGGCAAAAGAAGGAGAAACGATTGTCGTCCGTGTGGACAGGGAAGTGCGGCTCCGGCTCCCCGTTCATACCATCGGTGGTATTGTCTGCTTTGGCAACGTCTCGTGCAGTCCTTTTCTCATGGGCTTCTGCGCGCAAAACGGCGTCGGCATGAGCTTTCTGTCCGAATACGGCCGCTTTCTGGCCCGGGTCCAGGGGCCGGTCTCGGGCAACGTGCTTTTAAGGCGCGAGCAATACCGGCGTGCCGACGATCCGAAGTTTTCTGCCGACGTCGCCAAAGAGATACTGACGGGGAAGATTGCCAACAGCCGGACGGTCCTCCAGCGGGCGCTGCGGGACCATGGTGACAAGATTGCAACGGACGATGTGGGCATTGCCGTCAAACGGCTAAGTAACTATCTGGAAACACTCAATCAGAATCAGTCATTGGACGTTCTGCGGGGATGCGAAGGCGACGCCGCGCATATTTATTTTAACGTCTTTGATCATCTAATTGTGGCGCAGAAGGATAACTTTTCCTTTGAGGAACGAAACCGCCGACCGCCGCTCGATAATGTAAATGCTCTGCTGTCATTTATTTACACGATCCTTATGCATGACGTTCGATCAGCCCTCGAATCGGTAGGCCTTGATCCGGCAGTGGGTTTTCTGCACAGGGACCGTTCGGGCAGACCGGGGCTTGCATTGGATATGATGGAAGAATTTCGCCCATTTATTGCCGATCGCTTGGCCCTCTCTCTAATCAACTTGAAGCAAGTTCAGGGCAAGGGATTTGATAAAACAGAGTCAGGTGCCGTCATGATGAAGGACGACACGCGAAAAACACTGCTTGTTGCCTATCAGGAAAGGAAGCAAGAGGAAATTATGCACCCCTTCCTGGATGAAAAGGTTTCCATCGGTATGCTGTTTCACATACAGGCTCTCTTGCTGGCGAGGTATTTGCGGGGTGATCTTGACGGCTATCCGCCATTTATCTGGAAATGAGGAATTTGAGCGATGCTGGTGCTTGTCAGTTATGATGTTTCGACGGTGGACCCAGAAGGACCGCGGAGGCTTCACAGGGTGTCCAAGGCCTGTCAGAATTATGGTCAACGGGTGCAGTATTCCGTATTTGAGTGCATCGTCGATCCCGCACAGTGGGCCGTCTTGCGGCAGAAGTTGATTGACGAGATCAATCCGAAACAAGACAGCCTGAGATTCTATTTCTTGGGTTCCAACTGGAAGCGTCGCATTGAACATATCGGCGCAAAAAAATCAATCGATCAGGAAGGACCTCTTATCGTCTGATGAAGCAGCGCGAACCTCATGCCAACATGATTTTTCAGGGAGCTTCGCGGAGCCAGTAAATATTGGATATTTTTTGATTTCTACAACTGCTCTTTGACAACTGAATAAGAAGAATACCCTTTTGATAGATGAACGCGGAATACAGAATTTTTTATTTATCAGATCAATAACTTTTATGTGGTAAGTCGCGCCCCGCGTGGGCGCGTGGATTGAAAC
>JAFGLN010000038.1 GCA_016928025.1 Deltaproteobacteria bacterium
ATATGATCGGGCTAAAAAAGACAGGGGAAAACAAGCTTTTACAATTCTTTTACGAATGGGAAAAATGGAGGTAACGGCCTGCAACGAAACGATCCTTGGCCATTATTATGGTTTTATGGATGTCCCCTACCGGCGAAGGAGGGGACGTAACAGTTTAGTCCTTTAGCCGGACATCATGTCAGATTCAGGAAGCTATACGTATTATGCAGGCATTTAAGTATCTAATGAGCGTGACCTGAATAATGATGCCCCGAGTTTTTCTCAACTGACAGTGTATCCCCGTTGATTCAACTCCGGGTTTCTTTGATGATGGAAATCATGTCCTCATGGATCAGGCCGTTGGAAGCCAGGATATGAGGCGTATCGAAGCGATAGGATGCCCCAAAAAGATCGGTTACCGTGCCGCCCGCTTCCGTTACCATTAACCAGCCGGCGGCCGTGTCCCAGGGATTGAGTTTCAGCTCCCAGAAGCCGTCGAAACATCCGGCGGCGACATAGGCCAAATCCAGGGCCGCCGATCCGGGACGGCGAACAGCCTGGGCATTTTTGATCATGGCAGCAAAATAATTGAGGTTATTATTTTTGTTGTATCGGACATCGTAGGGAAAACCCGTGGCCAGCATGCATTTGGAAAGATCCGTTGTTTTTGATACGGACAGTTTGCCGCCGTTTAAAAATGATCCGGCGCCTTTCTCGGCCACAAACAATTCTTCCGACATGGGATTGTAAATAACACCTAGGATAATGTTTCCTTTTAATTCGAGAGCGATAGATACGCAAAATATGGGATAGCGATGGGAATAATTGGTCGTTCCGTCCAGGGGATCGATGATCCATCGGTATTCCGACTCTTTCTTAATAGCGCCCGTCTCTTCGGACAAAATCGCATGTGATGGATATCGTTGATTTATTTTTGTGATTAACAGGTCTTCGGACATTTTGTCCGCTTCGGTGACGATGTCGATTTCGCCCTTATATTCAATCGTGTGGGCTTCATGAAATTTGTTCTTCAGTAACGCGCCGGCTTCACGGGCCATAGTTATGGTAAATTCTTTAAAATCCGTCATGAATTAAGTTCTCCCTGTGGCTATGGATGGCTTAAAAAAGTCTTTGTTTTTATAATGGAAATAGTTTTTGCGGCTTCTCCGTCCACCCCCAGGACTTCGGTTAAGATGTCAACAGGCCGGACGGCCGCGCCGCCTTTGCCAAGCGTTGCGGCAATTGTGATCGTGCGGTTTTGCCGATCGTAATCCATTGCTTGTACCAATGGCCGGATATTCTTCACGACCGTTTTGCTTTTGGTTTCTTTGGTGATTTTATATTCTTCCGTGTTCAAAAAACCGGCGATCTTGTCTTCGAGACCGGACATGGCGTCAACGGAGATTTGATCGGGGATCACAATCCGGTATTCAAAGCCCTTGACGATGTCGAACAGAGATGCCGCATAAGCGGGGATGGGTTCCATGCCGGCAATTTTGATACCGGCCGGCAGGGATTCATTAATCTTTTTAATCAGTGCCATCATGCCGTGATCGTCGCCCGGCGGATTGATGGCCTGTATTTCAGCAAATTCGCCCATGCTTTCCATGCCGACAGGTGTGGCTGTAGCAAAGGAAATTTTTGGATGGGGATGAAATCCCTGAGAGTAAACGAAGGATAATCCACTTTTGTTGATTGCCCGGATTAGGGCTGTTGAAATTTCCAGATGGGAAAGAAACCGGGCTTCATCCTGCTTGACAAAAGTCAACCGCAGGCGTTTTTCAATGGCAGGCACGCTTGCCTTCTCCGGGGCCGCTTTGGCCTTCTTTGCCTCCAGTGGCCGTGGTTCTTCGTCAGCAGTGATGATACCGATGTTCTTGTCATCGCAGACGCCGCAGTCGCTGCATGCTGACAGGCGGCAATCTTCGGTCAACTCTCCTGACAGGGATTTTTCCGCCTCTTCGATCAGGAATTCTTTGCGGACGCCGCAGTCGATTTTGTCCCAGGGCAGGGCATCCGAAAAAGACCTTCCTCGAAGACATTCCTCAGTATTAATGCCTGTTTCAGCGATGGCCTGTTCCCACAGATCGAAACGGAAGCGGTCCGACCAGCCGTCAAAGCGGCAGCCCAGGCGATAAGCCTTTTCGATCAAGGCGCTCAACCTGTCATCTCCCCGGGAAAAGATCCCTTCAAGGAGACTCATCCGGCCATCATGCCATTTGACATTGAGCATCCGGTGCCGGAGGCGTTTTTTAAAGAAGGCCTGTTTGTCCAGCGTTTCATCGAGGCCGATCTGCCGCTGCCACTGAAAGGGCGTGTGTGGTTTGGGGACAAAAGTCGACAGGCTCACCGTGACCTGACCCCGGTTTTTCCCTTCGTGAAGGCACTTGTGAGCCAGATCGGCGATGCCTTCCAGGTCTTCGTCCGTTTCGCCGGGAAGACCTATCATGAAATAGAGCTTGACGGCCCTCCAGCCGGCCTCGAAAACCCGGTTCGTTGTCGCCAGGAGGTCCGCTTCCGTATTGCCTTTATTGATGATGTTTCTCAGGCGCTGGGTGCCGGCTTCCGGTGCCAGGGTGAAACTGGTTTTCCGGACTTTCCTGATTTCCTCAATCAAGCCGGCCGTGAGGGTTTCCACACGCATGGAGGGAAGGGCGAGGGCCACCTTCTGTTCGGCATAACGGTTCGACAATTCCACAAGAAGCGGCTCGATCAGGCTGTAGTCGCCGGAACTGAGAGACAGAAGTGACAGCTCGTCGCAGCCTGTTGCCTTCAGCATGCAGTCCGCCATATTTTTCAGGACGTTAAGATGCCTTTCACGAACAGGCCGCCAGACCATCCCCGCCTGACAAAAACGACATCCCCTGCTGCAGCCGCGGGCGATCTCCAGGCTGACCCGGTCGTGAATCGTCTTCATCAGCGGCACAACGGGTTTAATGGGAAACGGAGCCCGGTTGAGATCGGGGACGACCCTTTTTATGATTGTTTCGCCATGAGTATGGATTTGCGGCACATAGACGCCTTCCGTGCCGGCCAGGGCATTGATGATTGCGTGCCTATTTTTTCCCCCATCTTTTTCTTCCTTGACACATTGAACAATTTCCTTAATGACGTCCTCGCCTTCGCCGATGACGAAGGCATCCATGAAGGGCGACATGGGGGCGGGATTAAAGCAGCAGGGACCGCCGGCAATGATGATGGGATGCCCTTCTTTACGCTCGACGCTATGGATGGGGACACCGCCGAGCTCCAGCATATTCAGGACATTCGTATACGATAATTCGTACTGGAGTGAAAAGCCGACCACATCAAACCGATGGAGGGGGGTGTGCGACTCCAGAGAGGCCAGCGGAATTTGAAATTCCCGAAGCCGCCGCTCCATGTCCGGCCAGGGGGCGTAGCATCTTTCCGCCGCCATGTCCGGAATATCATTCAGGATGGCATAGAGGATCTGCATGCCCTGATGAGACATACCAACCTCGTAGGTGTCCGGAAACGCCAGGGCAAAGCTCATTTTGCAGGCCGCCCGGTCCTTTTTCACGGCATTGACCTCAGCACCGATATAACGACTCGGCTTTTCAACGGACAGCAGAATGTTTTCCCAGTTTGTCACTATGATGGCCTTTGATACTTGTATGGGTGTTTCACGATGTCCGAATATTTGGACAGGCAAAAGCGTCGGGCAAAATCCTTATGGGACAGATAAGGCAGGGAATCCTTCTTGAAAGTATCCATAAATTCATTAAAAATCGTCTGCCTATCCGTGTTGTCGACAAAGGTTCTTTCCATCTTGTATTCGTAATATAGTATGTCGCCGAATATCCTGCGGGTCAGTTCATATTGATCGTCGCTGCTGAAGAACGCTTTATCCATTTTGATTTCAATTTTGAACAGCAATTCCACTTTGGTCGTATCCGCCGCGATCAATCGGGACAAATCAAAGACTTCGACAGTCAGGCCATTGGTTAGAGGTATTTTATCAACACAGTTCATATCCATAAATTTTCTCTTCTTTATTAATTTTTTGAGGGGTTGAACTCTACATCAATCATCAAAATATATCTATCCTTAAATGAACGGTATTTCAAGATCGCAACGTCTTGTCATATACACTCAGGCACGCTGATCAGTCACCGGCGGCTGACAATGTCATTTACGATTATAAAATCAATTAGTTGAATGATATTAGGTGCAGATATTGTGGGGTACCGACTGAATCCCTGGTATTAGAATTCGCGCAACGATCTTACAGCAATCCGGCGTCTGAGAGGGTCTTTTTTACCATGACGGCCTGCCCGCTTGTGAGCTGAGGAAGGGGGGATTTGACATCGATTCTCACCGGATGGCCTAAAAGGCGCAAAGCTTCTTTCATCAGGGCATGCGGTGAGGGTGCGCCACCGAGGAGATACATGATTTTGTTGATTTTTTCCTGCAAATTGGCCGCTTTCTCCGTTTCCCCTTTTTTGAGGGCTTCATAGAGATCCACGGCCGTTTGAGGCGCCACATTGGGCAGGGGGCAGATAGCGCCGCACGCGCCTACGCCCATCATTTTCGTCAGATTCAGGCATGTGCCGGTAAAAACGCTGAAATCGTCATTCGTCGCTTCGACGAGTTCCCTGACCTCGGCGCTTTTGAAAATGGTTTCTTTGGCACCCACGATATTGACGATTTGGGTGAGCCCGGCAATTTGTTGAGGTGTTAGAATCAGATGACTATGGCTGGGGAAATTATAATACAGAACGGGAAGGTTTATTTGACTGCATAGGGTATTATAATGATGATAAACATCTTCTTCGCTTAAAGGATAGAAAACGGGCAGGGCGATAAGCAATCCGTCGGCTCCGGCCTGCTGAGCATAGCGGGCCATAGTAATCGCTTCACCCGTTCCCCGTTCGTTAATCCCTACAATAACGGGGATGGATCCGGCGCAGGTTTCGATGACGACATCGATGGCTGCTTTCTGGAGGTCGTGACTAAGGTAGGGGCACTCTCCACCGCTGCCAAGAACAACCAGGCCATGCACTCCCGATCCGGCCAGGTATTTTGTCAACGCCGCCATCGCATGGCGGTCAATGGCTCCGGCCTCATCATACGCGGTAACCATCACCGTATAAATGCCCGCAAACTTTTTCATGGGAGGTTCCCCCCTTTGTTATTAGCCGATCTGTTCAGATCATTTCCGCCAGTTTTTCCAAAGCCTGTTCGAGATTTTCCGGTTTGGAACCGCCGGCCTGTGCCATGTCGGGACGTCCGCCGCCGCTTCCCCCGACGATGGGGGCGATGGCCTTGACGATGTTGCCGGCATGGTAACGGTCTGTCAAGTCCTTGGTTACCATGCACAAAAGCATGGCCTTGCCGTCGTTCTTGCTGCCCAGCAAAATGATGCCCGAGCGGATGCGGTCCCGCATTTTGTCACCGAAATCCCGCAGGGTTCTGGTGTCCATGCCCTCCACTTCCGTGGCGAGGACGCGGACCCCTTTGATTTCCTGAGCCCGATCCATCAAGTCGGAGGAATCTTTGGCCGCCAGTTTGCCCTTCAGGTTTTCGATCTCTTTTTCCTGGGTCTTCTGGTGGATCAGCATTTTTCCCATTCTGTCCGTCAAGTCGAATACATTGGCCTTGATGAGATTGGATGCCTTTTTCAGTTCCGATTCGAGCTTTTGGACATATTTCAGTGCTTCACGCCCCGTCAGGGCCTCGATTCGCCGGACACCCGCGGCGATGGCCGATTCATGGACAATTTTCAGCAAACCGATGTCGCCGGTCCGGCTGACATGCGTTCCGCCGCATAGCTCCATGCTGACGTCGCCCATTTTGACGACACGCACCGTCTCGCCGTATTTTTCGTCGAAGACGGCGGTAGCGCCCGTTTTGACTGCTTCATCGATCGGCATGACTGTTGTGTCCACCGGCGCGTTTTGTCTGATGTAGCGATTGGCCAGGGTTTCGATAGCCTCCAGTTCTTCGTCGCTGATCTTCGAGAAGTGGGTAAAGTCGAAACGCAGGCGTTCGGCGTTAACCAGAGAGCCGGACTGTTTGATATGGTCGCCCAGAACAGCCCTCAGGGCCGCTTGCAGGATATGCGTTCCGGAATGATTGGCCTCGATGGCGTGTCTCTCCTCATTGTTGACCTTTAGTTGCACGGTATCGCCGACTTTAAGGCTTCCCCTGACGAGCCTGCCGATATGGGTAAAGATGTTATCCACCGGTCTCTGAGCGTCCTTGATCTCAAACTCAAAGCCTTTACCCTCCATAACGCCCCTATCACCGATCTGACCGCCGATTTCTCCGTAGAACGGGGTTTCGTTAACGATAATTTCGGCTTCGTCTCCTTCGCTGATCGTATCTGCCGGCACGCCGTCTTTTAGGATGGCGGCAACTTGTGATTGCGCTTCCGTGACACCTTCATAACCGACGAACTGCGTTTGGATGCCATCAATGGAGAGTTTCTGATAAACGGCCGAGACGGTCTCTTCCCCGCTTCCCTTCCAGGATTCCCGCGCTTTTTCCCGCTGCGCCTCCATGGCCTTGTCAAAGCCCGCCTGATCGATGGTGAAGTCGTCCTTGCGAACGATATCCGCCGTCAGATCGGTGGGAAAACCGAATGTGTCGTAGAGTTTGAACACAATGTCGCCGGGAATGACCGTTTTTCCGGTTTTTTTCAGCCAGTCCACCTCGTCGTTAAGGATCTTCAAACCCGCGTCGAGGGTTTCAATAAAGCGCTGCTCTTCATTAACGACGACCTTCTGAATGTAGGAGGCTTTGTCGATGAGATCGGGATAGGCGCCCTTCATTTCAGCGATCACGGCTCCCGCTACCTCATGCAGAAACGGCTTGTTCATTCCCAGAAGCTTTCCATGGCGCGCCGCCCGCCTCAAAATACGCCGGAGCACGTATCCCCGCCCTTCATTGCTCGGGAGGACGCCATCGCCGATCAGAAAAGTAATCGCGCGGCAATGATCGGCGATAACACGGATCGAAATATTGTACTCTTCATTATCTCCATAGGTCTTATGGCTGATTTTCTCAATAAATTTAATAATGGAGCGGAAAATGTCCGTATCATAGTTGCTGGTGACGCCCTGGACAACGGCGGCCAGGCGCTCCAGCCCCATGCCGGTGTCGATGTTGGGTTTCGGCAGGGGCGTGAGTTTGCCCGACGCGTCCCGATCGAACTGCGTGAAGACCAGGTTCCAGATTTCCAGATGACGGTCGCACTCGCAATGAATGTCGCATTCCGGCCGACCGCAACCCGTTCCTTCACCCTGGTCGTAAATGATTTCCGAACAGGGGCCGCAGGGCCCTGTATCACCCATCATCCAGAAATTGCTCTTTTCTCCCATGCGGACAATGCGATCCGCGGAAACGCCGACTTTTTTGTTCCAGATTTCAAAGGCCTCGTTGTCGTCTTCGAAGATGGTTACCCAGAGTTTTTCCACGGGCAGTTTCATGACGTCCGTCAAAAATTCCCATGCCCAGGCAATGGATTCTTCCTTGAAATAATCCCCGAAAGAAAAATTTCCCAGCATTTCAAAAAACGTGTGATGACGTGCCGTAACACCGACGTTTTCCAGGTCGTTATGCTTGCCCCCTGCCCGGACACATTTCTGGGACGACGCGGCCCTTTTATATCCCCTGTCCTCCAGGCCGAGGAAGCAGTTTTTGAACTGCACCATGCCCGCGTTGGTAAAAAGAAGCGTCGGATCATCCTTGGGGATAAGTCCCGAACTCGCCACCCTGGTATGCCCGTTTTTCTCAAAATATTTTAAAAAACTTTCCCGTATTTCGCTGCCTGTCATATATAATTTTTTACTCCTTGTATCGTTTATCTCATCAACACAGAGCCTCATCAATCGTTTTTAAAGATCCTTTATTTTTTTATAGATCATCTCAGATGCAAAACCCTTGCCAGTGAGCCATTGGTACAAACGATGCTTTTCCCGGCTGTCCATTTCCACGATTTTTCTGCGATCGATTCTTTTTTTGATTAATTTTTCAATGGCCGCCTGCTCGCTGAGTTCATCCCGCGCTTCATCGATGGCCTTCTCAATCATTACATCGGGAATGCCTTTCTCCCGGAGACTGATCCGGATCCGACGGTTTCCATGGAGCTTGTTGACGGCGAGGTTTCTTGCCCATTGTCCGGCAAAGGATGCGTCGTCGAGATACTTGAAATCAGCAAGTTTTATAATGACTTTATTCAATACGGATTCGGCAAAGCCTTTTTCTTTGAGCTTGTCGCGCAATTCCTTTTCGCTTCGGGCGCGCAGGGCAAGGAGACGATACGCCTTCCGCATGGCTTTGGCGAGGGCCGCATCCGTATCCGCATCCGTCATTTTTCCTCTTCCTGATGTGCTTTCTTCAAGCCCAGCTTCTGACGGACCTCCGCTTCAATCTGATCGAGGACCGTTGAGTTCTCCTTCAGGAAAGTTTTCGTATTGTCTCTTCCCTGGCCGAGTCTTTCACCTTTATAGGAATACCAGGCACCGCTCTTTTCGACAATGCCTTTATCCGCAGCCAGATCAAGGATATCGCCCTCTTTCGAAATGCCTTCCCCGAAGATGATATCGAATTCCGTCTCCCGGAAGGGAGGGGCCACCTTGTTTTTGACGACTTTCACTTTCGTTCTCATACCGATCGTTTCCTGACCCTGCTTGAGGGCCGTTGTCTTTCGAATATCCAGACGGACGGAAGAGTAAAATTTGAGGGCCTGGCCGCCCGTTGTCGTTTCGGGATTACCAAAGAAGATGCCGATTTTCATTCTAAGCTGGTTGATGAAGATTACGGTTGTTTTGGACTTGCTGATGCTGCCCGTCAGTTTGCGCAAAGCTTGGGACATTAGCCGGGCCTGAAGTCCCATCTGGGCGTCTCCCATTTCGCCTTCCAGTTCGGCCTTGGGGACAAGGGCCGCCACGGAATCGACGACCAGGACATCCAGGGCGCCGCTTCTAACCAGGGTTTCGGCAATTTCCAGGGCCTGTTCGCCCGTGTCCGGCTGGGAGATGAGGAGGTCGTCCGTATTTACACCGATATTTCTTGCATATCCGACATCCAAGGCGTGCTCGGCATCAACAAACGCGGCCAGCCCGCCCTGTTTTTGCGCTTCCGCGACAATGTGCAGAGCCAGAGTGGTTTTGCCGCCCGATTCGGGTCCGTAAATTTCCACAATTCTGCCGCGGGGGACGCCACCCGTGCCGAGAGCGATATCGAGACTGAGGGAGCCGGTTGAAATAACAGGCACATCCGGAAGTTTCTCGCCGCCGCCGAGTCTCATAATCGACCCTTTTCCGAACTGCCTTTCGATTTGGGTGATGGCCAAATCCACCGCCTTTTCTCTATCCATCTCAGATCCCATAATGACCTCCTGATAAAATATTTTTTTCGTTGCTGTTACCTTTGTTGTTATAGCGGCAATAGGGTCATTATCATGATAGCCGCTATTGCTCCCATTACGTCATACCGGCGGAAGCCGGTATCCAGCAAATATGAGAAGTTCTCCTATATTATCGAATCAAACAAATCCTGCCACCCCGGGTTTACAGATTCAATCAATTCAAGTTTCCATGCCCGGTTCCATTCTTTTAGCTTTTTTTCCCCGTTCAATTGCAGAATGTATGTTCTCGTGCACTTCATACCACACCAATTGATGGACACGATAGCGTTTTGTAAATCCGTCTATTAAATTGTTTTTGCGTTCCCATACCCGTTTAACAAGATTGGATGTTACACCTATATAGAGCGTGCCGTTTCGTTTACTTGCTAAAATATAGACAATGGGATTCTTGTTTGGCATTTTTCTTACTGGATACCGGCTTTCGCCGGTATGACGTTATAATTCGAAAACTTTTGTGCTTTACGAAAACGGAAAAACTTCCAGTTTCGTATAGACCGCCCCGTCCGGACGCAAATCGCTCTTAAAGAGAATGAGTTCCGCTGCCGAAAATTCCCCCGCCGAATCGTCGCTCTCTTCGATCAGTTTGCCCAAACCGTTCAATCCCTGCGGCGATTTGACTCTGCCCAGTGTCAGATGGGGGCTGAAAGAACGATTTTCTCTTGGAAAACCAAAATTTTCAAGGGCTTTGTCTATTTTTTTTTGGAGCGCGACCAAAAGGCTCACGTCGCCGCCAATACCGAGCCAGATCACTCGGGGACGTCTTTCATTGGGGAAGACGCCGATTTTTTTAACATGCAGCATCAACGGACCCTGGCCCCGAATCTGTTCCCTCACTGTTGCTGAGATGGTTTCAACGTCAGTCAACGCGATATCGCCGAAAAATTTTAAGGTCAGATGGATGCCCTCCGGCCTTACCCATCGGACGGAGGCGCCCAACTGCTTTTTCAGACGGTTCTGAACGGCGGCGATGCCCTGCCTTACCGCTTCCGGCGGATCGACAGCGAGAAATGCCCTTACTTTTGCCTTATTATTGACCTCATTCATCCGTCAACTCACCCTTGAGATACCGTTTGAGCATCAGAAGCAGCGCCTGGGACGTGATCATTTTGATCCGCCGCCGGTCCCACCGGTACCGGTAATGTCGGCAGTAGGTTTTATCCTTGTCCGCCAGGGCGATAAAGACCGTGCCCACCGGTTTCTTCTCCGTTCCGCCCGAAGGGCCCGCGATGCCCGTCGTTGAGATGCCGATGTCCGTCCGCCCCAGTTTCCGCACCCCTTCCGCCATAAGTCGGGCCGTCTCGGCGCTGACCGCCCCGAATTCATTGAGTATCTCCGCGGGAACACCGAGCAGGTCCGTTTTGGCGGTATTGCTGTAAGTCACGACGCCGCGCTCCAAATAAACCGAACTTCCCGGGATGTCGGTGAGGCGATCCGTCAGCAGTCCTCCCGTGCAGGATTCGGCGACGGCGAGGGTCAGCTTTTTCTCTGTCAGCAGGGCGGCGCAAACGCCTTCGAGGGTGTCCTGGTCAAAACCGAAGATATGGTCCGCCAGCCTTGCGACCACCTGCTCCTCCGCCTGTTGGAGATTTTTCTTCGCCTTCTCGAGGTCGGCGCCGCTGGTTGTCAGGACGACCTGAATTTCCGGGAAGTTCGGGTAGAACCCGATGCCGACGCCGAGACTGTCCAAATCGATGTCCGCGAGCCGCTCGTCCACGGCTGCTTCGGCAAGACCGAATGTTTTAATAATCCGCCGCTCCAGATGCTGCTGCTCTTCCGGGAAGGCCCGGACCAGGACGGGAATGACGCCTTCTGCCAGCATCCGTCTGGCCTCCATGGGGACGCCGGGGATGACGGTGATCATTTTGTCGTTGACCTTCAAAGCAAAGCCTGCAGCGGTACCGGCGGGATTGGGGATCACCTCCGCCCCTTCGGGAAACTCGGCCTGTTTGGCATTGTTGTTCGTCCAGTTGAGGTTTGCCCGCGCAAAACGCTCCTTGATATGATTCAGGGTGCCCTCGTCCGTAAAGAGTTTCCGGTTGTATGCCCGGGCAATGGCGGCCGTGGTGATGTCGTCCACCGTTGGACCGAGACCGCCCGTCACGACCACGGCATCGGCGCGGGCCAGGATATAGTCCAGGCCGTCCTTGATGGCCTGATAGTCGTCGCCGACGGAGATGGTCCCGATCATTTTCCAGCCCCGCTGCACCACTTCGCGGGCGATATATGAGGAGTTCGTGTCCTGGGTTTTGCCGCTCGTCAATTCGTTGCCGATGGTTAAAACGCCGATTATCATTCAATGAATCCTTAATGTTGTTAAATAATTATATCTTAAACAGGTTGATGATCATCAGAAGTAAAATATTGGCGTAAATACCTGCCGCCCAATCATCCGCCACAATGCCGTAACCGCCGGGGAGCTTCCTTTGAACATAATTGGCGGGAAACACCTTAACGATATCGAAGAAACGGAAAAAAACAAAACCCAGGATGCAATGTAAGACCGTCGGGGTTACAAGAAACATGGTCCATAAATACCCCGCAATCTCATCGATGACAATCCGTTGGGCGTCTTTTTCGTTGTAAAGCTTTTCTGCTTCCTGTGACACATAGACGGCCAGGAAGATGAAGGCCAGGGCTGTTATTAAATAAAGGGGCCGGGACAGAGGTGATAAAATCAAGTAAACAGGGATGGCACATAACGTTCCCGCCGTCCCCGGGGCGACAGGCGCAAGGCCGCTGCCGAATCCCGTAGCAAGTATCTTAATGAATTTTTCGTTCAAAGAACACCTCTTTCATTACAGACAGGGCAATCCACATGTCGAATATCCCCTATCCTCTTTTCCAATTTCTGTCAATGGTTTTGAAAAGGTAATATTATCCGGCGGATATAAGATGAATCCCATGAATAAGTTATGCTTTTTGACCGGTCTGTCTTTTCTTTTGCCGGATCAGCTCCATGAAGGCATCAATGCGGGTTTCGATCTGGCCCTCCGAAAAGTGGCGCTCGTCCACCATATCGGCCTCGATGATGAGAGAGGGAATATCTCTTTTTTCCTGGACGATGCGCTTGATGTCATACTGGCCGAAGGAATAGGGTTTGCAACTCCGGTTCGAGTGCATGACAAAACCGTCGACGCCGTATTTATCGACAAGGTCAACGACCTGTTTGGCCATTTCGTCGACGCCGATATTCAGATAGATGCGGGCGTAGCCGGCGGCCATACTGCCCAGAAAGTCGTTTTCATCCAAATACTTAAGGGTGCCGCACCAGGCCGAGGTATAGGTGTCGGCCACAAGACAGGCGTCGTGGGCGGCAAAGGTCTCCGACAGCCACTTCATCCGGTACCAGATGGGAATGTTGTCCCAGAGCAGGCGGATGCGCTCGCGGGGGACAGCGCCGATTCCCTGGGCAATCCGGTCATTCATTTCGGCCAGGAGCATGGTGTAATAATCGATGGCCGGCTGTGTGCCCCGGAGGGTAACGATAAGGGCCATGTGGATGAAGGCGTCGATGGCGGAAAGGGGCGCGGGCCGATGAGTTGCCGAATCGAGAACGGCCTGCCACAGGCGCTGGCCTTGAAGCGACATCCGGCCGACCTCCTGCATCCGGTCATAGTCAAACTTTTTGCCGCAGACATCCTCCAGAAAGGCGATGTACTCCTGGATCTGGCGCTTCACGTATTTTTCGGCTTCTTCCGGATACCGGGTATGGCAGAATGGCGTGTCGAGAATGAACAGCGGGCAGTTGTAATATCGCGCCTGAATCTCATACCATTTAAGGACGGTTCCGCAGATGTTGTTGCAGCAGATGAGCATGTCCGGTTTGGGTAGCCCGCCGATCGGTCCGCCGTCCGTCGGCGAGCAGGCAATATCCGACCGGGCGTAGGAGCATAAGTCGATGGAATAACCCATCATTTCCGCTTTTTCACATAGATCGACGCCCATCTTGCTGGCCCCGATCATGGCACCGTGATTTTCCGGATAAACAGGAATGACATCCATGACGACCAGCGGTTCCACGGGGCCGCCGCTCGTGATCCAGGCCACTTTCTTGCCCGTATCGGCGGCCGTTTTCGCCTCCATGTAGTAATTCGTCATGATTTCCTGCATTTTGGCCGTCGATTTGATTTTCCTTTTTTCTTTTTCCGGATCTTTTTCCGCCATGATGTGCTCCTTTCACAGCATCTCAATGAATGCCTCAAAGCGGGTTTTCAACTGTCCATGGGCGGGAAGCTGGTCGCTGACCTCGATGAGGATGTTCGGGACCCCTTCGTTATCCAGCGCGGATTTGAGGTAGGGATAATCAAAAGCGTGGGGATCGCAGTATTTTAACAGCAGAAAGATGACGCCGTCAGCCTTCCTTTTTTTTGCCAGCGAAACGAGATGGTCCGCCCGGTTTGATAAACCGTCGTGCTTGGCGGGACAAACGACGCGGTTCATATAACGGTCGGCGATGGCGGATAGGGGTTCGGCTGTTTCGTCAACATGTCCTTCAAAGTAGCGGGCTCCCGAACAAAAATCGTCCCAGACCACGTCCCCGCCGGCCTCATCGATAATCGAATAAATATCGGGGTGTTCGCAAATGCTGCCAGCCATGACGATGCGCTTTCTTTTATTTGCTGTCTCCTTTGGAGATTGAGCTTCAAGATTTTCGATCAGCTTCGGCAATTCCGACAACAGGTCCTGCCGATCCATCATCATGGATGCCCGCATGATGGTATAGAGTTCATGACCCTTTGGTGTAGCGGGGTTATCGTGATGAAGCTCGTAAAGCCTTTTTAAATACCCCCTTATTTTATTGGTTGTATTTATGGCCTTCCGGAGATCGCTTTTGGTAATCGGTCTGTTCAGATGTTTTTCCAGATCGAGACGAAAGCGTTCCAAGACGTCCATGAAATAATCGCGGGAACTTGCCGTATTAAGTTTGACGGGTAAAACGACGTCGCAGTGAAAGGGCAGATTGACATTGATGCGCCAGATATCCGAGAGCCGCATGATGGAATCGCAGGAATGGGGAAAAACGGTACCGGCCAGAAAATCGAGATTTCCGGCCAGGGCATCTTCCAAGGCGCCGCGCACCAGGGCGCAGCTGTATGTTTGTAGGTGTTCATCGGCAAGCTCGATGTTCCGGCTGTTTCCGAAAATCCGGAAGGGGTGGGCGCCCGCCGCCAGAATCAATTCTTCCGGTGTATAGGAACAGACATATCCGATGATCGGTTTGGCGCTTTTCGCTTGCTGCTGCCTGCCGTAAGCAGCAGGATCCCCGATAATATTTTCAAATATTTCACAGTTCATCGCCGCCTCACCTATAAAATAGTGTTTTGCTTCAATGGTTGATTGTAAAAGTGGATTCACAACATTACGGGACATCATAGGCACTGAACGATATGAAGTCAATGAAAATAGCAAAATCGACTATTTATGAAAGTCGGCAACATGTATTTGACTATGCCGTTCTTTCATCATATACTCCGCCTCACCATAAGGAAGTTAAAATAACAGACAGGGAAAGGACTCATATGCGTAAACTCATTGTTGTTTTGCTGATCGCAGGATTAATGCTGGCCACAACGGCATGCGCCAAGACGGAACCTAAAACGGATGACGAGAAAGCCCTTTACGCCATCGGCGTTATTATGTCCAAGCAGATGGAAATGCTGTCCCTCACGCCGGAAGAACTCGAATTTGTCAAAAAAGGCATTACAGATGCCATGACGGGGGCAAAATTGATTGTCGAGCCGGAGGCCTATCAACAGAAGGTTGCTGAATTTGCCCAGGGCCGCATCAAAAAATCTACAGAGAACCAAATTGAAAAATCAAAGGCCTATCTGGACAGTGCTGCCAAGGAACAAGGGGCCCAGAAAACGGATTCCGGCCTGGTCTATATCTCCACAAAGGAGGGGACCGGCAAACAGCCTCAAGCGACGGACACGGTCCGGGTACACTATGAAGGTAAATTGATTGATGGGAAGGTTTTTGACAGCTCCATGAAACGGGGACAGCCGATAGAATTTCCGCTCAACCAGGTGATCAAATGCTGGACGGAGGGTGTAACGAAAATGAAAGTCGGTGGTAAAGCGACACTGGTATGCCCGGCCGAACTCGCCTATGGCGAACAGGGACGTCCCCCTGTTATTCCGGGCGGCGCGGCCCTTGTGTTTGAGGTCGAACTTCTGGATATCATTAATCCTGAAACGAAGAAGTAGATTTTTTGACGTAAGATCCCATAAGATATCTCGGGAAGGCTTTGTTTATCTCAAAGCCTTCCCTTCCTTAATGATCAATTCAAAAAGCCTCCCGGCTTTTCTAAGAACGTTCAGTTTGTATCTGTTCGCTGGATCCGATTCGCTACTTCATATCCGGCCAGCCTGAATGTGCGCCCAGCGTGGTATTGAACATCAAAGCCTCGATTTGGCGGATTTGTCCCTTGACGATCTTGAACAGTTCGGCCAGATAGATGGTATGAGGCGTGATCATATGCACGGGCAAGTGCTCCATGGGAATAGGGAAAAGATCGAAATGTTCTTTTCTGGCCGGCACATCCATCATGAATACACCGAATACCAGACCCTTCTGTTCCTCCACGATGACATATCGGCGGTTGCGCACTTTGGTGATATAGGCGAAGATTTTTTTTTCGAACTGGCCCAGACAGGAGAGCGGCACGGGACCGGAATTGGTGGTCTGCTGGCCGTTGGCCGTCCGGTTGCACTCCCGATGAAACGGGACATTCGCCGTGTTGTCTTCGATGCAGTTGAAATAGCTTTCCGCCGCTGCGATCATCTCTTCACGGGGTGTGCGCTCCGAAGGATCGAGAATCGTGCTGTAAATAGGCTTGGGCTCTTTCATGGACGCGGGATTGGCAATGGATGCCGTTCCCTCACGGGCAATAATGGTTTCGATTTCCGTGATGACATCGCTTTCCACTTTTAAGCGAACCAGAAAATTGGCGAGCTTCATGGTTTCCCTGGCGACACCGTAAAGGACGATCTGGCCTGTAGGGGCATCGGGAATATAATGTCTGTATGTGATTTCCGATGCCGTTTCCAACAGGCCTTGCCCCAATTGGACGGGGTAACCGTTTTCCGTGATCTTGAGATTTTTTGCGATGGGAAGAGTGGACGGATCGTTGGCGACGAGGCATTCCAAATATCGATCCATCATGGCGATGAGTTTTTCTTGCATAAGACCTCCGAAAATAAAGAATATATTCAAAAAAAACAGCCGGGGATTTGTCATCCTTTCTTCAAAGTTTATTGAAGTTTTAGTCTCCCTTCCTTAAGAGACTGTGTCATTCCGTGCAAGTGAAGCGCGACACGGAATCCAGGATTTATTAATAAAATAGGTTCCTTCTGGACCCCGGCTTTCGCCGGGGTGACGGTTCAAAAGGCACTTTTGACTATTGCGACACAGTCTCTAAAGGGGGAAAGCAGATAAATTTATTCTTTATACGGCTCCGGGGGCGGCGGATCGTAGCGGTTAACCTGATCCGTTTTGTAAGGCGCGTGATAATCCGGAGCGGATTGCGCATCCGGCGGAGCCACGACATGTCCCGGTTCCAGGTTTTCCTTATGCCAGCCCTGTTCATAGCGGGACAGGAAGATCTGGCGCCACCGGAATTTCAGAATCTTCCACTGGCCTTTTTGTTTGATATACTCCTTTTCATATTTTCCCCAACACCAGGCGCCGGCGATGGTCCCTTGGGCATCGATGGGAAAGTTCGTGATCCCGGGGCTCATCCAGACGGCCTTGGCCTGCGTGCCGTCCTTGTTGATTTCAATGACGGGATTGACGGCCAGGTGGATGACCATATTCCCCTTAATCTGGGGCGCATAGTCCGTTGTGATGGGATGGTCCGTATGGCTTAAAAGAAAATATCGGTGCGGTGCATCCCTGCCCTTCAAGATGCCCTTGTTGCTGAGTTTGATTTCCACCTCATCGCTGTCGGCAAAAAGGTCCACGATGGCCTTCACCTTTCCGATATTAATGTACTGACAGTATAGAGACTGGAGTTTCCAGATGGCGATATAGTCGTTCAGATACCGGTTTTGTTTTTCCAGTCGATCCAGCCTTTCTTCGATGGACGCTTTTTCCATATTTGTTCCTCCTGAGAATTATTTTTAACTTTAAATAAATTCTTTATCAAAATGCAAAGAAAAAAACAATGCATCGCCGGATGGCCCTGATAAATAAACGAAGGGCTTCCGACGATGCATTGAATTTGAGCAATCTAAATGTTTTTTCTCAAAATGCCCTGATCTGTTTGCTCCCCTAGTGTATCGCTGATATCGACGCAGATTTCATTCGTTCGCATCAAGGCAGTTCGGGCACATTGTTCTCTGTCCTCTATCATTTTGAATTTTACAAAGCTGCTTCAAAAATCTTTTGGATGCTGAATCCATTCTCGCTCCTGTTTCCGAAGCGATTGATTTTATCCTTATCGAGCCGGTACCGGTCCGGCTAATGCAGAGTAGCCGGGACTTACTATCACCGGATATCCGATATCAAGATACTTATCGCGCCCTTGCTTGTAAGACGGTACCCATATTAAACCTTTCACGCTGGGATTTCCGTATTTCGCGAAATTTGCCCACATATCCATCGTGGCATCGGCAACCCATTCGTCCTTCCAGTCTATGTCCGGGTCTCTTGGTAAGCCTGCGGGAGGTGAGAAAAGATAACCCCAGTGGTAATAAATCTTGTCTATCGTGCCGAACTGGTAAGCCACCTCGAGTCCGTGATATGCGTAAAAGCCGTCAATTTTCCATCCCTTGGGCAGATGCGTGAACACGTAAGGATAAATCGGCGATTTCTGGATTTGGCTCATCTCAAGCAGAAATTGCGCCATTATGGGATTTGTCGATCTTATTTCCCCACCGCCGGCGCCGACCATATACGGAACGTCGCTATGCTTGTTGGCTCTAATCGTGTTTGCTATCGTGTCTTCCAAGAACCAGCCATCCACTGTGAAATCACTTCTATAGCCGCTGCTTATGTCAATAGAAGTGTTGACGATATCCTGCCAGGGCAAATTTCTCATATCGGCGATCGTATCTGCGGTAAAGCCTTTGGCCTGGAGTGCCGCCTGAAGGCTTAAGCCCCTAAGTTCCGAAGTAGCAAGCGGTGAGCCTCCTGTGTAAAAACCGGCTTCACAGATTGCCCGATGAAAGAGACCCTTTGCCAAGGGTGATGCCAGCAAACCGTTGACTTTCATACCGCCTCCAGATTGGCCCCAGATGGTCACATTATCCGGATCGCCACCGAAAGCTTCGATATTCCTCTGCACCCACTGCAGCGCGGCGATCAAATCCAGTTGGCCGTAGTTTCCCGAGGCGTCATTCGGCGATTCCGCGGTCAGGTCGGGATGAGCCATATAGCCGATGGCGCCCAGCCGGTGGCTGACCGTCACCGATACAACACCGTGCTGGGGCAGGGGTGGCATGTTGTAGCTCGAAAAGTTGCCGGAAGAGATGGTCAGACCTCCGCCATGAAACCAGACCATGACAGGGAGGCGCTCGTTGACCTTTTTTGCTGGCGTCAAAACATTTAAATAGAGACAGTCTTCACCCATATCCTCTTCATCAATACCGCCAAACAAAGGGGTGCCCGGGTATTGTTGCGGTGCCCAAAGGCTGTATTTGGTACATTCGCGAATGCCCTGCCAGGGTGTTACGGGTTGAGGCGGCTTCCATCGCAAATCGCCCACGGGTGGCGCCGCATAGGGGATTCCTCGATAAATTCGCACTTCCTTGCCGATATCACCGATCATGGTTCCTGCGACATATCCGGCATCCGTCTGTATGGGATCTATCATATGAATACCCAGATACCTGCCGTGTGATTTATAATAGCCGTGCCCGGCATTTGCGCTTCCTGCAAAGATCAACAGAAGCGTTAGAACCAGAGCGGCAGCTACAACGGCGCCTCGTAAAAAACGTTTCGAATTCATAGCGAACCTCCTTTAAATACGTTATGGTTTTGGTCGTTTTTTTCCGCCGATCGGGGATATTAGGATTTCCCCGACCGATCCACCGACTTGCCGGTTACTTTCTTTTTCTTACTTTGATGATGTCGCTGCCTTCAAAGGCCAGATTGCCGTAATTGAATTCAGCACCAAAATTGCCTTCCACCACCAGAGGTACTTTATCCATGTTCAATACCCCGGTGAAATCCTGCCGGTTGAATTTAAAGATCCATTGGTCATTGGCCAACTTCCAACTTACCGGATGAACACCGTTGCATGTTACGCTATCGACGTTAAGGTCTTCGATGTATCCCTTTGCGAGAGATTTAGGAAAGGACACAACGACGGTAAATATCCCTCTAAACGAATCTCGTTCCTGAAAAATAAGCTGACCTTTGTTCCATGACCTCCTTTCGCTTTGGTACAATCATGATGTTTGAACTCTATGAGTGATTTTCACATTTCAGGATTGCACCGTTGAGTAGTGACGGCTGATGCTAAACCCGATCAATCCCCTTGAACGGTAATATTAAATCCATTAGTCTTTTGTGGTCGGCCAGCCCCAGTAACCGGCTTTTTTCTTTGCCTTCCAGTAGTATCAGAAAGGTGGGGGTTCCTGTAATTCCGTATTTTTTTTTAAAAACTTCAATATAATCATTTGAGACAACGCCGGTTTTAATTGTCGGAGCGTATTGAACGGCGACATCTTTCAATATCCTTAACTGTTGAGAAAATTGATCGTCTTGTGGCATGCACAATAAAAGTAATGGCTTTTTCTCGGCGATGACCTCCTGGTTGATGTTCTCGGGTTTAATGACGCAAACCGTTGGAGTCATGTTCTGAGTCCTGAGGAATGTTTTATCTGCGAAACATAGAAATTCTTTAGGGGACTGAGTGATAAGTTACAAAAAATATACCCAACGATGGGAGAAAAAAATGCTTTTCAACATATTGTAATCAGGGTATTTTTGCAAAAAGAAAGGTGAAAAGTTTTTTGGGGAACGTGTCATGTCTCACATTGAGTCGTCCCATAGTGGGACATGACACGCTAACTTGCGGGATTATCCATAATTTTATGTTCGTTGATTTTTCGGTGAATGGTTCGCCTGCTGATGCCTAAAATACGAGCCGCTTTTGTTTTGTTCCAACGGGCCGTATTCAGAGCGTCGATGATCTCTTGCACATCCATCTTCGCTGTTTTTTTCCGATCTTTCGCTGTATTATTCATTTCTTCAGCATATGTGATTTCCGGCGGTAAATGATCGAGAGTAATGAGTTCGCCCCGGCAAAGGACATAAGCATGTTCCATGACGTGTTCCAGTTCTCGGACATTCCCAGGCCAAGAATAATTCATAAATCTTTTCAAGACTTCGTCGGAGATGCCTTCAATACTTTTTTTGAATTGATCGTTGAAACGGCGACAAAAATGTTCGACAAGAAGCAGCAGGTCTTCGAGGCGATCCCGGAGGGGCGGCAGGGCAATTTCCATAACTTTAAGGCGGTAATAAAGATCCTGCCGGAAATCGCCTTTTTGTACGTTATCTTTCAGATTTCTGTTTGTGCAGGCGACAACACGAACATCCACTTTTTGGGAGATCGATTCTCCCACGCGTTCAAATTCCTTTTCCTGTAAGACCCTTAGGAGCTTCAACTGGATCAGGGGTGAAATGTCACCGATCTCGTCCAATAAAATAGTTCCTCCGTCGGCCAACTGAAAACGTCCCTGTTTATCTCGAATGGCCCCGGTAAAGGCCCCCCTGACATGACCGAAAAGTTCGCTTTCCAGAAGACCTTCCGTCAAAGCAGAGCAGTTTACGGTCACAAAGGGCTTAAACGCCCGTTGGCCGCCATAATGGAGCGCCCGGGCAATCAGTTCTTTGCCGGTCCCGCTTTCTCCGGTAATCAGGACCGTCGTATCCAGATCGGCCAAATCTTCCAGAAGACTGTAAATATCCTGCATTTTTTTGCTTTTGCCGATGATGTTTTGAAACTGATGCCTTTCCCGTAATTTTCTTTCCAGGCTTTTGAGAAGGGTGATGTCCCGAATTACCAGGACGGCCCCCATGAATTGACCGGCCGGATCGAGGAGGGGGGAACTGTTGATGCTCACAAGCTGTGAGGGATGCTCCTCATGACCGCATTCGGTGCGGTATTCACGGATCGCTGTTTTGGTCTCGAGTGTTTGCTTTAAGACTTCGATGCAAGCTTGATTGCACCGATGGACGCACTGAGAAAAAGGCCTGCCGATCATGTCGTTAATGAATACGGGGCAGATGTTTTCGGTGGACTTGTTTGCTTCAATGACCCGCATCTCCGGATCAACCGTAATGATTGCGTCGTTGACGCTCTGGAAGATGGCCTCCAGCCGGCTTTTATGTTCGGCTAATTGCCGTTCCTCTTCCTTGCGCTGGGTAATATCGCGGGTGGAAACCCGGAAACCGGTAACATTTCCCTTTCTGCTGCGAATTAAAGATACGGCATCTTCAACGATCCGCCGGACGCCGTCCCGCCTCTTAATTTCATAGCTCAATTTGCTGGGCCGACCGTTTTGGTATATTTCGTTATAAGCCTTGAAAACAGTCTTTGCCGTTTCCGCGTCCATATAGGATCGAAAGTTTACACCGATGGCTTTTTCCGCACGGCCGCCCCAGATCTTTGCCGCTCCCTGATTGGCTAAAATGATGTTTCCCCGGAGATCGATTTCCGCCAATCCGTCTGCGACTTCGTCGAATATCATCCGGTATCGTTCGAGAGAGTTTCGATAAGCCCTCTCGACATTCATAAATTCGGTGATATCGTTCAGATGACCGAAATAAATCTCTTTGCCATCCAGCATCTTACTGCTGCTGTCCGTCCGTACCCAGACGGCGGTATCATCCTTTCTGGACATCCGAAATACATGCTCACTGATGATGTCGACATCTTTGAATTTTTGGATTTCCAGATTATACCGTTCATGGTCACGGGGGTATACCAGATCATGGAAGGCTTTGCCGATCAGTTCCTCAGGCCTGTCATAACCCAGGATGTCGCACAGATATCGGTTGACATAACGCAGGATACCGTCTTGAAGGATATAAAGGCCCACCCGGGATTGATCGCAAATGGCCTGATAATACGATTTCAATGCATCCATTTTTTCTCTTGCGATTCCAGCAATAAAATGAAAATGTTAAGCATTGTTAATGAGAGGGTGCTGAGTATAAACCGGGTTAATCTTATGTGTCAAGGCAATAGTGGAAAGAGGTAATAGGTAAAAGGTTCAAGGCACAAGGCGCAAGGAAGAAAATTCGAGATACAAAACATTTCGTTATCCGGGGGGAGATAAAAAAGAAAGGGGTTGACGTTATGGATGAATGGCGTACCCGTTATCCGGAAAAATTCGCGGAGGAGGAGGACGTCTTCGGCCGTATTCACCGCGGTGACGTCATCTTTATCGGTTCCGCCTGCGCGGAGCCCCAGCATCTGGTCCGGGCGATGATAAAATTCGTGCAGTCCCACCCCAAGGCTTTCTTCGGGACCGAGGTTCTTCACATCCGATCTCTGGGTGTTTTCCCGTTTGCCGATGAAAAATTCCAGCGGAATTTTCGACATAACACGTTCTTTATTTCCACCAACACGAGAGATGCCGTCAATCGGGGGCTGGCCGATTATTCCCCCGTTTTCCTGTCCCGGATTCCCGACCTGATTTATCGCGGTCTTTTCCGTATCGACGTCGCCCTGATCCAGACCTCCTGCATCGACGAGCACGGCTTTATGAGCCTGGGCATCAGTGTCGACATCATCAAGGCGGCGGTGGAAAAAGCCTCGGTCGTGATTGCCCAGGTCAACAACCGCATGCCCCGCGTCCACGGCGATACCTTTGTCCATATTAACGACTGTGATTGTATTGTCCCTTACGATGAACCTCTCCTCGAGTATGGGCCGAAAGCGGACAGTGACGTGACGAAAAAGATCGGCGATTATATTACGCGGCTGGTAAAAGACGGGGACACCATCCAGGTCGGTTACGGCAGTATTCCCAATGCCGTCATCGCCAGTTTGAAGGACAAAAAGCATTTGGGCGTGCATACGGAATTTCTCAACGACGGTATTATCGATTTGATGAAGGCGGGCGTCGTGGACAACACCCAAAAGACCGTTGACCGCGGCAAGACGGTGGCGACTTTCTGTATGGGAACTCAGGACACCTATGATTACCTCCGGAATAATCCGGCCATTGAATTTCGCAGCGTCGATTATACCAACGATCCCCTCATCATCGCCCGTCAGGAAAATATGGTGGCCATCAACAGCGCGCTGCAGGTCGATTTAACCGGACAGGCATCGGCGGAATCGCTGGGAAAAATTTTTTACAGCGGCGTCGGCGGCTTTGCCGATTTTATGAGGGGCGTTGCCTTGACCAAAAACGGTAAAACCATTCTGGCCGTTCAATCGACGGCCCAATGTGAAACGGTGTCCCGGATTGTGCCTTTTCTCAATGAAGGTGCGGGCGTTTCTCTGAGCAGGGGTGACGTACAATACGTGGTGACGGAATACGGCATCGCTTACATCAATGGAAAAAGTATCCGGGAACGGGCGATGGAACTGATCAACATTGCCCATCCGAAGTTCCGGTCCTGGCTCATTGAGGAGGCCAAAAAAAATGGTCTCATCTATCAAGACCAGGCTTTCCACGCTGACGAAAAGGGCTTGTATCCCGAGTATCTGGAGACGCATCGCACGACGAAGAAGGACTTCGATCTGTTTCTCCGGCCGGTCAAAATATCCGACGAACCCCGACTGAAAAATTTTCTGTATTCCCTATCCGATGAAAGCCTTTACCGGCGTTTTGTCTCGCCCCGGAAAGAAATTCCCCATGAATATCTGCAGGAGATTTCCGTTATCGATTATACGGAGCAGATGATGATCCTGGCGGTGGCGGGGGAGGCGGACAAAGAGGAGATCATTGCCATCGGCCAATACGTTATCGACCGGGATACGCATATGGCGGACGTCGCCTTTGCCGTGCGGGACGACTATCAGAATAAAGGCATCGGCGGGGAACTGCTTTCCTACCTCACCTATATTGCCAGACGGCAGGGCCTTTTGGGATTTATGGCCGATGTCCTCGGTGACAATCTCCCGATGCTGACGCTTTTTCACAAGGGTGGTTTTGATGTCAAAGAAAGAGTCGTGGCCGGTGTCTATCATTTGACCATGATGTTTAAGGACTGACGAAAAAAGTATTTACATCTTCGCCGGCCATGATATATCTCTAAAAATTTTTTCAGCATCATGGTTCTCATGAAGCGTTGTCAAAATACCTGCTGGCTTGTAAGACTTCATAAAAAGTTTTGCCGGCAAGGTGCTTGAATCTCGGGGCATGAGGTGTGCTCTTACGGGCGCCGCAATGGGAGGGAATAACAGACGATTATCTGAAACGTGGGCAATCCGGACTTTTAAACAAAGTCTTATCAATATGGGTATAAAGGGGGAACAGTATGAACGGAGCGGAAATATTGCTTAACACAGCGGCAGCGGCAGGCGTCGGCATTTGTTTTTCCAACCCGGGGACGACGGAAATGCCGCTGGTCGCGGCTTTCGACCGTCATCGCGACATCAAACCGGTTTTATGTCTGTTTGAAGGCGTCTGCACCGGAGCCGCCGACGGATATGGTCGCATGAAAGGGAAGCCCGCCCTGACGCTGTTGCATCTGGGACCCGGTTTTGCGAACGGCGTGGCCAACCTCCATAACGCAAAGCGCGCGAGCGTGCCCGTCGTCAATGTCATCGGCGATCACGCCTCCTGGCATCTGGCCGCCGACGCTCCTCTGACCATGGACATTGCGTCGCTGGCGAAAACGGTTTCCCGCTGGCAGCGGCATAATGAATCCGTCGACACCTTGTCCGCCGATACGGCGGAGGCGATCAAGGCTTCCCTTTACGGCGGTGTCGCGACGCTGGCGGTGCCTAACGACTCGCAATGGCTGGAATGCGAAGGCGGAGATATAGCCCGCGTGGAGTTTTCCTTTGATCCCATCGATCCCAAGCGTATTGAAGCAGCCGCTAAAGCCATGAAGGATGCCAAAAAGCCCCTCATGATCATCGGCGGGTCCGTTTTGCGGCGGCAGGGCCTGAAAACGGCACTCCGTGTCTGCGGCACTACGGGATGCGAACTCATGATGACGGGCTTTCCCGGCCATATGGACCGGGGAGACGGCCTGCCTTCGCCTCCGCGTGTGCCCTATTTCCCTGAAGATGCGGTCAAAATGCTCGCCCCGTATGATGTGGTCATCCTGGCGGGTACAGGTGCTCCGGTGTCGTTCTTCGGCTATCGGGACGGTCAAAGCAGGATCTTGAGCGACACGGTGACAACCATCCGTATCGATACCGAAAGGCAAAGCGCCTCGGAGGCGATGGACGCCCTGGCGGAGGTTGTGATCAAAAGGAGCGGAAAAAACGATACAATGGCCGAGTCTGCTACTCATCCCATACCGGAACTCCCAACGGGCAAGTTGTCCCGGGGGGTGGCCTGCCGGACCGTCGCTGCCCTGCAGCCGGAAAACGCCATTATTGTCGATGAAGGTCTCACCTCGAGCGGTGCTTATTTGCTCATGGATGCCGGTTTGTCCCCCCATACATACCTCAGCAATATGGGCGGTTCCATCGGCTGGGGCATGCCCTGTGCCACGGGGGCGGCCATTGCCTGCCCCGACCGGCCGGTTATCAATTTCCAGGCCGACGGCAGCGGTATGTACACGGTGCAGGCCCTCTGGACCCAGGCGCGGGAAGGATTGAATGTAACAACCCTCCTTTGCAAAAACAACCGCTACAATATCCTTCAGACGGAATATGCCCGGGCCGGCTATAAAGAAGCGGGTCCGCCTGCTTCTTCACTCGTCAGTCTCGGATCGCCCGCCATCGACTGGGTCAACCTGAGCCGGGGTATGGGCGTGCCGGCCGTATCCGTCGATACCTGCGAAGATTTGGCGAAGGAACTGAAGAAGGCCCTGGCCGAGGAGGGTCCGCATTTTATCGAAATGAAATTGTAATGAGGAAAGAGAAATCATATGTGACGGACTCGTGAAAAATCGAGAATCACCCTCTCCCTTGATGGGAGAGGGTTGGGGTGAGGGTGAGAAATAACGTTATTACAAGTGATTATAAATCCCCCTCCCCTTCATCCCCTCCCACCAAGGGAGGGGAATATGACTTTTTACGAGTCCGTCACTTATTACCGGTTACTATTTTTTATCAATGGAGGAGGGAATTATGGTCAACTGTATTGTGGAGACAAAGGCGGGTAAGATTCAAGGCTATGAAACGGACGGTATCAAAATATTCAAGGGCATTCCTTATGCAGAGTCGCCGGTCGGTGAGCTGAGATTCAGCCCTTCCGTTCCGAAAGAATCCTGGAGCGGCGTTCTGGATTGCACAAAGCCGGGCCCGATCGTGCCGCAGCGGGACGCCCCCTTCTCCCCCAAACCCCTTCCCCCGCAAGATGAAGAAGGCTGCCTGAATTTGAATGTCTGGACGCCGGGAACGGATGCCGGGCGCCGCCCCGTCCTGTTTTGGATCCACGGCGGCGGGTTTTCCTTCGGAAGCGGCTCTTTCGACGACGGTTCCCAGTTGGCCCGGCGTGGCGACTGCGTCGTGGTCACCATCAACTACCGCGTCAATATTTTTGGCTTTTTATATATCAAGGACAAGATGGCCAACCTGGGGCAACTGGATCAGATTAACGCCCTCGAATGGGTGCAGGCAAATATCGATCGTTTCGGTGGTGATCCTGAGAATGTCACGATATTCGGCGAGTCGGCCGGGGCGGTCATCGTCTGCAGTCTGATGGCCATGCCGGCGGCAAAAGGCCTCTTCCGCCGGGTCATCGCCGAAAGCGGAAACGCCCATCCCAAATCCTATAATCCGCAGGACGGCCTGGCCGGTACCGGGAAGATACTGGCCGCTTTGGGCGTTGAGGATGGAGATATTAACGCTTTAAGGAAAATACCGGCGGAAGAAATCGTCAAGGTCGCAGAAAGGGTGGAACTGGAAGCTCGTGCTGAAGGACTGTTGTTTCCCTACGGCATTTATGTGGACGGCAAGACCCTGCCCGAGCATCCCCTGGAGGCGATCCGCAGGGGCTATGCCAAAGACGTTGAGCTGATCATCGGAACCAACCGGGACGAAGCCAAACTCTACACGGCTCTCATGCCGTCGGGACAGAATCTCGATGAAGGTGGGCTTCTGAAGGCGGTCGCCAAAATGTTGGCCCGATACGATCAGGACGAAGCCGCCGCCGCCCGGATGATCGATGTCTATCGCCAGGCCCGGGAAGGCAAACTGCCGACGGACCCGCAAAACATTCTGGACGCCATGACGACGGATTCCCGTTTCCGGATTCCGGCCCTCCTGTTGGCCGAAGCCCAGAGCCAGCACCAACACCATGTTTTCTCTTATTTATTTACGTATCAATCACCAGCACTGGGGGGCAAACTGGGGGCCTGTCACGGCCTCGAAGTGCCGTTTGTTTTCGGCAAGCTGGGTGAAAAACAGCGGTTTATCTTTCCGGGAAGAAGCCCGGAAATAGATACCTTAAGCAACAACATGCTGGACGCCTGGACGGCCTTCGCCCGGACGGGAAATCCCTCCCATGACGGCCTGCCCGCCTGGCCGCCGTTTGATCTCGTGCAGCGGCGCACGATGATCTTTGATCTTGAAACGAGGATTGACGAAGATCCCTTCGGTGCGGAAAGGAAGGCCTGGGACGGCATTCTATAGAATATATTATGAGAGCGGGAGGACGGATTGCAAATCCGGGCCTTCCGCTGGCCATTCTAAAAAACGAAATCATATTGACATCCCGTTGCTGTACCTTTATATTCCCTGCGCCGGTAAAATCCTTTTTCACAGTTGACGAACTCGTAAAAAACCCTCATGCCCCGTGGGGCGCCACGAGGCATGAAAACCACTGGTTCTGTTTTCATAATAAGTCGAAAATCACCCTCTCCCTTGAGGGGAGAGGGTTGAGGTGAGGGTGAGAAATAACGTTATTACAATGGATGATCAATCCCCCTCCCCTTCATCCCCTCCCACCAAGGGAGGGGAATATAACTTTTTACGGGGCTGTCACGGTTGAGTCCAAGGATTTTTAAAGGGCGACCCCTGCGGACATTCCCGGCATAACGGTTTCGGCATAATCTTATCGTTGCAAAGAAGCAAAAAAGCTGAGAAAGATCGAACATGGACAAAAAACATTGGCATCAAAAAACGGTTGAAGAAGTTTTTCAAGAAATCGGTTCCGGCCCTGCGGGGCTCAGCCATGAAGAAGCGGCGGACAGGCTTCGCCGATACGGTCCGAACGCACTCATCGAAAAGAAGAAGAAATCTCCGGTCATGATGTTCCTCGATCAGTTCAAGGACTTCATGATTATCGTCCTGATTGCGGCGGCCGTCATCTCCGGTGTGATCGGGGAACTATCGGATACGATCGCCATCGTGGTGATCGTCATTCTCAATGCCGTCATCGGTTTTGTCCAGGAATATCGTGCGGAAAAGGCAATGGAAGCCCTCAAGAAAATGGCGGCCGCCAATGCGGTCGTCCTCCGGGACGGCACGCCGGCGACCGTCCCGGCCGAAGAGATCGTTCCGGGCGATTGGGTCCTCCTCGAGGCGGGACGGATTGTTCCCGCCGATATGCGCGTTACGGAGGCGGCGAACCTCCAGGTGGAAGAAGCGGCCCTGACGGGCGAATCGATGCCCGTGGACAAACACATGGATGCCCTGACGGATGCGCAGCTGCCCCTGGGGGACCGGAAGAATATGTCCTACAAGGGGACGTTTGTCACCTACGGTCGGGGTGCCGGTGTGGTGACCGCCACGGGTATGAACACGGAGCTGGGCCGAATCGCCGCCATGCTTCAGGGGGAGGAGGAAGTCAAGACGCCTCTGCAAAAGAGGCTGACCGCCTTCGGCCAAAAATTGGCCATCTCCATCCTGGTGATTTGTGCCGTTGTTTTCGTGGCCGGGCTGATGAGAGGGGAAGAACCCCTGCTTATGCTACTGACGGCCATCTCCCTGGCTGTTGCCGCCATTCCGGAGGCCCTGCCCGCCGTCATCACCATCTCCCTTGCTCTGGGGGCGAAAAAACTGGTTGCGCAAAACGCCCTGATCCGCAAGCTTCCCGCCGTTGAGACCCTCGGTTCCGTGACCTATATCTGCTCGGACAAAACGGGGACCCTCACCTTGAACAGGATGAGCGTGGAAGAAATTTACTGTGACGGCGGCCTGGTCAAAATCGGCGACCAACAGGGACCGGACGAAAATAATGTCCGAAACACCGGCACGTCGCCGACGGTGCGCGACTATCTGATGTCCGGCCTGGCCCTCAGCAACGACGTGGGCCTGGACAACGAAAACAATCTGATCGGCGATCCCACGGAAACCGCTCTATATCAGGTGGCCGGTTTATATGGATTTGATAAAAGCAGCCTGGAGCGTGATCTCCCCCGTGTGGCCGAGCTGCCTTTCGATTCGGAGCGGAAGTGCATGACCACGTTTCATAAATTCGGCAACAACGGGCAGCCCGGCGATGCGCCCTATATATCGTTTACCAAAGGCGCCCTCGATGTCCTGATTCCGCGTTCGGTGAATGTCTTGACTTCGCAGGGATTGCAGGCTCTGGATGCCGCCGAGATGGAGCGGGTCAACGAGGCCATGGCTGCCGACGGCATGCGGATTCTTTGTCTATGTATGAAAAAATGGGACACCTTGCCCGATCCCTTGACCCCGGAGACCGCGGAAACGGATTTAACTTTATTGGGCCTCATGGGTTTGATGGACCCTCCCCGGGAGGAGGCCAAAGAGGCCGTTGCCATGTGCAAGGGCGCGGGTATCAAACCCGTTATGATCACGGGAGACCATCCGCTGACGGCCCTGTCGATTGCCAAGAGGCTGGGCATGATGGACGACGGCGCACCCGAAGCCATCACAGGCCGGGAGCTGGAAAACCTGTCTATGGAAGAATTTGAAAACAGGGTCGAACATCTCAGCGTGTATGCCCGGGTGGCGCCGGAGCAGAAGCTCAAGATTGTGAAGGCCCTGCAGGACAAGGGGCAGTTCGTCGCCATGACGGGTGACGGCGTCAACGATGCGCCGGCCCTGAAACGGGCCGACATCGGCGTGGCCATGGGGATCACGGGCACCGATGTCTCCAAGGAAGCGGCCCATATGATCCTGCTGGACGATAATTTTGCCACCATCGTCAAGGCGGTCAAGGAGGGAAGACGGATCTTCGACAACATCCGCAAGTTTATCAAGTACACCATGACGAGCAATTCCGGCGAGATCTGGACGATCTTTCTGGCGCCTTTTCTCGGGCTCCCCATCCCGCTGTTGCCGATTCATATCCTCTGGATCAATCTGGTGACGGACGGACTGCCCGGTCTGGCCCTGGCAGCGGAACCAGCGGAAAAAGGGCTCATGCAGCGGCCGCCCCGACATCCCCGGGAGAGCATCTTTGCCCACGGCATGGCCGCCCATATCATCTGGGTCGGGCTGCTCATGGGATTTGCTTCCATCTTCACGCAGGCGTGGTCCATCAAAACAGGCCATGCCCACTGGCAGACCATGACGTTTACCGTTTTATGCCTCAGCCAGATGGGGCACGTCCTGGCCATCCGGGCGGAGACGGAAAGCTTTTTCCGGCAGGGCCTGTTTTCCAATATGCCCCTGCTCGGCGCCGTCGTTCTGACATTTGTCTTGCAACTGGCCACGATTTATGTGCCCTTTCTCAACCCCATCTTCAAGACGGAGCCGCTGTCGCTCCCCGAGCTGGGTTTCACACTGGTTCTGTCGTCCGTGGTTTTTGTGGCCGTGGAGATCGAAAAGTTCGTTAAAAGGCGAATGGCCGGCCGGAGACGTTAGGGAAGCAACATCCCCCTGATTCGGACGATGGGCGGGACCAACGGCTTCGTGCATCGCGCGACGCTGGCGACCACCATTGTCCTGCTGGCCCGTTGAAACCGACTTTTCTGACATCCTCGATCTGGATTTGGTGCGGGCCTGTGAAGACGTCGAAGGCACTTCTCTGAAGGAACGGAGATAATAATTGTATGAAGGTTGTTTATTAATTGACACCCATGGCTGCGCCTTATATAGCGTAGGTGCGCGTTCCGCGGAACGGCCGGTCGGGGACGGCGTTCAATCCATTTTAATGGATGGTGTTTTTAAGATTATGTTGCGAGGGACAGAAAAAGAGTATGCTTACTAAAAGATTTGGTTGGTTTTTTTTATCATTTCTGTTTATTGCCGCCACCGGCACCGCCGCGACCTTCGAAAAGGTCAGTGTCTCCTACAGTGTGGCCCGCCAGGGTATCCTGCAATGTCCCCTGGCGAACAATCCGCCTGAATTATCCTGGACGTTCCGCGAAACGATGGACGGCTTCGACACCGAATACACGTTTTGGTCCCATACGCCGATCCTGAGAAAAGACGCCGGCCTCCTGGTCAGCCTCGATTCGGTCGAGAACGTCGGATCCGGCATGTTCGATGATCAGCCCGGAGGCGAAGCTTACGCCATGGAGGCGGGCGGCGGGATCTATAACCGCGTGAACGCTTACGCTTATCAGCGGCCGGTTTTTGAGGTCTGGCGGCCTGCCTATGGCTCCAGCTACACCCTGAATATGTCTGTCGGCACCGATACCGAAGCCTATTACAAAATCCAGGCGACGAACGGCGAAAACGAAGGCGATGAGGTCACGCTGCGGGTTGGCGGCTATGTGGAGGCCACGCACAGCGCCTCAGGCCCGGAGGGCACGGCGATCGTGCAGGTGATCGGCCCGGGCGGCGTCAGCGGCTTCAACAATATTGCCTACACGCCGGGTTATGTCAACCAGTCCGACGGCGTCTGGCACAACATATCGGGCACCCGTTATTTCACGGCCCACATCGGTGACGTCATCGGCATGCGCGCCTCCGTATTCTCCTCGATAGGTCCCGTGGCGAGCGCACCGATCAAAAACTGGATACTGGATCATTACCGACCGCGCAGCCTTTATGCATCATCCTGGCTGGATGCGTCCATCGTCGCCAAACCCCTGCCGGGGGACTTGGACGGCAACGAGGCTGTCGATATGGGGGACGCCGTCCTTGTCCTCCAAATTTTGTCCGGTCAGGTTCCTGATCAATTGCGCTTCGAGTATGTGGAAGCCGGCGTGGACATCAATGGGGACAACCAGGCCGGCCTGGCGGAACTGCTGTATATCATGCAGACAACGTCGGGTTTGCGTCAGAATTGATCGATCCTCATAAAAATTGCCGTTATGGCCTTAGGACCATTCCTTTGGGGGTTAACCGAGAATGCCTGGTTTCCCTATCCGGAAAGACGGCCATTCGTCTTCTGATGATTCCGGAAATCGTGGCATATGGACTAAAACATCGCACAGTCGGTGTCACGAAAGCTGAAAATGTGAATTTTTATCCATAATTTATATATGATGGTCCTGTAAAATGTCATATTCCCCTCCCTTGGTGGGAGGGGATGAAGGGGAGGGGGATTTTCGACTTTTTACGAGTTCGTCATATATACAGGGTCTTAAAAAAACCCCGGTCCTGACCGTACACCTCTTCCCTACCGACTTTCCTGTCGGTAATCTTTACAACCGATGAAATCCTAAAATACCTCGTAATTACAAAAGAATTCTCCCCGCATGCCGAGGACTGTGATACCAAATGTCGGATATCTTTACGAATGCCATACGCCTACAATGACATATCGAACGGAATTTATTTATATATCAATGAGTTATGAATGTGGCATAAAAAATGCTCAATACGGCATGATGGCTGTTTTATTTGTTCAGAAAACGGTGCCGGGCCATATCGCCGTTTCCTGAGGGAGGGCCATTTTACGGTATGTTTCCCTCTTTTTTAATGGCCTCTTCCCGGGCGGGAAATATTTTGATGATGGGGATTCTGATCAACGGGAGGAGAGCCTTACCAGCGTCGGGCTGGAAGCGGATAACATTTTGATATTACGACATATATTCATGGCTTAAGGGGTCTTTTCCATGTCATGATGATAGATGTAAAAGGATAAGAGAGGGAATCTTTCTTGTAAAGGATTCCGACAATTTAAAATACAGGGGCTTCAGACGATCATACGAAAGGAGCGATAGATGAAAAAGAAAAAAGGTTTTTGTCAATTATGGTTTATTTTTGTTGTTTTGGCGGTGTTCGGTCTGTTTGCCGTTTCAACGGTCCAGGCGGACGACAAAGGCTGGATCGGTGGTGATGGAAATTGGAGTGATGGTTATAACTGGTTTCCGGAAGGCGTGCCGGCACCTGGAGACAATGCGTATCTGGAAACCGGCGGCGCCGTGAATTTTGATTATGACGGGTATGATATCATGAATCCTCTTGTATGGCTGACAGTGGACTATGGTGTTACCTTCACCCAGGGTGATTTCATACTTCCCGTTGTCCTTACCGAGGTCGGGTATTTTGAATATGGCGAATTTAACCTGACAGGAGGACAACACGTTACCGATTCTCTAACCGTCGGAGCTCTCGGAAATCAGGGTTATTATATAAATTCCGGCGGTACCAATGTGGTCTCAGGGGATCTTGTACTGGGATACTATAAGGAAACATATGGAGAAGGATTCGGTACTTATGAATTAAGCGGTTCGGCCACCCTCTCCGCAGGAACTGAATACGTGGGTTTTGGCGGCGATGGCCTGTTCAACCAGTCTGGCGGAACAAATATAACATCCGGCGATCTCATCGTCGGCACGGGGTCCAAAAGCACAGGTACCTACAATCTTGAGGACGGTGACCTGTCCATGGGCGGCGTTGCTAAAATCGGTAACGAAGGTACCGGTTACTTCAACCAGTATGGCGGGACGCATACCGCCCAGGGCGACCTGGTCATCGGCGCGAACGCCGGAGCGGAAGGGACTTATAACCTTTACGGCGGAACCCTGTCTGTTGAGGGGAACGAATATATCGGCGCCGTAGCCGACAGCAGGGGCACCTTCAACCAGGAAGAGGGTTCACACTCTGTTGGTGCCTCGCTGTATGTCGATGCCGGGGTAGGCAGCAAGGGCGTCTATAACATGAACGGCGGAACGCTTGAGGTTGTTGATAACGCCGTTGTCGGCAGCTTTGGTATAGCAGAATTCAATCAGTCCGGCGGTGATGTAACGACTGGCGGCAGTCTCTTCATCGGCGATGGGAGCGCTAGCCAGGGAACTTATTCACAGTCCGGCGGCACCAACACGGTAATCAAGAATCTTTACATAGGAAACCAGGCAGCGGGGTTCGGTACATACAACTTGGAAGGCGGGCTCCTTGATGTCACTCAATACTATTATGATGAAGACCTGCAAGAGTATGATGAATACGCTGCAGGTTATACGGTTATCGGCCACAACGGCACCGGAGTTTTCAATCAGTACGACGGCAGTTCATTTAATGCGCGCGTCCTGGTCCTCGGTGGCGGTCCCTATGCGGGCATGGATCCGGCGATATCGACGGGGACTTACAATATGTATGGCGGAACCTTGATGGCCGGTCTGATTGAGGTCGGACGCGATGACGGCACAGGCATCTTCTACCAGGCCGGCGGTAACGTGGAAACGAATACTCTCGGAATGGGTAATTACGATTACGGCGACGGAGAGTACACCATCGAAAATGGCACGTTGCAAGTCGCTCACAATCTTGAGATCGGATCAAACTGCAGTCTTGGAAAAGGGATATTCAAGCAGTCCGGTGGATCCGTTACGGTGACGGATACCATCTGGGTGGGCCACGCCGATTCTACCGGCATTAACGCTACCTATGATATGGAGGGTGGATCACTCACGGCGGGCCAGCTCTTCGTCGAGGCGGGCGGACGGTTCATCAACAACGGCGGAACGGTTTCGATAAACGAAACGTACAACTCTGGTCTCATCATGGGTTCCGGCACATTCACCGGCAATGTGACGAACTCCGGTGTGCTGAAACCGGGGACATCGCCGGGTGCCATCACCGTCGACGGGAATTACGTCCAGGATGTCGATGGCTTATTGGAAATTGAGATTCAGGATTGCGGTATTCAGGGAACGGATTACGATTACCTGTCCATTACCGGTACCGCATCTCTCGGCGGCACTCTGGAAATCGTGCTGCTGCCGGGGTATGATATACAAATCGGCGACATTTTCACCATCCTCTATGCGATGGGCGGCCTGAATGGCAGTGCCTTCGATGTTGAGATTCTTCCCGCGCTTGCCGGCATGTATTTCGACGTTCAATATGACGCTTACAACGTCTACCTGGCCGTCTTGGAACAGGGCGGTCCCGGACCCGTGCCCGAACCGGCGATGTTGCTGCTCCTCGGCTTCGGCATGGCGGCCCTGGGTGTGTTGAGAAGACGTTTTGGTCATTAATCACGAACGGATGTGTTGTGATGAAAAAATGGGGAACGCTTTGAGACGTTCCCCATTTTTTTCAATAAATGTATACGAGTGCCAGTTCTTTAGGATTTGTTTTCCAAAGGAATCTCTTTGAGCGACCATTGCAATCTTTTGGCAAACAAATCAAAGCGAAGTGTAGGATCAGTGATTCCAACCTGTTGGAGCCGAAGGCGAGTTTTGGAAACGCCTGAAGCAAGCCTTTGATTTGATCCAAAAGATTTCAGGCAAGCGAAATGAGATCCCGGCTACAACCTTTTTATATCTGACAATTGCCGTCAATTGTCAGGAGCGAAGATTTACCTTCCTTGCCGTCACCGGAAGAAGGATTTATATCCATCCTCCCCAGCATTTTGGTTTTTGTCCTTACACTTGTTCCAGGACCATGGCCATGCCCTGGCCGCCGCCGATGCACAGGGCCGCCAGACCCAGGGCGGCGTTCTTTTTCTTCATCTGCATGGCCAGGCCGTAGGTGATGCGGGCGCCGGTGCAGCCGATGGGGTGGCCGATGGAGATCCCGCTGCCGTTCAGATTGCACTTATCCATGTCAATTTGGAGTTCACGGATGCAGGCGATGGCCTGACTGGCGAAGGCCTCGTTGAGTTCGATGATATCGAAATTGTTGATGGACATGCCGTATTGATTGAGGATTTTGCGGGTCGCCGGGATGGGGCCGAGACCCATATAGGCCGGATCGATGCCGCCCGACGCATAGGCCTTGATCTTGGCCAGGGGCGTGAGGCCCAGTTCTTTCGCCTTTTCCGCCGCCATGACGACGACGGCGGCCGCGCCGTCATTGATGCCGGAGGCATTGCCCGCCGTGACGGTGCCGTCCTTCTTGAAGGCGGTCGGGAGTTTTGCCATTTTCTCCAGGCTGGTCTCCATGGGCCGCTCATCGACGGCAAATTGAAGGGGGTCGCCCTTTCGCTGGGGAATGACGACGGGCACGATTTCGTCGGCCACGGCGCCGGAGGCAATGGCCGCCCGGGCGCGCTGATGGGAAAGGAGGCCCAGTTCGTCCTGTTCTTTCCGGCCGATGCCGTATCTCTCCGCGATGTTCTCCGCCGTGATGCCCATGTGATAGCCGTTGAAGATTTCATACAGACCGTCATGGACCATGAGATCCGTGATGCTGCCGAAGGGCATGCTCATACGGTAGCCGAAGCGGGCCTCCGGGATGGCGTAGGGGGCGCGGCTCATATTCTCCATGCCGCCGGCGACGATGATATCGGCATCCCCCGCCTTGATGGCCTGGGCCGCCAGGGCGATGGCCTTCATGCCCGACGCGCAGACCTTGTTAACGGTTATGGCCGTGGTTTCCTCCGGCAGCCCCGCATAGACGGCGGCCTGACGGCCCGGATTCTGGCCCTGAGCGGATGTCAGGACGTTGCCCATGATGCACTCGTCGAAATAGACGGGCGTCAGGGTGTCGTCATAGTCATAATGTTTCCGATGGAGGTCGGACATCTCCTGTCCGGCAAAGACATCGGGGCCGCATGATTTGACAAAGGGGCTAACCACCGGACGCAGCCCGGCCCGTTTGATCGCTTCTTTGATGACGAGGGTGCCCATCTCGACGACGCTCACGTCTTTCAATGATCCATTAAAATTGGCGACGGCGGTTCTTGCTCCGCTGACAATGACAACTTCTCTCATACTTTTTTATCTCCTTTTAAATTAATTTACCGGTCCGTTATTGAATTATTACTATTCAAGGTCCCTTCTCCTTAATAATGGATTACGGTGCCGTTAATATTGGATGCTGTGATTACATACGTATCGCCTAAGGATGACGATTCTTTAACGGGTCCGACGCCTTTATAGAACCAGATATATTCGATGTCTTCAACCGTTCGCTGCAACTCAACGATATATTGTGTGATTTGCGTTGACACTTTGATGCAATCCCTGAGGACGGTGTTCTGTGTCATGACATCTTCAATGCCCAAGATGGTGGTGGCTGTCGTTATATTAACATGATAGGTCCTTTCCGATATGACAAAGCTAAATTGCGTTGATGATGAGGTGACGGTTCCGACCGTGGCGTTATCCTGCATCAACAGGAGCGGACTGGTGTAAATAACCTCGCCGGTGAAATCTTCCTCGATCAAATAACCGCCGAATTGTTTGATGCCTACGCCGTCGGCGGTATAGTATTCTTTCGATCCATTGGCGTCTTCCATGATTTTCGTCAGGACGCCATTGACCCACTTGGTTCCGGTAACGCTGGTCCGCTCGATAACGCCGGTTGCGTTTTTGTCGTAATCCCACCAGTCGCCGATGTTGAGAGGGAAGTAGTCGGCTACTTTAAAAACGGGCTGCGCGTCGATGACGGTAATGCTAATGGTCTTGGCATCAAGGCCGCCGTTGCCGTCTTCAACGGTGAAGGTGACGGGATAAACGCCGCTTTGTGAATAGGTGGGTGTCCAGGTGAAGGTTTTCGTGCCGGGATAAAAAGACGCCCCCGCCGGCAGGCCGGCAGCGCTGTAAGTCAGGACGTCGCCGTCTTCATCGGTGGCCCATACAGAAAAGGAAAGCGTCATGTTTTCGGGAACGGATTTATTACCAAAGGCCGCCATAACCGGCGGGCTGTTGCCCCGCAGGCGGGCGACCCACTGCATCATATAGATAACCTCTTCCAGGCCGATGTTGCCGTTTTGATTGATATCGTCGGCGGAGACCCAGGAATAGGCCGGGGCCGTACCGGAAACGATCTGAAGGCCCAGGATCATGTCGGCCGGCCCGATCTTATGGTCGCCGTTGAGATCGCCGGGCAGATGGATGCTCGCGAGGGCCTTGAAGGCGTTCAGGCGGCCTCTCGTGATGAGCATTCCTGATACGGGGTCGTCGGGATTCGGATTTTCGTCCACATGGGTCAGGATCGTCTCTTTGACCTGCAGATAGGTCAGGTTGGGATCACGGGAAAGGACCAGGCCGGCGACGGCCGTCACGTGGGGCGCCGCCATGGAGGTGCCGGTATTGAAAACGTAGCCATCATTCAATGCCGTACTCCGGACGTTCACCCCCGGTGCCATGAGATCTACCGTCTTGCTGCCGTAGTTCGATCCGCTCTTGCTCGTCGGATCACTGCTCCACAGGCCGTCGGTCTGATTGCTTGCCGCCACGGCGATGATATTGTCCAGCGGGGGATAGGCCGGATCGAGGGAATGGGCGTAGCAGGCGGGATAATTTTTTGTACTTGAAATATCCAGGTTGTACTGGTCGTTCCCCGCCGCGCAGACAGCCAGAATACCGGCGCTTTTCAGGTCCGCCAGGGCTTCATATTCACCCTGGGATGGGGTTGAACCGCCGATGCTGCAATTAATGATGCGGGCACCGTTGCTGCGGGCATAATCAAGGGCGGAAATTATATTGAACATATCCATGTCTTTTTCGCCGTCCTTCGATACTTTCAGGACCATAATCCTGGCCTTGGGAAAAATCCCCGCCACACCGAGGCCGTTGTTTTTTAACGCCCCGATGATGCCGGCGACATGGGTACCGTGGTTGTCATGATCCAGGGGATCGTTATCCTCGGTCGGGTGGATGGGTGATCCCGCGAAATCCCAGCCGCGGACATCATCGATGTAACCGTTTTCATCGTCGTCGATATTGTTGTTTGGTACTTCCCCCGGATTGATCCAGATCCGACCCGCCAGGTCGGGATGGTTGTAATCCATTCCCGTATCGATGACGGCGATGACGATTTCCTTGTCCCGGTCGGTGATGTCCCAGGCTTCGGGAGCGTCGATGTCGGCGTCCGTTCTGCCGTAAAGACCATTGACATACTGGCCGACGTTATGAAGTCCCCATTGTAAATTGAAATTAGAATCGTTGGGCAGTGCCGAGTCCCCATACCGTAAAGCGTGCCGTTCCACCCGGTCCACCAGCGGCGACGCCCGGTATTGATCGGCGGCTTCTTTCAGCGGCAGGCCTTCTTTGATCTTGACGCGGTGCAGACGACGGTATTCATAAGCACTGATCAGGGTGCTGCCCAGGGTGCGATGAAGGGCCGCTATGTCTTCTCCGGCCGCTGTCTTTTTGAACTTGACCAGTAATTCCCGAGGCTTATAGAGCAGGCGCCCCCGGCTGTCGAAAAGGTTTTCTTCCTGCCCGGGGGAGGCGACGGATGTTTCCGAAAGGGCCTTCGTCTGTGTTGAATCATCCGGATCTTTTGTATCCGCCACTGACGTTTGTCTTTCGGCGTCTCCGCTTTTCTGTACACTGAGACCGACGATCCGGTAGACCTTCGTTTTTGCATTGTACTGATAAATCATGGCCCGGCTTCGGCAAAGTTCCTTAAGGGCCTTATCCAGCGGGACGTCGTCCAGGGCATGGGTAACCTTTTCCTCGATTTTCGGATCGACGGCCAGGTCGATGCGGGCGGTTTCGGCTATTTTTTTGAGGAGTTCCTTCAGAGATACGGCATGGACGTTCAGAGAAACCAGACCGTCGTGGACGGTTACCGTGTCAAGTCCTCCATCGACATGGCTCTGTTTGACCTCTGTGACCGGCATGGGGGATGAAGAATGCACGACTTCGGCAGCCGATGCCGAGACCCATATTCCCAGACAAAATAAAATGGTCACATAAAACAGAGACGATTTGCCATGTCTGGTCGTACTAAATTGAAAAAAAAGAGTTTTTCCGGTAGCTTTAGAATTGATGTCCATCAAATCCGATTTTCCCCATTTTCCTTTTTGTTTCGTCCACTTATTAAATTAAATCGAGTGACATGACCCATAAAACAGTTTGAGTATAGGATGGATCAGGCGGCAAGTCAATATCATTTAATATAATGAATCCGGCAACATGCCCTTGTTTTGCCGGTTTCTGTCAAGATGTCGGATTTGCCGCCGGGCTTTTAATGAAGAACATAGTAACGGCGGCCAGAAGGGCGGCGGCGATACTGGCGGTGAAGGCGTAACGGTATGTGCCGGTTAAGTCGTACATATAGGCCGCGGCCAGGGGGCCCGTCGCCGAACCCAGGGCGCTGGCCATATAAACGATGCCGTAGATGGTGGCAAAGTTTTTCAGACCGTAAAAATAGACGGACACCAAAGGCTGCAGAGCATACTGTCCTCCCATGGCGAAACCGAAGATGATGACAAAAACCCAGATGAGGCTCATGGACTGGGCAAGCAGCAGGAGCAGAATACCCAGTGCCTGGAGAGCGAAGCAGAAGACGGCGGCATGTTTGGCGGCGACTTTGTCGCACATGAATCCCATGAACACTTTGCCGAAGGCGCCAATGGCCCCGGTGAGACCCAGGGCAACGGCCGCCGCCGTCAGCGGTACGCCCATGTCGCTCAGATGAACGATCTGGTGTTGAAGGACCGTTCCCACCCCCATGTAAATCAGGCAGAAGGCGATACACATCGACCAAAAGGTCCATGTCTTCATAGCGGCACTCAGGGTCCAACTTTTTCCGGGCTCCAGAGATGACGTGTTGATGTGGATATGAGAAAGCGAGTCGATTGTGGAATCATCCGTTTGGGTTGTTTCGCCGTAAGGCAATAACCCCATTTCCTGCGGGGTGTTCCTGACGATGAAGAGCGTCGGTGGTATGACCAGCACAAAGGAGAGGACGGCGAGATATAAAAAGGTCGGCCGCCAGCCGAACAGCTCCATGACATAGGCGCCCGTCGGTGCAATAATGAATCCGCCCAGGGAAATACCCGCCACGGCGATGCCGACGGCAAGGCCCCGCTTGTGAATAAACCACTTGGCGACGACCGTCGTGACCGGGATGGCCCCGCATGCGGAATAGGCCCAGCCCATAATGAAATAGAGGCCGTAAAGTTGCCATAAAGCCGTGACCCTGCTGACCAGGACAAAACAAATGCTGCCGACCATGGTTCCGGCAATGATGATCTTTTGGGGACTGAAGCGTTCGGTCAGTTTTCCGATCACGGGCGATGTTAAACCCATGGTCGCCAGATAGATGGTCATGGTCAGGGCGATTTCCGCTCTCGACCAGCCGAATTCGAGGGTAAAGGGTTTGTAAAAAATGCCGAAAACGTAAAACGGCGCCCCTGAATGCACAACGCAGGCCGGTAACAGGGCCGCCACCACCCACCAACCGTAGTAAATTTTTCGATTCAAAATTCATCCTTAATATAATGTATTGCGTTGGGGACAGGCTTTGTGTTCCCACTCGACCCCTGCCTTACCTGAGCTCTGCCGCTGTCTGCAGGGCATAGAAGGCTTCCGCCAGACCGATTTTATGATCGCCGTTGACGTCCACCACCGCATTGATTCCCGCGGGACGCATGTTGGCGACCGCCTGCAGGGCTAGAATCGCATCGGAGATAGTCACCGCGCCGTCGTCGTTGACATCCCCCTGAAGCAGATTATCCAACTGTCCCGTCAGAGGCACTTGCCACAGCACCTTGCCCTGGTTGTCATTAATGAGGACGGTGGCATTTTTAACGCCCAGGGACGTGGGATAGAAGGCAACACCGATCAATCCGCCGGTTTGCGGCTGAAGGGTGGTTCCACTCAAGGCATTGTCGAAAATCTGGAAATGGCCGGTATCGGTTCCGGTAAGGGTGAGGGAGCCGATGGTCAATGCCTCCGTCGTTTTATTGGAAACCGTGATCGTGGCCATGGCGCCGGCGTAATGGACTTCGCCGAAGTCCTGGACGGCGGGCGAAATCATCTCCAGGGTATGAACAAAGGAGGCTGTATTGTTGTCTTCGCTGATTTCCCGTATCTGATTTTCCGGGTCCGCCGTCACGGAGATCAGCGGTTCCGTGCTGGTGTAGTCGTAATAGTCGAGGGCGGCCGGATAGACGACTTCGGCCGTTTTGCCGGGAAGAATGCCGGGAATGGTCATCGATCCGATGACCGACTCCTCCGCCTTGAAAAGGACCTCCACGTTTTCCGCCAGCCGGGGGCCGTCGTTGCGGATTTCGGCCCGGATAGCCGTCGATTCGTCCGGCTGCCGTTGCAGGGCGCACCGGACGGCATTCAGGTCGGGTTTGATAATATCGAAAGCGGCCGTATTGTTGGTTGTGTCCTCCACCACGCCGGTGCCGGCATCGGCCACGGCGTAGATCGCGTATTCGGAAATGGGCGTCGGGATGGTCCATGCCAGGGTGGCCAAACCGGTTTCTCCGGCTTTCAGTGTGGTCGGCGATACGGCCACCGTGTCCAGTAAAATGCCGCCGGCGGCCGGGTTACCGTGATAAAATTTGACGACGGGATTGACGATCGTCAGATCCCCGCGGTTCGTGACCTCGCACAGGAGGCTCACGGCGTCTCCCGGTTCCGGGGCCGCCGGGTCGATGGTCAGACCGGAGGCATCGACGGCCAGATCGGCGGTTAATTTGTACGTCATGTGGTACAGATCGGCAATGCCCGTTGTCGTGTCTTTTCGGGTGAAAATCAGGTGATAGAGGCTGTCGGTCCCGAAGACGCCCTGAACGTTGGCTTCGACGGCCGCGCTTTCCGTGAGGCGAAGGACGTTGCCCCACAGGCTGTTGGCGGTGTCATAAACGCTGTAAAAAAGATCCACACCCTTTTCATCGGAATCCTGCCAGATCAGGACCAACTGCCCGTCCGTGTCCGTATACAGACGGAAATCGATCAGACCGGCCGCTGCCGCATTTTCCCGGACGGTTTCCGTGGTCAATGGGGTCAAGCCCAACAGGCGAACCAGTGAATCGCCTCGCAGCCAAACCAGCTCGGCGGCGCCGTTTCTATAGACGACCTGCGGTCTCGCATCGGGGGTCTGATCGTCCGTCACCCTCACCGGACTCCCCCAGGTGGCACCGTTATACATCACATAAAAGATTTCCTGGTCGTTGACGGCCGGCTCCGCAGTCCCCGAGGGCGTAACGAGCACGCCGTCCATGTCTTTCATGTAGGCGAGCATCGCCTCCGTGCCGCTGTATGCCAGGGAGAATTTGAAGCAATTTTCCAAAGTCGCCGGCAACGTCGCGGTAACGCCGAAATCGACGCCGTTCCACAAGGCATAGTGAATGGTCGTCGGAGAGGAGCTGTCGCCGATGAGCAGATTGCCCGCATTGCTGAACCAGACCAGCATGAGGTTGCCGTTTGTTCCGCGTTTCAGGACGGGGTTGTAATCCATGATGCCGTTGTCCGTCAGGGCGATTGGTTCGGTCCAGGCCGGGCTGGCCGCCGCCGGATCGTAAACGGCATAAACAATTTCCAGGTCCGCGGCCATATCGGCGATGTCGCTGCTGGTGAAATTCTCGTTTTTGACCCGCTGCCAGACGCAAACGATCTTGCCGTCGGCGTCATAGGCAACGGTCGGCGCGAATTCCGCCCGGGTGTCGTTTTTTATCGAAGCCGGCTCCGTGTAGGTCGAGCCGTTGTAGAAGATGTAGTTGATCTCGGTTTCCTGATGGGGCGGGTCATCGGGATCGAGATAAACATAAGCTATGACGGCTTTACCGTCTCGCTCAGCAATGGCGGGCTCCGAGTAAGGGAAAACGTTTTCAATGATTTTGGTATCGCTCAGCGGTCCCGCTCCGCCGATTTCCATCGTTTGCCTTTGTGTTTCCTGAGTGAGGACATTATAGGGTCCGAGATTAAGAAAAGCCCGTGACAGGGGTTTCAATACGGGCACGGACTGGACCGTCCTGGTCGACTGTGTTGTGACGGTCTCCGGGTATTCATAGGGATGGGTGTAGCCTTCCGTCCATTCAAAGCCGAGAAATTTCAATGTGATACTTCCGGTCAGTTCCGTCTTGAGCTGTTTGAAATAATCCGGTGCGGCGGGAACCTGCCAGAGGACCTTGCCGGTGCCGCCCCCTTTGATTTCCGCTTCGAGGCCGTCGACCACGTTGACTTCCGTCCCCAGGCCGACGCCGACGCCGGTTTCCACATCGGCGCGGTTGAAACCGATTTCACCGGTGGCGCTCATGATCTCCAGCGCGGTCTCCCCGCCGGCGGATACAGACCCCTTAATCTTGGCCCGCTCATTAAACCAGCCGATGGCGCGGCCGATGACGGGCAGATTTACGGCGCCCTCCAGGGCGGGAATCAGGGTGACGGGTCCGACGGTCCGTTCGATCGTACCGGTCAGGCCCAGGATCAGGCTGGTTTCCTTCCATTCCAGCCCCACGTTGGGCTCGTATTTGAGATTGCCCTTACCCCCCAGCTTGATCTCGATTTTTCCACCCGCCGCCTCAAAGCCGGACAGACCGCCGGCGGCGATGCTGCCGGTACCGTCCGTTTTGGCCTCGACGGTCAGAAAAGACTGGGTATCGGGAATGCCGAACACTTGTCCGCCGATATAGGGGACGAATCCCCAGAGGGTCCAGAGGGTGGAGCCGAGGTAATTCTGATCCACCAGGATGGTGACGGGTTTTTCCGGCCACTTGGTGTCCAGTTTGTAATTGAGGTGACTGCCGTCCTGCTTGATCTCGAAATCCCCCATCTTCAGCGACCAGCTGGGCAGGGGAATGACGATGGGATTGAGCGTTTCCGGCCGGGATTCGATGCCCGCTTCGTTGATGGCGGTAATTTTCAACGTATTGCCCGTCGGGCTCAGGCTGCCTTTGAACTGCGTTCCCATATCAAAGGTGTAACTGGCCCCGTCCGTCGTCGCGGTCTGCTCGTAGGGGGTGCCGTTAACCTCGAATTTGACCTTGCCGGGATTGCCGTAATTCCAGTTCACATTGACGACATATTCGTTGTTTGCGCTGATACCTTCAATGAAAAACTCGCCGCCCCGGGGATCCACATTTGTAATGACCGGTTTGCCCCCCGTCTCGACGGGCTTCATGGCAATGTCGACATTCAGGTATTGGGTGTCCGTCAGGTTGACAGTCCGGGTGAAATCATAATAGTCAGGCTGTTTGACGGCATTCAGGCTGTAGGTTCCGCTGCTGTCCAGCACCAGGCGGTAAAATCCTTCGGCATTGGACGTGGCATCTGTTGTGCCGGCCTGCACCAGAACGCCCACCAGAGGCACGTTGGTCTGACTATCCGTGACGTGGCCGCGGATTTCAAATTGACTTGGATTACCCGGATCGTAGGGATCGACGCCGGGGGGGGTTGCGCCCTGACAGGCGGCGTAGGTTGAATAAGTAGGTGCGGTCAGCCAATTGTTGCAGTTAAAATTTTTCCAGGTGCCGCACTGAATATTGTTGCCGTAATTCCCCTCATTGCGTTGGTTGTACCAGTTATATGAATAGGCATTGTCGGTGCACCAGGTTTTCCAGAGACCATCTTTTTTCCCGTAGGCGTAATATCCCTCTTCGTACTTGTATTGCTGCGTATATCCGCTGGAGCTTTTCATAATCCATTTCATGTAATAACCATGCAACAGGCCGTTCTGATAATTGGCCTCAAGGAGTTTGTCCCCTCGAGTATTGTCATAGAGCCGGTAAGGACCATGAAGTTTTCCATAGCTATAGGTGGCGTAGGATTGCATATACCCCGTATCCCGATACCACTCCTTGCTCACGCCGTGCAGTTCGCCGTTCTGATATTCCTTTTCCCAGTGCTTCTGAATGGTGTATTGGTAAGTACCCTGGTACCAGGCTTCTTCCAGACCGTGCTTTTTCCCGTGGCTGTATCGTTCGATTAATGAAACCTGATGCATCGTGTAAATACTGGTCTGGAGATAATACTGCGTACGCTGCCCGTGCAGAACCTCATTGCCCGCCGCATCAAGGTAATAAGTATATTGTAAAGAAATCTGGTTCCCGTAATTGGTTGATACGTAATTTGTTTTCGTCAGCAGCTCCAGGCCGAAGGCATTGTATCCTGTGCCCAGAAGCAGGAGAGTTATAAGAATGATGTATCCGGGTTTATATGCTTTCATAACTCGCCCCCTTGTCATTGAAAGAATTTCCGATGAAATATGAAATGATGAATTGCCCCTCTGAGACCTTGAACGAAAAACCCGTTTCTTCATTTCGACCGGAGGGAAAAATCTTATTCATTCGAAATGATGAAGGTTTTCCTTCATCATCGTTTCTTGAAACTAGATAGTCAAAGGTCTTCCTTTTCAGGGTTGCAGTATAGGAATAAAGCCGTTTGATGTCAAGTTGATACTGGCTTTGCGAATAATGTCGTTAAAAAGTCGGTTTTCTAAGCGGATGTATAACTATCGTGAACAAACCGTGATCAAGGCCAGCCGGGTGTGGTCCCCAGAGGGACGCTCGTTAAGATGGCTTCGATATGGTGAATGAGCCCGCCTTTGATCTTGAATAATTCGGCCAGCAGCATGGACCGGGGATATTGCGTCCGCTCCGGCAGCTCATAGATGCCGTAGCCGGGCATGTCGGCGGTCTTGACATTTCCCGGGATGTCGAAC
>JAFGLN010000039.1 GCA_016928025.1 Deltaproteobacteria bacterium
GGAGCATGCGGGTTTGATCATCGAGGCCACCGAGGTGGTCATCGAGTCGAAAGGCGTAATGACCCATCGCTCGACGACGGCAGCGGAGTTGTTTGATCTTGTGATCAGTGCGGACACGCTTTTATGTGATGCGGACTCAAGCATTGACGTGACCGGTAAGGGTTATCTCGTCGGCCGAACGGAAGGCAACACAACTGCCGGAGGCGCGTCGGGCGTGGCAGGCGGCAGCTATGGCGGTCGCGGCTTCGGTCCGGAGGCGAATCAGACTTATGGCGAGGATTTCTATCCGCATCAGCCGGGTTCCGGCGGCGGAACCTATTGGCAAGCGGGTGGCGCCGGCGGCGGCATCCTGCATCTGTTTGTCGACCAGATCACGGTCGAGGGGACCGTCAAGGCGAACGGCGGGAACGGTTTCTATAATGGTGATACGGCCGGCAGCGGCGGCAGCATCACCATAAGTGGAAAGACCCTCAGCGGAAACGGCTTGATTTCAGCAAACGGCGGTGCGGGTTACGGCAGCGGCGGCAGCGGCGGCGGCGGCCGGATTGCTTTATACGTTCGTGAGACCTTAAGTTTGCCTGAAGCGAATATTACAGCCAAGGGCGGCACCGGCGGGGCTGGAACGGGACAGGATGGAACGGTCCTGATCCCGACGGAGCCGGCATTCTGCTGGGTAAGTCTGGAACAGGCGTTTTTGCACGGCAGCGCGGACCTGACCTGGACAGCCCTGGGCCTTGATTCGTCCGCCGCCGTTTCGGTTGATATCGCCGCTTTGGGCATGAACCGGGAATATGCGATTGCCACCGATGCAACAGTGACTGGGACGGTCTCATGGAATACAATGTCTCTGGACGATGGTGTCTACATTCTTCAAGCCACCTTTAAAGACGATGCCGGTCAGGTGATCGGAGAGGCAAATCAAAGCGTCGTGATCAATAACACGGCAATATGGCACAGCGGTGAAATTACGGCCAATGAGACCTGGACGGCGGAAAAAGTCCATGTCGTTGAGGATGACGTGAGCATCGCCGCCGGCGTAACGTTGGTTATATTGCCCGAAACTATTGTTAAGTTTACGAGGGGGAGCCGCTTTATTGTTGAGGAAGACGGCATCCTTGAAGCCGAGGGGACGGCGGCGCAAAAGATCTATCTGACATCTCTGGCCGACGACGCCGTTGGCGGCGACACCAACCAGGACGGCTCAGGTTCCATACCCCAGCCCGGAGACTGGGCGGGATTCAGCGTCCGGGGTACGGGGCAACTTATCACTAACGAATTTGTGGACATCCGTTACGGAGAAAATCAGCATGCGGGGTCCCTGAGTGCCGATGAAACATGGACGGGAGATTTCATGCACCATGTGACGGGTCACGTGATTGTTCCATCAGGGATCACCCTGCGGATCGATCCGGGGGCGGTCGTCAAATTCAATGATAAGCTCGGCATTGATGTCCAGGCGGGGGGAAAATTAGAAATACAGGGGACGCCGGCCAAGCCGGTGACCTTGACCTCCATCGTGGATGATTCCGTGGGTGGCGATACCAACGGCGATGGAGATCGAACGGCGCCGCAAGCCGGGGATTGGAAGTGGCTCAATATGGACGGGGCGCAGGCCGATATCCGGCACGCCCACATCCTTTATGCCGGAGGGACCGTCAGCGGTGTGTGGGACTCGGGAATAGGCGCCGGCGCTATTCGGACAAAGGGAAGCGCCGACGTGACGGTGTCCAACTGTCTCATCCGGGATGCCTTCTTTGACGGCGTTTTGGCCTGGGGGGGAACGGTAACCATCCTCAACAGCGTTTTCTCCGGAACCGACCGGGCCGTCTGTGCCCATCCGGGCGGTGTGGTCCATGTCGTCAATACCACCGTGGACGATAACCGGATCGGTCTATTGATTCATGGCGGCACGCTGAACGTCGCCAATACCATCGTGACCAACAGTTACCGGGCGGGGATACTGCGCGATTACGGGTCGGACCTCTTGACGATTCGTTATTCCAATATTTACAATGCTGATGCGACGGATGGAAACTATTCCGGTACGGCCGACCGGACGGGTACCGACGGGAACATCTCCGTCGATCCGACCTACAAGAATCCCGCGACGGGCAATTTCCGGCTGAAATATCTTTCCCCCTGTATCGACGCAGCGGACGGCAAGTTGGCGCCGGATGAGGACTTCATGGGCGCCCCGCGCTACGATGATCCGCGCACGCCCAATACGGGTGTTGAATATCCCGAAGGCGTCTATGCCGATATGGGGGCCTTTGAATTTGTCGAGTCGGCTGAGTCCGACCTGGACCTGGTCGTGGACTGGGTATCGGGTCCGTTGGAGGTGACGGCGGGCGATAATGCCACCGTTTCCTGGCAGATCAGAAATATCGGAACGGGATGGGTCCTGGGGTCCTGGCACGACAGGATCTCCCTCTTGGCCGACGCGCCGAGCCGCGGGGTTGCGGAAATCATCCTTGATGAGGTTTTGTCCAACGGTCCGCTGGGGCCGGGGCAATCGGCCATTTTTAAAGCCGCCGTCCGGGTGCCCGGTGGCACGGAAGGCCCCTGGCGATGGCGGGTCAAGGCCAATGCCCAGGGAGAGGTATTCGAGGGGATTAATTGGCGAAACAACATGGCCAGTCCTTCTTATATCGTCCAGATGCACATCAGGGAATTGATAAACGATACGCCGACTTCCGGTGCATTTGTCGGTATTCAGACGCCGGATTGGCTTAAGTGCAGTCAGGCGGCCGGTGAAGAACTTGTTGTTGACCTGAATCTGGACAGCACTGAGGGAAAATCGCGGATCTACGCCGGATTCGGCACGATGCCGACAACGGCTGATTTTGATCTGCGCAGTCCGTCGACTATCGGGCCCGACGTTCGTCTGGCCCTGCCCGCGCCCGGCCAGGCGCGAACGGTTTATCTGTTGTACCTTCCCGAAAGCCTGCCGGGGGGAAACTACGCCTATACCATCGAGGCCCAGACCCCCCAGTTCGGCATTGAGGCGGTGAGCCCCGCTCGGGCGGGCAATACGGGGCGGGTGACCCTGACCCTGACCGGTGCCCTTCTGGAGCCGGGTTTGAAGGCCCGTCTCCGGTCGGAGAACGGCTCGACGATCGTCTACGCGGAGCGTGTGACGGTTCAGAACTCCCTGTCCGCCCTGGCAACGTTTAATCTGACGGGGCGTCCGGAAGGTGTTTATGATATGATCATCACGCAGGATGAAACAGACAAGACGCTTTCGTCCGGCCTGACGGTCGTTCAGGGAACCGGCGGTATCCTGAAGGCCCGCCTGATCCTGCCGGAAACGGTGCGGGTCGGTCGGCCCTTTGACGGCATCGTGGAATATGCCAACGTGGGCGATGCCAATATTCTGGTGCCCCTTCTGGTGATTCAGGGAACCGGCGATAATCCGGTCTGGCTTGAAGGCGAATGTCCCAGTTGCAGTGAGGAACCTCTGGAACGTGAGTATTTACAACTCATCGGCATTCCGACGGACGGTCTGAGCGCCGGGGTCCTTCCGCCGGGAAAAACCTATACCCTGACTTTCCGGACCGTTTCCCGTGTGGCCAACGCGTCCTATAAGCTATTGGCCAAAGAGGGGGGATTGGCGGAACTGCTGGATTGGGAGGGTCTTAAAACGGCGGTCCGTCCCCCGTCGGCGGACGCGGTGTGGGATGAGGCCTGGAATGCCCTGGAAACTCAAGTTGGACCGACCTACGGTGAATATATCGCCGCTCTGGCCCAGGGGGCCGATGAAGCGCGCGGCTACGATCTGGAATTGTACGGGGTCCTGGATATTTTGGATTACCTCATACAGCGGGAATTGACGGAGGTCGACGGTGTCAGTGTCGCCGGCACGGTGACACACGCCGTCACGGGCGAACCGCTCGATCAAGTCCTCATCCGGATGCAGAACATCGATACGGATGAGACGGCAACGACCGCGAGCTGGTACAACGGACGTTTTCTCTTCCGGTCGCTGGCAGCGGGGACGTATCGTCTCACCGTTGCAGGCTATATCCCCACGCCCTGGAGTCTTGTCTATATCCCCGAAACGGGTCTTGCTGAATCTCTTGATGTTTCCGTTTCGGACGGTGCGACCGTCAGCGGTATGATTACCGGCGGCGGGGCGGGGGCGCCCGCGGAGGGCGCCGTCGTAACCCTCCGTCAAGAGGATACGGGGGTGCTGTATACGGCCGTCAGCGATTCCGAAGGCCGTTTTAGCATAACGGGCCTCACGTCCGGCACGGGGACATTGAGCGTCGTTTCCGATGATTTAGTCCCATCGGGTTCACAAACCGTCAGCCTGACGGAAGGGGAAGTGACGGGTTTCAGCCTGGTTTTGCAGAGCGGCGCCTTCATCGAAGGGCGGGTGCTTGCGCCGGGCGGCGGTCCCCTTGCGGACGCCCGGGTTGGGGTGGTGAAAACCGATCAGGAAATTCAGAAGACGGCGACAACGGATGAGGACGGCCAATACCGCATCGACGGCCTGGAGGCCGGAACGTACGATTTGACCGCCACGGCATCGGGTTATGGAGCGGTTGAGCGAACAGCGGTCCAGGTTACCACGGAAGGCGTCAGCGGCATCGATCTGACTCTGGCGGCGGCCGGCAGCATCCGCCTGTCCGTTACGGATGCCGCCAACCAGCAGTCGCTTGAAGGCGCCCGCGCGGTGACGAACGCGCCCGGTGTGGATTATGAATTGGTTTTCAGCGATGCCCAGGGCGAAATAGTGCTCAGCGGTCTGGCGGCGGGTGACTATACCGTTACCGTTTCGGCAGACGATTATCTGACGGCCTATCTGCCTGTTACGGTGATGGCGGGACAAACCGTCGACATGGCCGCGGCCCTCGATAAAAGCGGCTCCATCCGCGGGCGTGTGGTTACGGTCGACGGCGATCCCTTATATGACTTCCCCGTGTCATTCTACTGGAAAAAAGATGAGTTGTCGGAAATATACAAACCCTCGGCACTGGTGGTCACCGATGAGGACGGATACTTCGGTTTTCTGGGCCTCCGGGAGGGGACCTATGGTGTGGCGGCAGGCGTTTATACGGGATTCAGGCCGGAGATTCAGTCCCATGTCATCGACCATGCCAATAAAGATATTGAAACGACACTGAATGTCGATTTTGCCGAACTTCAAGGACAGGTCTTCAAGGCGGGCGGTGTTGATCCTGTCGAAGGGGCCGAGGTTCATCTGGTTTTCAATGAACAGGTCGTGGAGACGGCCTATACGGATGAAGCAGGAAATTACCGCTTCTGGATCCTGCAGGGAGGAACTTATGATGTGGCGGTCCGGAGTCCCGAGGTGGGCTTTGTCAGGCTGAACGATGTGGCTGTCACCCTGGGTGACATCTTGGCGGGACAAGATCTCATCGGCGGCGGTTCTGCTCTGGAAGTTTCCGTGAGCGCAACGGCCCAGGGTCTTTCTCAGGTTGATGGGGCGGCTGTCATTGTTTCTCCGGCGGATCCCTGGCCGGGTTCCGAAAAGGATATCTGGCTGTTTACCGATGAGACGGGTCAGGTCGCTTTGTCCAGCCTCCAACCGGGCAGTTACGAGGTCCGTGTTTTAGGTGACGGGCTGGCCCCGCAAAAGGTGACCGTCTCCGTTTCGGGAACCTTGACGCAGCAGGCCGTGGACCTGGCTTCCGGCCGGTCCATGCAGGGCAAAGTTACGGACGGGGCGGGGGATCCCGTTTCGAACGCGATGATCATGATCAACGACACGGAGGTCGGAACGCAGTTTATCACGGCAACCGGGGAAGACGGGACCTACAGCAGCGCTTCCCTACCGCAGACAAGTTTCGATGTCTGGATTACCGACGGCGACCATCAGCCTTATGTCGTCCGGAATCTCAGCATCGGTAGTACGGAACCCCACACGTTGAACGCGACGTTGTCGGATAATGGTTATATGGTGGACGGCGTGCTGGAAGACGGCAATCAACAGCCGGTTACAGGGGTTTCAATCGAGGTGGCCGCGGATGGTGTTACACTTTTTGAAACGATAAGCGCCAGCGATGGCACTTACCGGATCGGCCCTCTGGGGGCGGGTGAATATGTCCTTTCCTTTACCGGTGACGGAGTCATCCCCCAAACGCAGGTTTTGACGATAACCGGTGATCAGAGTCTTGATGCCGTTGTTCTGTCCGGGCCGGTGGCTTTTCCGGATATCTATACGGGGGACAGCGAAATTATGGCGTCCCGAAGTATTCAATCGAAACCGCAGACAGGGCTTCCCCAGAGCTCCGGTAACTCCTTTTTGCAGACGGTGGGCAATGTCTTCCGCGCCGGTTATCGCGGTGCCGGTGCCGTTGTCGGCGATTTGTATTACCGTGTTGAAACGCTTCTGCTTTTTGATACCTACGAATGGATGCTGGACGGCATGCCCATGATAGACGAAATTCCCCAGCGCATGCCTTACGATAATGAACAATTCCGACGACATCAGGATGCCATATATTCGGCTTTTTTCAAGCAGGTACCGCCTTATCCGAACAGGTCCTGTTCTTTCACGGGTGGCTATGTCCATAAAGCCTATGAGGATTGCGTGGCGTCAAGCGCCTTGATCGATCAGACCTATCTTCAGTTGCTCCATCAGCATCAGTATTTGAACTCCGTGGGGGCCAACGAAGCGGCCATCGTCATGGCCGAAGGCCTGAAAATCGGCCTCGATGCCTCCATGCTGCTCATCTCTCTGCAAAAATTTATTCCCGGTGGTGAACAGCAATGGCTTCAGGTGCCTCAATCCTGGGTCGAACAGGGAATTGATCCGAATGTCGCGGCGCAGGCCATTAAGGATATCAAACAACTGGTCGTCGGGCCCCTTAACATCGCCGTCCGTGAGTGTTATGAGCGTATCATGCGGGGCGATTGGCGGGGCGCCGAGAGTTCCATGAAAAGCTTGAAAAGCTGGATGACCTCATCCAGCATTCATGTGATTGAACGGATGATTAGTGAAAAATTTCCGGATTTTAAGGGGAAGGGCCTTTTTAAAAATCATTTCTTCAAAAAGACCCTCAAGGCCTACAGTATCGTTAAAGACTTCATCAAGTGGTACGATAACCAGAGTACAAAATTCACGAATGAACAGAAGGGCGTCCTGAGTGCCATCGGGCAATGGTGGTCCCTCTACAACGGCTATCAGGAGGCCCTGAAAAAGCACAATCAAAACCTCAATGAACTGGTGAAAAAGGCGGATCAGTGTCTGAAGGAGCACAGTCGCACCCTGACATTTGAGCCTCCGCCCCAGCCGGCGGGGATGCAGATTTTGAATCGACCCCCCGGGGTCCGGGGCGTCGGGTCCGTCGATCCCAATGTGAAATACACCGTCGGTGTGGGACCGGAAGGATACATTACCGGGGACGCTACCATCCAGTATGTCATCATGTTTGAGAATATGGCCACGGCCAGCGCCGCGGCCTATCAGGTGACCGTCACGGATGATCTGGACGAAAAGCTCGATTACTCAACGTTCGAACTGGCGTCCATCGGATTTAACAAGGTGGAAGTCGAGGTGCCGCCGGGTCTTCAGTCCTTTACGAAAGAGGGCATTGCCGTGGTTACGGATTCAAATCCGGTAAGGATTACGGCCCAGTTCGACGAAGCGACGGGGCGGGCGCATTGGGTCATTGAATCCGTGGATGCCGTGACGGGTGAACTGCCCGACGATCCGCTGGCGGGATTCTTGCCGCCCAATGACTCGGAACACCGGGGGGAGGGATATGTTTCCTTCCGCATCCGGCCCAAGGCGAACCTGCCGTCAGGGACGGTGATTCAAAATAAAGCGGCCATCGTGTTCGATGTGAATGATCCGATCTGGACGGATGAGTTATATCCGTTGACGACAAACACCATCGATATTGAATCGCCTGTCAGTCAGGTGCTGAGTTTGCCTTCCCAGACAACGGGCCGGACCGTTACGATCAACTTGACCGGCGGCGATGACGGCGGGTCCGGGATTTCGGCTTACAGCATTTACGTTTCCGACAACGGCGCCCCCTACCGGTTCTGGCAATCGACGGCGAATACATCGGTCGAATTTACCGGATCATGCGGTCATGTTTACCGCTTTTACAGTGTGGCGACGGACCAGGTGGGAAATGTCGAAAATGCGCCCCTGTCGCCCGATACCTTGACAATGATCAAAGGGACCCCCGGCGACATGAATGAGGATACCAACATCGATCTTTCCGATGCCATTGCTACCCTCCAGGCGATCGCGAAGAAAAACGCGACCGGCTCCTGTGCCACGAATTGCGGCGATGTGGATGGTGACAACCGCATTGGATTGGGGGATCTCATCTATGTCCTTCAATCGATTGCCGGACTGCGATAAAAGGGCGGGAAGAAGGTTCAAGGTGCAAGGTACAAGGAATAAGGTGGAGACCTGAAATCTTGGCGTTGTAGCCTTGAACCTTAAAAAGCCCTTTTCTTTTCTAAATTTCCTGATATAATTCCGCAAATTTGTTGGATACCTTGTATTGTGGGGGTGACACGCAAAATATTGCTTATGGATAAACGTAGAGAAATCATCGCGCTAATATGCTTCGCCCTGGGCATCTTCCTGACGCTATGCCTTTTATCCTATCATCCGAATGACCCGTCTTTCACCCATTTCACACCGGACGACCAAGAGATTCTCAACCTGGTCGGCTCCATCGGTTCCTATACGGCCGATTCTCTGATCCGGTTGATCGGCTTGAGCGCCTTTTGGCTGCCCATCGTCCTTTTTGTCGCCGCTTACAAATATTTTGCCGATCAGGTGTTTGAAAGCGGGCTCATCGGCCTGACCGGCTTGGTTGGCCTCATGGTTTCGACATCGGGTCTGCTGGCCGTCAGCTTCAGAGATTTGCCGCTTTACGGAATCAGGCTTCCCACCGGTGGTTATCTGGGATCGGTCTTGTCCGGTTTTCTGGACATTTACTTGAATCGGACGGGAACCTGTCTGCTTTTGATCGTGATTCTGCTCCTTTCTCTGATGGTCCTCATCGATCTGTCCCTGGTGACCGTCGGCAGGAAAATGACCGCCGCGGCCGGCAGGGGCGGGATCATCTCAGGCTTCATCTTGGCGAAAATCAGCTCGTTATTCAGTAAAATAACGGGGCGTATTTTCACGGTCAGGGAAAAGTCCGTACCGGTTATTGATGAGGCGCCGACTTTGCCGGAAAAAGCCCGGCCAAAGAAAACGGCGGCGCCCAAACAAACCCATTTCGATTTCTTTTCGGACGACAGCCCTTTCACGCTGCCGTCCCTTTCGCTCCTCGATCAGGTGGACAGGCGGGACACGCGCATCAAGCGGGAAAGCCTGATCGCCAATTCCCGGATTCTGGAAAAGAAACTGTCCGATTTTGGCGTGGAAGGGAAGGTCGTGGAAGTCAGACCCGGACCGGTCATTACCATGTATGAACTGGAGCCGGCGCCGGGTGTTAAAATCAATAAGATCACCAATCTGTCCGATGATCTGGCCCTGGCTCTGAAGGCGCCCAGCATTCGGATCATTGCCCCCATTCCCGGGAAGGCGGCCATCGGCATCGAAATACCCAACCATGAACGGGAGCCCGTGCATCTGAGAAGCGTTTTGGATAACGAAGCCTTCCTGCAATCCCCGATCACGCTGCCGATCGCTCTGGGCGAAGATATTGTCGGTACACCCGTCATTACCGATCTGATCCGGATGCCCCATCTCCTGATCGCAGGCACCACCGGTTCCGGAAAGAGCGTCGGCCTCAATGCCATGATTTGCAGTATCCTGTTCAAACAGCCGCCAGACGAGGTGAAGTTTCTCCTCATCGATCCCAAGCGGTTGGAGCTTTCGGCCTATGAGGGCATCCCGCACCTGCTCCACCCGGTCGTTTTCGATCCGAAGAAGGCCGCACAGGTCCTCAAGTGGGCCGTTGAGGAGATGGAGCGGCGCTATGAAATCATCAGCCGGACAGGTGTGAAAAGTATCGAGGCCTACAACAGGCTGATGGCGAAAAATCTTTCCGCCAAAGGCAAACCCCCGGCAGAAGAAAAACCGAAAGAAACGAACGGTGTTGACGGAAACGGGGTTGAGGTCAATGAGGCCCTGGCCGAAGCCGCCGCGAGGGCCGGGAATGATGGGGACTCTTCCAAGACGGAGTTGGAGTTTCCCGCCAAGCTGCCCTACATCGTCATCGTCATCGATGAGCTGGCGGACCTGATGATGGTGGCCCAGCGCCATGTGGAGGAGTCGCTGGCCCGCATCGCCCAGATGGCGAGGGCGGCGGGCATTCATTTAATTCTGGCGACCCAACGACCGTCCGTGGACGTCATTACCGGCGTCATCAAGGCCAATTTCCCGACGCGCATCTCGTTTCAGGTGTCCTCCAAGGTGGATTCCCGGACAATCCTCGATCAACTGGGGGCGGAGAAGCTTTTGGGGGCCGGCGATATGCTCTTTATCCCGCCCGGGGCATCGAAGCTGACCCGTATCCACGGCGCCTACGTTACGGAAAAAGAAATCGAGAAGATAGCGGGCTTTCTGAGGAAACAGGGAAAGCCGGCTTATGATCAGTCTCTCGAATCGTTTGAGCCTGAAGCGGCGGATAGTGAAAAAGGAGCGGGCGATTACGACGAGAAATACGACGAAGCCGTCGAACTCGTGACGGACCTCGGTCAGGCCTCCATTTCCCTCGTCCAGCGCTATATGAAGATCGGCTATAACCGGGCGGCGCGCATTATCGAACGGATGGAAGCGGACGGCGTCGTCGGGCCGTCGGACGGTGTTAAACCGCGAAAAGTTCTGGCCAGAAAGATGCCCCATTGAAGCAAAGAAACATCCATATCGTGAGCCTTGGCTGTCCGAAGAATCTCATCGATTCGGAGGTGATGGCCGCAATCCTGTCTGAAAACAACTATCGAATTGTTTCCCAGGCCCATGACGCTGATGTGATTCTGATCAATACCTGCGCATTCATTCTGCCGGCCAAGGAGGAGTCCATTGACGAAATCCTGCGGCTGGCTCAGCTGAAAAAAGAGCGGGCGGCGGTCAAACTCGTCGTCACCGGATGTCTTCCCCAGCGCTATGGAAAAAGCCTGAGCGATGCGCTGCCCGAAGTCGATCTGTTTTTGGGAACCCATGAAGTTCCTGAGATCACCCGATATGTCGACCACCTGTTTCAAAGGGAAGCTTCCCGGAATCGGTCCGTTATTCACAAGCCCCGGTTTCTTATGGATGCCGGCCATCCGAGGCTGTTGTCCACGCCTTTCTACCGCGCCTATCTGAAAATCGCCGAAGGCTGCTCCAACCGTTGTGCCTATTGCGTTATCCCCGATCTCCGCGGCAGAGCCAGAAGCAGACCCGTCGAGGACATCCTGAAAGAAGCGCAAAACCTGGCCGCAAGAGGCGTCAAGGAACTGATCCTGACGGCCCAGGACACGACGGCCTATGGTAAGACCTTAAAGGGAAAACCCACCTTGAGCGTCCTCTTAAAGCAACTGGTCGCCGTCGATGGCATTGAATGGATCAGGCTCCTGTATGCCTATCCGACGGGTCTTTCCAGAGAGCTTTTGGAAATCATTGCCGGTGAAGACAAAATCTGCAAATACATCGATATCCCCGTTCAGCACATTGATAATGCGATTCTGCAGGCCATGAACCGCCGTGGGGACAGCGCGCTGATCCGGAAGGTCATGGCGAATGCCCGAGCGATCATTCCTCAGGTCGCTTTGAGGACCTCCGTGATTGTCGGATTTCCCGGTGAAACGCCGGCTAAATCCCAGCGGCTGCTTTCTTTTATCCGGGAGGCAAGATTCGATCACCTGGGGGCCTTCAAATATTCCCGGGAAGAGGGCACGGCTGCCGCCGGTCTGCCCCGCCAGGTGTCGGACAGGGTCAAAGACGCCCGGCGTAATGCCATCATGGAAGAGCAGGCGGTGATTTCCTGGGAGATCAACCGCTCGCTCCTCGGGACTGATGCAAAGGTTCTTGTGGAAGGGACAAGCGCCGTTGCCGAATACCCCTATGTCGGACGATTGGCGAGACAGGCGCCCGACATCGACGGCGTGACCTATCTTAAGGGAAGCAACCTGGTGCCCGGTGATTTCGTTGAATGCCGGATTACAGGCTGCGATGAATACGACCTTTATGCGGCTATAGATCCGGCGAATTAAGCTTCCCGCCGGAGATACGCCTTCATATCCTTCAAGCTCAGACAATTGAGGCAATCGTCTTTTTCCAGCCAGCCTTTCCGGGCGATCTTGATACCCAGGCGGAAGTGGCTTAATCCCGCCGTCTGATGGGCGTCGGGATTGACGGCGATTTTCACGTTTCTCTTTTTGGCGATAATGCAGTGGCGCCAGTCCAGATCGAGTCGGTGGGGATTGGCGTTCAACTCCAGGACCTTGCCGAATCGTGCCGCTGCGTCAAGGACGTCCATGATATGAACGGCATAGGGCTCGCGGGATAAGAGCAACCGGCCCGTCGGATGGGCCAGCATGGTGGTGAAGGGATTCTGCAGGGCCTTGACGATGCGGGCGGTCATTTCCTCCGCCGACATATTGAACTGCGAGTGAATGGCCGCAATAACAAAATCGAATTTTGCCAATGTTTCTTCATCGTAATCCAGACTTCCGTCGGGCAGAATATCGGACTCAATTCCTTTGAAAACATGGAAAGGGGCATGCTTTTTATTGAGGTCGTCGACCAGGGTGTGCTGTTTTTCGATGGCCTCGATTTTGAGACCCCCGGCGTAGTAGGCTGAACGGCTGTGATCGCTGATACCGATGTATTGCATGCCCAATGCCCGGGCGGAGAGAATCAGACGTTCCAATGGATCCTGACCGTCGCTGGCATTGGTGTGGATATGGAAGAGTCCGCGAATATCCGCTTCTTCGACCAAACGGGGCAGGTCGCCTTTTTCGGCGGCTTCAATCTCGCCCATGTTTTCACGCAGCTCCGGCGGGATAAATGAAAGCCCCAAGGCGGCAAAGATTTGGTCCTCGGTCCGGCAGACCACGTTCGCTTCACCCTTGAAAAGGCCGTATTCGTTCATTTTCAGACCCCGGTCCTTCGCCCGGCTCCGCATGGCCGTATTGTGTTCCCGGCTGCCGGTAAAATGATGCAGGGCATAGGGAAATTCAGCCGCCGAGACGATACGCAAATCACAGTTGATGCCGGATTTCAAGACCACACTGACTTTGGTCGCACCGAGGGCGGAAACGGCGTCAACCCGATCCTGACCGGCAAAGGCCCGGGCAAGGTCTTCCGGCCGGGGAGAGCTTGCCAACAGATCGATATCCTTGACCGTTTCATTGCCACGCCGCAGGGAGCCGGCGATTGTAACCTGGGTGACGTCTTGGGATTTTTGAAGGATTTCCAAAAGGATTTGGGCTTCATCGGCGGCTTCATCAGAAAGCCGTCGGGCCTGGTAGTGCTTGAGCCGTTCAATGCCGGCCAGAATATTCTCCTGGGTTTTCTTCCCAAAGCCTTTCAGGGCGGCGAGGCGGTTTTCGTGGCAGGCATACTCCAGTTCGCCGACGGTGGCAATTCCGAGTTCCTGATATAGGGTGTGAATTTTCTTGGGGCCTAATCCGCCGATTTTCAGCATGTCCAGATGGCCCGGCGGAATCGAGGCCCGCAGTTTGTCGTAGTAATCCAGCTGGCCTGTTTCCCAAAACTCCGTGATCTTCTTACCGATGGCCTCGCCGATGCCGTCGATCTCAAAGATTTTTCCCTGCGACATCCAATCGCTGAAATCCAGATCGAATTTTTCCAGGTTGCGGGCGGCGGTCTGATAGGCGCGGGATTTGAAGGGGTTTTCTCCCGACAGCTCCAGCAATACGGCGATGTCTTCCAGAGTCCGGATAACGTCTTCTTTCGTCATGAGCGATCCTCGGGTCTTCGAAATATTTATCCCGACGGGGAACGATCCGAAACTGAGCATCAAGGTTACACTTTAAAACGGCCCTTGTCTATGACAAATCCATTGAAATATCTTGACTCCCTGTACCCGAATTTCTATACTCAAGTCCTCGAAAGAGATTCTCGCATAGGTCTTTTCGTTCGGGCTTAGGAGCCGAACGAAGACCCTTTTGAATCACGTTAGAGGGCTGATAATCTTTCCTGCCGGTGATGGCAGGGCTGTTCGTTTGGAGGCGCGATGCATAGTGAAAATTCCCGGGATCGTATCCTATGGTTTTTCCTGGCCTGCTTTCTTGTGGCACTCATCGGTCTGGGATGGCTGCTGTTGCCTTTTTTCCCGATCATTATTTTGGGGACGGTCATCAGTGGGATCATCTACCCCGTCCATCGAAAGATTGAGAAATTTCTTCGGATAAGGTCTTCCCTGGCCGCATTGGTCACCTGCCTTCTCATTTTTCTGATTCTGTTTGTTCCAATTGTTTTATTTGTCGGTTCTTTGGCGCAGCAGGCATTTGGGCTTTACGAAATGGCCAAGGGCGCTGTGATCAATGAAAAAGTTAATGCGTTTCTTCACGAAAGCAACATACTTGATCGGGCCAATGCCGTTCTGGCCAATTTTAATTATGCCCTTACCGGTGATGAGATCAGAAAAACCGTGACCGAAATCGGTCGCGTCGTCGGCCTGTTTCTCTATGAGCAATTTTTGTATGTCGCATCCAATACCATGACCTTCGTCGTCAATTTTTTTCTGATGGTTTTAGTTGTCTTCTTTCTTCTTTTGGATGGCGAGCGTCTGCTGATCTATATTCTGAACCTGTCTCCCCTGCCGACGGACCAGGAACGCATGCTGATCCGAAAATTTAAGGAAATGGCCAGCGCCATATTGATCGGCAATGGCCTGGCCGGTATTATTCAGGGTGTCCTCGGTGGTTTGCTGTTTTGTGTTTTCGGTCTTCCCTCGGCCTTTCTGTGGGGCGTTGTCATGGGAATCCTGGCCTTTATTCCCATCCTGGGTATCGGGTTGGTGATCGTACCGGCCGCCGTTTATTTACTGCTTACGGGTAAAATCATTGCGGGCGTTTCCTTTCTAATTTTTTATTTGATTGTCATGGTGATCATCGAATACATCTTTAAACCCAAACTGGTGGGAGAGAGGGCCAAGATGCATCCCCTGCTGGTTTTTTTCGCTATTATCGGCGGCCTCAAGTTATTCGGTATTTTGGGAATTATCTACGGTCCTCTGGTCGTGACGGCGTTTATGACCCTGGCCGATATCTATCACATCAATTACCGGGAGATGGTCGAGAGTAGGGAGCCGTAAACGAATATCATTGTTACGGGCGGTGAATGCCGGTAATTTGACGCGAAAAGTAGAAATTTATTCTTCGTATCTGCCGGCATTGTTGTCTGGCCGTTCTTTCGTTTGATCCGGTATGATCCTTATTCACAGTCTTTTTCTTCGGAGCTGTTATGGGTCGTTTTGATTTCAAACAGGAATGGAAATTGCAAAATATTGGTGGGTTTTGATGTTTCAAGAATAGCGGGTCAGAAAACCGGACAGTCAACAATGTAAGAAAATAGATTTCGGAGGTCGGTAATGAAGGTGGATGCGGATCAGAAAAAATCGAAAAAGAAAACAGCGGTCAAACGACCCGTGAAGGACTTGCCCCTGGTCCAGAAAATAAAGTCAAAAAAAGCCCGGATCGGCGTCATTGGAATGGGCTATGTCGGCCTGCCACTGGTTATTGCGTTTTGTAAGGCCGGGTTTAAGGTGACGGGCTTCGATATCTCCAAGGAGAAGGTGCAGTTACTGAACGAGGGCAAGAGTTATATCCGCCATATCGATTTGACGGAATTTCATCGCGACTATGCCGAGTCATTTACGGCGACCGCTGATTTCAGCGAACTGGCTAAGGTCGACTGCATCCTGATTTGTGTACCCACACCTCTGAATAAGTATCGCGAACCGGACATGACATATGTCTTTAAAACGGCCCGGACCATCGCGAAAACCCTCCGCCGGGGCCAGCTCATCATTCTGGAATCGACGACCTATCCCGGAACGACGGACCAGGACGTCCGGGCCATCCTGGAGACGAAGAAACAGAAAGCCGGCGAAGATTTCTATCTGGCGTTCTCACCGGAAAGAGAAGACCCCAATAATAAAGATTTTACCATTCATACGATTCCTAAAATCGTGGGTGGATACACGGAAAATTGTCTGGCCGCCGCCGATGCCCTGTATAAGAATATCTGTGATAAAACGGTTCCCGTGTCTTCAACCCGCGTGGCCGAATCCGCAAAGCTTCTGGAAAATATCTATCGGGCCGTCAATATTGCCATGGTCAACGAACTGAAGATCCTCTTTGATAAAATGGATATCAACATCTGGGAGGTCATTGAGGCCGCGAAAACCAAACCTTTCGGATTTCAAGCTTTTTATCCCGGCCCCGGCCTGGGCGGCCATTGTATTCCCATTGATCCGTTCTATCTGACGTGGAAAGCCCGGGAATACGAGTTTCATACGAAATTCATCGAACTGGCCGGAGAAATCAATACCTCCATGCCCGATTTCGTCGTCATGAAATGCATGAAGGCCTTAAATGACTGGGGCAAACAAATGCGGGGGGCCCGCGTGTTAATCCTGGGGCTGGCCTATAAGGCAAACGTCGATGACGATCGGGAGTCGCCGTCCTACCGACTCATTGAAAAACTGGAGGAATTGGGTGCCGTTGTTTCCTACAACGATCCCTTCGTTCCGGTGATCAAATATACCAGGGAATTCTCGAAATATGCCGGAAGGAAATCCGTTCCGATCAGCGGTGATTACGATTTATTTCTTGTGGCAACGCTGCACGATGCGTATAAAAAAACAAATCTGAAATCGTATAATATTCCGATTGTCGATACCAGAAACCTCCTGTCGGAGTATAAAAATCATTTGATTCATAAGGCATAACCGGTACGATTGTGACCCACCTGCTTCGGTTAAATGAGGTCATCAGCGTCGAGATAAAATTAGATAACGCCGACAGATCCATCATAAAGAAAAAGGTGGTGGTGCGTTCTGTTCAGGGTCTTTATGTCGGCTGCCAATTCCAGGAAGCGCCGGGTACCATCGATCCGGATCTGGGCTTCTATCTCCGAAAAAATAATCCTTGAAATGATTTAATGACATTTAACGTTATGTCACCCGGACGTCTTTTATTAACGATTTTTACCGCGCTTTGAATATATTTCGGGCAAACCGAGTGTTAAAAGCCCTTCTTTCTTGTCAGTCTTCTCCCTTCATCTGTGCCGAGGTCCCTACCAAATAATTCATGGCTAAAGCATGTGTCGTCAAATTTTCTTGACATATCAGATGACCTTTTCCTATACTTCATCGGTTTTTTATGAAAGCTTTACAATCCGGTATTATGAATTTCCATTTTCTCCCGTGCGAGGAAATTAAATTTAGGAAATGGAAATCAGCAACGGACCGGTCTGACGTTGCTTTTGCTTGTCCCATGGGTTGAGAGAAACCTTGCGAAGGAATTTATCGGGAAGCTTTCCAAACCTTTAATCTTATCAAGATGAAAGTCTAATTAATCCAGTTTAAGGAGCGAAACATGGACAAAAAGATACCCTTAACCATTGATGGAAAAGAAGTCGAAGCTGCTGCAGGGCAAACCATTTTGGAGGTCGCCAGAGAGCAGGGGGTCTATATCCCGACACTCTGCTATATGGAAGGCACAACCAACGTGGGGGCCTGCCGCATCTGTGTTGTGGAAGTCGAAGGCGCCCGATCTCTCGTTGCGTCCTGTTGCACGCCCATTAATCCGGGCATGGTCATTAAAACAAATACGTCAAGGGTCCGGGCCGCCCAGCGTTTGGTGGTTGAGCTCCTGTGGGCATCGGGAAATCACGATTGTCTGACCTGCGAAAAGAACGGCGATTGTGACCTGCAGAACCTGGTTTATTGGTTGGAAATTGAAAAACCCCGTTTTCGTATCGAGCCGCCGGGGTATCAACCGGAAACAAACAACAGCATGATTCAGCGGGACCTGAACAAATGCATCCTCTGCGGCCGTTGTGTCCGGGCCTGCAATGAAATACAGGTCAACGAAATATTGGATTTTGCGCAACGCGGCTCTCATGCTAAAGTCGGCCCGGCGTTTGATGCCGACTATATCAATTCCCAGTGTTATTTCTGCGGTGAATGCGTTGAAGCCTGCCCCGTGGGTGCCATTACCTTCAAGCAGGCGCGTTTCAAGGGGCGTCCCTGGGAAATCCGGAAAGTCAAAACAACTTGCACATACTGCGGCGTGGGTTGCCAGCTTGATTTAAACATTCATGACGGAAAGATTATCAAGGTGACGGGCAACCGAGACAGTAACGAGCCGAACGCGGGCAGTCTTTGCGTCAAGGGGCGATTCGGCTTGGATTTTGTCAGTCACCCGGACCGCCTGAAAACCCCCCTCATTAGAAAAGACAAAAAAGGAGAGCTCGAAGAAGCTTCATGGGATGAAGCCCTCAAATTCGTCGCGAAAAAATTTCAAGATATTAAAAAGAAACATGGTGCCGACGCATTGGCAGGATTGGCGTCTGCCCGCTGCACCAATGAAGAAAATTATCTCTTTCAGAAATTTATGAGGGTTGCGGTGGGTACCAACAATGTGGATCACTGTGCCCGGCTTTGACACTCCGTCACGGTGGCCGGTCTGGCCGCCGCATTCGGCAGTGGTGCTATGACGAATTCCATTGATGAAGTCGAGCATACCGATCTGATCCTGGCGATAGGCACAAACACAACAGAAAATCATCCTATTGTGGGCATGAAAGTCAAAAGGGCCGTTCGCCGGCACGGCGCGAAGCTGATTGTTATCGATCCGCGGGAGATCAATTTGGTCAAATACGCCGATCTCTGGCTCCGCCAGCGACATGGTACCGATGTGGCGGTTTTGAATGGCCTGATGAATGTCATTATCGCCGAGAATCTTTACGCTGAGGAATATGTTGAAAAACGGACGGAAGGTTTCGCAGCGTTAAAGAAAGTCGTTGAAAAGTACACGCCGGAATATGTGGAGAAAATATCAGGCATTCCGGCGGAGGATCTGAAAAAGGCCGCCCGGATGTATGCCGAGGCGAACAGCGCTTCTATCCTCTATGCTATGGGTATTACCCAGCATATCAGCGGGACCGATAATGTTAAATCCGTGGCGAATCTCTCTATGCTTTGCGGCAATGTCGGCATTGAGGGCGGCGGTGTTAATCCACTCCGGGGACAGAATAACGTTCAGGGAGCCTGTGACATGGGCGCCCTGCCCAATGTTTACCCCGCCTATCAGGCCGTCAATAACGATGAAATCCGGGATAAATTTGAAAAAGCCTGGAACGCGAAACTGAGCGATCAGATCGGTTTGACGATTATGGAAATCATGGATGGCGCTCTGTCCAAAAAGATTCGGGGCCTTTACATCATGGGCGAAAATCCCATGCTGTCCGATCCCGACCTCTCCCATGTCGAAAAGGCTTTGCAGAAGCTGGACATCCTGGTTGTTCAGGACATCTTCTTGACGGAAACGGCAAAATACGCCGATGTTGTTCTGCCTTCGGCCTGCTTCGTCGAGAAGGACGGAACGTTCACCAATACGGAACGGCGGGTGCAGCGGATCAGAAAGGCTTTGGAGGCGCCGGGACAGGCCAAAGCGGACTGGGAAATTATCGCCGCCCTGTCCGACCGTATGGGATATCCCATGGAATATGCCTCCGCTGAAAATATTATGGAAGAGATCAGAACCGTCACCCCCAGTTACGGCGGCATTACCTACGAAAGGATCGAAAAGGAAGGCCTGCAATGGCCCTGCCCGGCACCGGATCATCAAGGGACCCGGTTCCTCCATAAGGATCGCTTTACAAGGGGTCTGGGATTGTTCCATGCGATCGACTATATACCGCCTAATGAGCTGCCGGATGAAGATTTCCCCATGCTTTTGTCTACGGGACGAGTCCTTTATCATTATCATACGGGAACCATGACGAGATTATCGAAAGGTTCCTCGGAACGCTACCCGGAAAGTCTTGTGGAGATCAACCCGGTGGATGCCGAAAGACTCAACATTAAAGACGGACAGATGGTGAAGGTCGCCTCAAGGCGGGGCGCCGTGGAAGCTAAGGCGCAAATTACGCCGAGACCGGCCGAAGGCGCGGTTTTTATGAATTTTCATTTTCATGAAACACCGGTGAACCGGTTGACGAATCCGGCACTGGATCCGATAGGCAAGATTCCCGAATATAAGGTGTGTGCTGTTCGGGTTGAAGCGGCTTAGCATAAGATAGTCAACGTAAATTCAGTAGCTTGGAAGATTGGCGCTTTCTCTTTTGAAGTGTTTTGCTAAAAAGCTCAAAAGAGAAAGCGCCATGATAATAGACACAAAGAGGTTGGAACATGGCTAAGATCATTCCGTGGTGGTGAAGAAAACTTGCTTTTCATGATATCAACGGGGGTTCATATTTGGCTATGGGATTCACTTTCATATCATTAAAATAAGGCGGCGAAACGCTTCTTCCCGCCGATGATTTTTTATGCAAAAATAACGACCTTCCTTTGCAAAATTCGCTTATAATAATTACAAAAAAATTCCTCTAAATAATTGACAGAATCACGACGGTATAGTATTGACAAAACCCTAAACCACTTAAAAGGAGGTCTCATCATGGCAAGATGGAAGTACAAGACAAGCATCATTGATTTGGATCGCTTAATTCCACCCGAGGCGATCGCCTGCGATGAAACGGGTACCTGCGTCATTGACGGTATACCGGGCAGCGAGGACCACTTCAAGGGCATTCTTGACAAAGAAGGCGAAAGTGAGTGGGAGTTGGTCCAGTGTCAGCCCCATGGGGACAAACTCCTTTGCATCTGGAAAAAAGAAGTCAAGGAGGCTTTCGCGAGTTAAGGCACGATCCTTTAATATTATGAACTTATGCGCATTCGGTTTTGATCTCTGTATTAAAAGAGATAGCGGGCAAGTACGTTATTATAAGATCTTCTTTATATGAGAGAAAGATGGAAAGACGGTACCCGGAGGCAGGACCCTTTCCAGCAAAAAATATGAATGGAGGTATCAATCTATGGCTTTTAACCCCCCTGCAAAAATGGTCGCTCTCGTTGGTACTGCGGGAGTCGGCAAAGCGAAACTTTCAATCTTTAACCTGCTGCTTCGAGGCTTTATGGCGGGCGCGTATATCGCAATCGGAGGAGCACTATGCACTGTCTGTATAACCGGTATAGCAACACCGGGAATCTCCAAGCTTGTCGGAGGAGCCGTCTTCCCCGTCGGTTTGATCGCCATCGTCCTGACCGGTATGGAGCTCTTTACCGGTGATTGTATGATTGTTCCCATGGCGGCGATGATGAAAAAAATCACTTGGGGCGCCGTGATGAGGAACTGGATATGGGTCTACATCGGGAATCTTGTTGGCTCGGTTGCTTATGCGTATATCATGGTTTGTGGCCCCTTTGTGAGCGGGCAGGCAGACGGCACCATGGCGGTCAACGCCTTCGGAATGAGTGCGGTCGGTGTAGCGGCAGGAAAAATTCTCGGATATAAGGCGGTGGGAGCCATGGGGCTCTGGTCCTGCTTTTTAAAGGCCATTGGCTGTAACTTCCTGGTCAATATCGCCATCCTCCTCGCCATTACGGCGGACGTTGTCATCGGAAAGTTCTTCGGTGTCTGGTTTCCGATTATGGCCTTCGTCTCGTCCGGATTCGAGCACTGCGTGGCCAATATGTATTTTCTCCCCGCAGGAAAGTTCCTGTGTGACTGGTATCCGGCCGTTGTTGCGAAAAAAGGCGGTCTTCTGCTTGCCAACGGAGGTCTGGCCTGGTCCGATGTCTGGCTTTGGAATCTGATCCCTGTTACGATCGGGAATATTTTTGGCGGTTTTCTCTTCATCGGGGTGACGTATTTTCTGATGTTCAGAAAGGATCTGCCCGCCGAGTAGAGGAAACGGATGTCAGTATTAGCCTGGGTGGTGTTTATCATTTGCGCGGCGGCAGTCGCTCTTCACTACAGTTCGACGGGTGATTCGCGATTTCTGCTGTATGCCGTTCCGGGCCTGATTCTGATGCTGGTCATTCCCATGGCCCTGGCATGGATGAGCCGCCGGAGCTTTATGCAGGCGCATGAACAGTCGGCCTCAAAGGCGCGTGCCTGCAAGATAGGGAAGATAGGACCGGCAATGATCGGAGAGGTTGTCCGTATATCGGGTGAGGTTCAAAAGATCAGTTTCAGATGGCTCAACAGACCTCACTTTCATATTAAAGACGCGACGGCGCAAATACGGGTCATCATGTTCACCGCCCCCGCAAACAAAGTGGCGGTCGGAGACGAAGTGGAGGCGATCGGGGTTGTCATGAAGTACCCGCTGGCGAAAACCAGGCTCGTTATATCGGCCGTTAGTGTCAAAAGAATCGAAGATTAAGGAGGTTGTAATGGACGGAAGAGAAGGAAGATGTGCGTTTGGGTTTCTTTTGTTTGGATTGGCTCCTATCCTGGCCACCGCCGGGGGTGCGGGTCTGGGAGCGATCGTCTTTGCCGTGGGTTTGCTGATCGCGGTCTCCGCGGCATTCGCTTAAAAAATAGTCAGGGGGATGGTGACGTCGCAAACCGCCGTTACGATCCCCCTTTTCCGTTTATGGAATTCTCGAAACATTCTTGAGATTTTCCTTTTCTTATTTTTGTTTATCTTTGAGCCCGTCGGGATTTATGGCCCCCTGTATGTACAATGTACGACAGCCTTGACTATTGCTGCCGAGCACGGGATCGCCGTCCTTGAGTTACTTTATTGACTGTATCCAATCTTCAGAATTTTTTATGGTATTTTAAAACAGCCCGACTATTTTTAGGATTCAAGTAGACATCAGGCAGTTTTATTCAGGAGAATTGATTATGAATCAAAACACGGAAAAGGGCTGCGCGTTTTGTGACATCGTGGCGGGAAAGGCGCCGGCCTATATCATCGACGAAGATGAACGGTCCATGTGTATCCTGGATATTCACCCCTATACGGAGGGGCATTGTCTCGTCATTTCCAAGAGGCATGTTCCCTGGTGGCACGAACTGACGGAAGAGGAGAATGCGAGTTTGTTTAAGATGGCCAATAAAATGGCCAACCGAATGATGAAGAAATTCAATCCGGACTTTGTGTTTCTTTACGCCCGGGGCAGGCGTATTCCCCATACACACCTTTTCTTGATTCCGACTTACAGCGGCGATGTTCTGGATCGTTTTTTCAACGCTCTGGAAAACTTTCAGGAATCGCCTCAGACGTTGGTAAGGCTCAAGGAACCGGACGCCATGATGGAAACGGCGCGTGTTTTAAGGGAACCTTGAAAACAGAGTTGGATCAGAAATAGAAGTAAGAGATTATGCGAATGGATGCGTTAATGTTTCCTGTCAAGAGTATCTTTGACGAAACCGGCCAGCGCATCGCCGATCATGGAGTAGGGCAATAGCACGTCGTTTGCGCCTCGCCTTTTTAACGGGTCGATCTGATCCGCTGAATCGGCCGTCGCTACGATGACCGCTTTCGGTGCCAGCTGGCGGCAGGTATGAACGATATTCAGGTTTGTCGTCCCTTTCAGAAGCATATCAGGAATCGTCGAAATAATCAGATCAGCCTGCCTGATATGAGCATGTTCCAGAGTGTCCATGCTGCCGATATCGCCGAACAGGCCTTTAACCCCCAATGCATTTAATTCTTTGAGAACTTCCAGATTAAAATCGATAACAAGGACTTTCTTGATCATTTCCGGTGCCGTCTCCGACAGTTTCTGGATGAAAGCCCTGGCCCCCCGGTGATAACCAAGTAGAACAACAGGATAATGTTGGTGGGACTTTCCGTCTTCTTCCCTTACGGCTTTTGCAGCGAAGCCAAGCCGTGCCATAAGACGGTCGAAAAAAAGGTATATCCTGTGATTTCCCTTAATTAAATAGGAAGACAGAACTGACGTCATGGCCATGGCGTAGATGATGAGACTTACAATCCGACCTTCAATATGTCCGTAAGTGATGCCCAGCATGGCAATGACCAGCGAGAATTCGCTGATTTGGGACAAATTAAGACTGACGATAAAACTGGTGCGCCTGCCGCTCCCGGCAAGGGAGAGGATGGGATAGATCGTCAGGAAACGAGAGGCGATAACAAAGCCGACCATGATCGCAGCGCTTGATAAAATAGCCGCACTGGGTACGGGAATTTTCATGCCGATGGACAGGAAAAAAAGCGTCAGAAAAAAGTCTCGAAGGGGTAGAACTTTGGCAATAATATGGGTTCCGTATGGAAAAGAAGATATGGACACGCCGGCGATGAGGGCGCCCATTTCCATGGACAAGCCCATCCACGAAGCGATGCCGGCCATGACGACGCACCACGCGATGGACATGGCAACGACCATTTCTGGCGTATGGGCGATCTTATCAAAAATCCACTTCAACAGATATTTGCTTAAGCAAAAACCGATACCCAGAAGCAAAACGCTCTTACCGAGAGCCAATGCCACAAGATGCAATTTTGGATTCATAAAGTGCGGCTGTAAGGCAAGAACCAGAATCGCCCAGATGTCCTGAAAAATGAGAACACCTAAAGTAATTCTGCCGGAGATGGTATCCAGTTCAAACTTGTCGTAAAGCAGCTTTACGACAATGGCCGTACTGCTGAGTGCGCAGAAAATAGCCAGATATAAGGCATCGATATGGCGTACGCGCAAATGATCTCCCAAAAGTAGAAAGAACCCCAGACCGATCAGAACACATAAAACAAATTGACCGATCCCGGTAAAAACCAACTGTTTGCCGGATGACAGCATTTTGGCGGGATCCAGTTCCAGACCAATGATGAAAAGCAGGAGAATTAAACCGATCTCGGAGATGACTTCGATGCTGGCCGGATCAACAACAAGCTTTAAACCGATTTCAGGGCCTATAAGAGCCCCCGCCAACAGATAACCCAGAATGACCGGCTGACGAAAAAGCTGAAAGACAAACCCGAGCACCGTTGCTGCCAGAAGCGATATGCCGATATCGGGAAGAAGTCCATGCATAGAACACCAGATACCTTTCGGTGATAGATTGTTGGATTGATATTCACATCCAAAGGGAAGATATGATGCGGCAATACATCTTTTTCTTTTATCGTGTCAAGGGACATTTGCAGATCAAGCGATTCAAGCATCAAGACCCAAGGATGAAAAAAGATGAATCATTTGACTTTGCACGGCAGTTCAAATATACAATTTAGAAAATATTAATACCTCAAGGGAGTTGTTCCATGCAAATGCAGGATATCTTCAAAGAGTACGGAGATGATCTGAAGCGGGCGGAGGAGTTGATGGATGTCCATCTGCGATCCGACGTGGACATGATCCCTGAGGTTATTAATCATCTTATCGGTAGCGGCGGAAAAAGATTCAGACCGTTGCTTCTGCTTGTTGCATCCGATCTTTGCCGGTATAGGGGCGAGAAGCGCTATTCGCTGTCGGCGGTGATCGAATTTATTCATACGGCGACTCTGCTGCATGATGACGTGGTCGATAGTGCGGAAACCAGACGAGGCCGGACGTCGGCCAACAATATCTGGGGCAATGCCGCCAGTGTTCTCGTCGGGGATTTTCTCTATTCCAAGGCCTTCAAATTAATGGCGGATGCGGACCATCTGGCGATCATTAAACTTCTTTCCGCGACCACCAACACCATGGCGGAGGGTGAGGTTTTTCAACTGGTCAAATGCGGGGATGTCCGTATCACGGAAAAGGATTATCTGGCCATCATCGAAAAGAAAACCGCCGTTTTGATCTCGGCCGCATGCGCCATTGGCGGTCTTCTTGGGGAAGCGTCTCAGGAGCAATGCGAAGCGTTGACCCGCTTCGGTATGCGGCTGGGTCTCGCCTTTCAGATCACCGATGATACACTCGATTATATGGCCGAAGAGGAGCAATTCGGCAAGGCCATTGGCAAAGATCTTCAGGAGGGGAAAATAACCCTGCCGCTCATTCAGACTCTTAAAAGATGCTCGACAGCAGAAAAACGGATGATCAAAGAAGTTGTCGAACAAAAAAATATCGAATCCGATGCTATCGGTGGCGTTATCGCCCTCATCGAACGCTATAAAGGCGTCAATTACGCCCTTGATAAGGCGACGTTCTTTATTGATGAAGGCAAACGCTTCTTGGATGTTTTCCCTGATGGCGATGCAAAAGCCGCTTTTTTCACGATTGCCGATTATATCATCGAACGGCAGCTTTAATCCTTATACGACGCAGGGAATACCGTATGTTTTTTCAAAGTACCCCATCTCTTCCCGATCACACTTCATAGCGGCCGGCAAAGAGTCCAGGATGTCCTGTGCCGTTATTCCATCTTTTCCTTTTGCCGCTGCCGCCTGATCCCCCGCCAGACCGTGAATATAAACGCCTTTCCGGACGGCTTCTTCAACAGGCAGACCAAGGCCGAACATGGAGGCGATGGTGCCCGTCAACACATCGCCTGATCCCGCCGTTGCCATACCGGAATTGCCGCTGAGGTTTACGAATACCCGACCATCAGGCGTGCCGATAAGAGAATGAGCGCCTTTCAGGATGATGAAAGCACCGAGGTTCTGAGAAGTTTTCCGCAGAATCTTGATTTTATTCTGTTCGATTTCTGCGATACCCATCTTGACGAGCTTGGACATTTCGCCTAAATGAGGCGTGAGAATCGTCGACGCCTGTCGGCTTTTAATGATGTTCGTGTCTTGGGCGATCGCCGTCAAACCGTCTCCATCGATAATCAAAGGCCTTTGAATGCTGTCCGTCAGTTCTCTCATCAGTTGCTGGGTTTCGGAGTTGAGCGACGTTCCCGGCCCGATGACAACCATATCCATTTTTTCCGCCAAGGTCAGGAGCCGATCCCGGTTTTCAAAGGCAATGCTTCCCGAACGGGTTTCTTCCTGGGGGACAAAAACGATCTCGCGGCCCTTCTGGGCGATGAAGGATGTCATGCCGGCAGGGGCCGCCAGACGGGAATATCCTCCGCCCGCTTTTAAAAAAGACATGGCGGCGAAATACGGGGCGCCGAAATAGTTGACAGCGCCGGCAATAAATAGTGCTTCACCTACGGAACCTTTATAGGCGTTGTTGTCTCTTGGAGGAATTGCTATAAAATCGTTGATGGCAACCTGAACCGCCTTGTCGTTGTAAAGGGAGGGCGGAAAGGAGATATGACAGCAATAAAGTTTGCCGCAGCAGTCATATCCCGGATAAAGGATATTGCCGATTTTGGGAAGACCGAAGGTGACGGTATGATCGGCCCTAACGGCGGTTCCCATAACGCTGCCCGTATTGCCGCTAATGCCGGAAGGGATATCCAGACTGAGTATTGCTTTGTCTGTGCTGTTGATCAGGTCGATAGTCTCTTTTGCCATGCCGCCGACTTCCCGGTCAAGGCCGGTACCGAAGATCGCGTCAACGATGCCGTCGCAATGGGAAACGGCATGCCGGACCGCCTCGACAGAATCAACCATAAGAACATCGATAGGAAGTTTTTGCAGGATTTGCCAATTGGTTTTTGCCGCGCCTTTGTACTTTTCGGCATCGCCGATGATGAAGACCTGGGCGTTGCCGCCTTCAGCGTGAACCAGTCTGGCAACAACCAAGCCGTCGCCTCCGTTGTTTCCGATGCCGCAAAGAATAACAAACTTTTTATCTTTGATGCCGAACGCTTGCGCCAGAATAGCAGCTGCTGCATGTCCGGCGTTTTCCATGAGAATTTCTTCCGGAATGCCCAACTTCTCGATGGCGTAACGATCCATCGCTCGCATTTGCTCGACGGTCGTGATCTTCATTTCGAACCTCCACAAAAAAATTTTGTTGGCATTCAATAGGCTGTAAAGTCTCATATGCCGGGGAAAAAGTCACGTCGATTTTAACAGCGTTGAGATTTTAAAGGTTGACAAGTGTCATGGAGAATATGCATAAAAAAACGCACATGGCCTTTTCTTCTATGGGACATGTTGATTTCTCCAAGGCGAAGGGTAGCGAGCGTGACTGATTTTTCCGGTATGGGCAAAACCCTCATGATAGTCGGCCTGATTGTGGCGGGTATTGGATTGCTGTTATTGATGTCGACAAAATTCTCATGGATAGGACATCTTCCCGGCGATTTTCATGTTAAAGGCAAAAATTTTTCCTTTTATTTCCCTTTGGCGACGAGTCTGTTGTTCAGTGTGATCCTGACCATTTTTTTTTGGTTTATCAATCGAAAATAAGGGTCCCTGACAAAAAGGCCGCTATGATTTGCGGCTTGTTTTTCGAAGAAAATGCGGATTGAAGGGCGGCTGAAAATGCCGACTGAGGGGGTGAAAAATATTTTTAATTTTAAATTTCAATTTTACTTGACAGATCGTATGGCATTCACCTATATTCACCCGCGGTTAACAGCAGCTTATTGTCAGAAGTAAAATCAGTGAACAAGTAATTTTCCCCTGTCCGGAAGGCGGGGCGAAAGGGAAATTTGGTCCAGTTTGGGGGCATAACTTGATTTCTGTCGTACTTCATAGCATTGCTCGATTTCTCAGGTCTCGCATTGACCGTTTTGGTTTATGCCGCCGTTACATTATTCCATTCTTCACAAATCTGAAAAACTTTTCTCGAAATGACCCTTCTATGGATCAATATAAAATCCTTAAAGATAAATTCAAAAAATCTGCACAGCGTGCTCGATCGAATATGTTTTCAATAATCAGGAAATTGTCATGCAGGATAAAGATCTTTGTTTTATATTACCCTAAGTTGTTTTTTTTCAGTCCTGACCTCAGTACGTCAGAATTATTCTTGACCGTTTCGGGATAGTTATTCCCCCGTCTATGAGGAAGTGGAGACGTTGAATTTGAGACAAAAGGGGGAGAACATAAATAAAGAACAAGTTATGGGTCATTCATTTTTCCTGCTGTTTATCATTGGGACTTTCACGACGCGCGTTGCAGCGCCGAATCCTGAGGAACCGACAAGGACTACGTAAGAATTTTTCGGGCATGACATTGAATGGCTTGGACCCGTTACCTCGATTTATGTAGATGACGGTGCATTCACAATCCCGGCGGTGCCGGGTATCGACATGTGTGATCGGCTTAGAAAATAATCACGGAAGGGATGAACATGCCCTGTATTACGTGGGCTTGGAAAGAAAAAACAGGATCAAAATAAGTGGAATGAAAGATTAGATCAAGGCGGATTTCTAATATCTTTAGCACCTATCAACCTTGCAGAGGGGAACCGCTTTCCGGCTTATGTCCCCGGCTTTGAGGAGTGACGGTCAAAAGATCTGAAATATAGTCAATAGGATCTGTGATTTATACATTCGCAGGGGGCTTGAATTTGTTTGATTGGAAAGGGTAAAGGTTTTTTATGAACGTATGGGAGAAAATAGGGAAAGGAATTGATTCAATAAGCGTTTACTATTGCTATATCGGTATCGCCACGATGTTTATCCTGGGATTGTGTTTGGCTTTTGAGTCCATCTCTTCACGATTTTTCGGGTATTCAACCGTTTGGATCATATGGGCCAACACCGAAGCCATGGCACTTCTGCCGTTTTTCACGGCGGCCTATGCCATGCGGCAATACCAGCATGTTCGGATTTCTTTTTTTGAGGGTTTTATGCCGGCACGTACGGCGCTGTGGTCACAGATATTCGCCTGGGTGATGTTGTTTATTTTCGTTTGCATCATAACATACTATTTGTCCTGGACGACTTGGGATTTCTATAGATGGGGGGAAACGGCAGGGCAAATCAATGTTGTGATCTGGCCGTTTTATTTTTTAGCCGCCTTGGGTTGTTTAATTTTTGTTCTGCAGATCATGAGAAGCACCTTGAAACTGAAAGAGCAGTTTACACCCGAATTGGCAGGCCACAAACATTTTTGGAGTTCCCCCATCTTTGTTTTGGGGATTTATGTTGTCGCCATGATTTTGGGTGTGTGGTCGTTTGTGATTTATCCAGCCGTCGGCGTTTTTGTCCTGCTGATCGTTTGTCTTTTTTCCGGTGTTCCCGTCGCGGCAGCCCTCGGCTTTCTGACAATTGTCGCTCTGTATGTATTTGGCGGCTTTCCGATGATGAACAGCATCGGCATGAATGTATACAAGACCCTGGAAGAATTCACCTGGGTTGCCTTCCCTCTGTTCGTCATGGGCGGATTCATGATGCAGCGGGGCATGGCGGCGGGACTTTTCAAGGTCATGAACGCCTGGGTGGGCTGGGTGCCGGGCGGTGTGGCTGTTGCGGTCATATGGACCGGCGTTATGCTGGGTGCCATGTTGGGGTCGGTTTTCGCTACCATGGCCCTTTTGATTATTTTGGGGCTGGTTGAACTGGACAAGGCGGGATATCCCCGTTCGCTGACCCTGCCTATGCTCGGCTCTTCCAGTATATTGGGTTATCTCATTCCTCCCAGTATCACATTCGTTGTTCTCGGCGGATTGACGGACAACTCCATCGGCGCCCTGTTCATGGCGGGCATCGGTCCCGGCGTAACCGTGGCATTGATCTTCTCCCTGTTTATGATATTTTACGGCGCCACCCACCCGAATATAAAAAGATATCACAGCAGCTGGAAGGAGCGTTTTACCACCTTTCCCCCCAACTTGGCGGCTTTATCCGTCCCCGTGGTCATCATCGGCACCATTTCCTTCGGTATCTTCACACCGACGGAAGCCGCGGCCGTGGCCATGGTCTATGTTTTGATCGTCAACCTCATCCGCAGGGAAATGAAATTCAAGCTGTCGGAATTTAAATGGATATTTACCGAAGCCGCGAACGTAACCGGGTTCATGTGTTTCATTATTGTGGGGGCGCTCCTGTCGAAGCTGGCCCTGATGCATTTCCACGTGGGGCATGAGATCATTAAGATCGTAAATGCCGTGGGCGCCGGCAAGCTTTCTTTGATGCTGATGGTGACGTTTGTCCTCTTCCTCATGGGGACGATCGGCGAAGGCCTGCCGGTTGTCATTGTCATGATCCCGACGGTTTTCCCGGTCCTGTATGAGTTCGGTATTCATCCCTGGTGGATCTGCGTTTATCTGGTGTTGATGGGAGCAATCGGTGGCTTGACGCCGCCTGTCGGCGGTACCGTCTTCGTTTTGGCCGGGATGACGAATACGGAGCCGGCATGGCTGTTCCGGCATATCCTCCCCTGGGTGGCTCTGTTTTTTGCTACCATTATCGTGCTGTATCTGTTCCCCGATCTCGTGACATGGATTCCGACAAAAATGGGTTTCTCGCAACCGCCGGGCTTCTAAGCGGCGCAGCGTCCACCCGCAGCATCGGGTTTCTTGATGCGGGGCTGACACGGCAAAGGCCGGTTGATCAACAACAGGCCTTTGCCGCAGCAGGGCAGAGAGACGGCCTTGCTATGTCATGGTTTAAACTGACTGTTCTGATAAATTTAATGTGCAGACCGTAAATTTCCTTGACAGAAAAATATGACTTGACTATATTCTTGTGCCATAAAGGTAAAGCTCTTATCACAAGTGAAATCAGTAAATGTATAAGTAGTCCGTGTGAATTAATCTTTTAGGGGCTCTTAATTCAACCCGATAGAGGGGGGATGTTTTTTGATTTCAGTGACTCTTCGTGACCTTTTCAATTCTATCATTTGTTGCCTCACTCTTTATGGACGGCAACGATTGTCCGCTGGGCGCCGGCTCAGCGATCAATCGCCGCTGTTCGTTTTCCCAAAAAGTCCTTTCGAACGGATTCCGTGGATCTGTAAGATACTGATGTTTTCCTTCTCCCGGATGTTGTCAGCCGATGGAGCAGGTTTTTCTTTTTTTGAGAACAAAGCGTGGATCTTCTTTTTCAACCCTGATCGATGTACGGCAAAGTTATCCCCTACTGCAGAGGGATAGCTTTTGATTCCCATTCGCAAGGATGGGGCGTTATAATTTTGTGTCATTGATTTAAAGAGGAGGGGAAAAATGAGAAGAACAAGAGGATGGATTATTTGTTTGCTTGCGTTGGTGTTTTTAATGGGAATGGTTACCGCCGACTTTGCGGTTGCGGCACCGGAAACACAAGACACCAAAACCTATTTCGGCCATAGTGTTGAAGGTCTGGAGCCAGTGACGTTGATCCAAGTCGCTGATGCGCCCAACAACACCGGCGGTGATGCC
>JAFGLN010000040.1 GCA_016928025.1 Deltaproteobacteria bacterium
AAGAGAGGCGGTCGTGGAGATGTATAATACGACGGGCATCGAAAGCAGAGTCGCCGAAGACTTCGAAAAAGCGATCAAGTCCTTCAAGAACGCCCTGTTCATCAGCCCTGAGGATGAAGGCCTCCACTATAATTTGGCACGGGCGTATATCGGTGCCACGGACTGGAAAGCGGCTAAAAACAGCATTGAAGAAGGCTTGTCCATCAATCCGGAATTTAAGGAAGGCCTGCAGCTTCTGGCCTTCATAGATAAAAATATGCAACAGACAGATAATTAATCTGCCGGCCACCAACCATAAAAAAGGAGACATCATTGACATGAAAGTCGTTATTTTTGCGGGCGGCATCGGCACGCGCATCTCGGAGGAATCCTATCTGAAGCCCAAACCGATGATTGAAATCGGCGAGAAACCCATTTTATGGCACCTGATGAAAATATTCGAGACCCAGGGCTTCAACGAGTTTATCATTTGTGTCGGCTACAAGAGTTTCATGATCAAAGAATATTTTCTCAACTACTATGTTTACAATTCGGACGTAACGATCAATCTTCTGACCAACAGCTTCGAGGTTCACCGGTCCAATACGGAAAAGTTCCGCGTCACCCTGGTGGATACGGGTGTTAATACCGGGACGGCAGGCCGCCTCAAGCGGGCCAGGCATTACATCGGCAACGAAGAATTTCTTTTGACTTACGGCGACGGGCTGGCGGATGTCAACCTTCGGGAATTGATCGACTATCATCAGCAACATGGGAAAATCGCTACGGTAACGGCCGTCCAGCCGGCAGGCCGATTTGGTCTTCTGGGCATCGAAACCGACTACCGCGTATCAATTTTTAAAGAAAAACTTTTGGGGGACGGCGGTTGGATCAACGGCGGTTTTTTTGTCTTAAAACCGGAGGTATTTGATTATCTTCCCGAAAACGCGGACAATCTGATGTGGGAAGATTACCCTTTGGAAAAACTGACCCGGGATAATCAGTTGATGGCCTTTAAACATTCCGGGTTCTGGAAATGCATGGACGCCCTTCGCGACAAGGAGATTCTTGAACATCTTTGGAGATCGGGGCAGGCGCAGTGGAAGCTTTGGGAGTAAATCCCGGATAGATTTGGATTATTATGTTCAACGCTGTTTATCATGATAAAAAAGTCCTTATTACAGGACACACGGGCTTCAAAGGATCGTGGCTGGCCTTGTGGTTGGCCAGGATGGGGGCGACGGTTATCGGATATGCCTTGGAGCCGCCGACAAGCCCGAACCATTATCAACTGCTGCCGATAGAGGTCATATCCGTAATCGGCGACATCCGTAATGCCGAACGTTTGAAGGCAGTTGTAGCGGAACACAAGCCCGATATCATCTTTCATCTTGCCGCCCAGCCTATTGTCAGGCTCTCTTATCAGAAGCCCGTCGATACGGTTGCGAGCAATGTTTTAGGAACGGTCAATCTCCTGGAAGCGGTAAGGGAAAGTGAGTCCGTCCGTGCCGTTGTTCATGTCTCCAGCGATAAATGTTATGACAATCGGGAATGGCCTTGGGGCTATAGGGAAATTGACGCTATAGGCGGACATGATCCGTACAGCGCCTCTAAAGGATGTGCCGAACTCATCATCAATTGTTGGCGCAGGTCTTATTTTAATCTTCAAGATTATGGCAAGCTTCATCATACGCTTCTCGCAAGCTGTCGTGCCGGAAATGTCATTGGAGGAGGCGATTGGGCTGCGGACCGACTGATTCCTGATATGATGCGCGCTGTCCAGGGTCATAAGAAAGTTGTCATCCGAAATCCTCATGCCGTTCGCCCATGGCAGCATGTCCTTGAACCGCTGCGCGGATATTTGCTGATCGGGCAGATGCTTTTAGCGGGTTGCACGGAATATGCCGATGCCTGGAACTTCGGTCCTTCCGACGACTCAGCTTTAACGGTTGCCCAAATCGTCGAGAAAGTAAAAAAGTACCGGCCTGATATGGATTGTGAATTCGGCGCCGCAGGAGTTCAACCACATGAAGCGCATATTCTAAGGCTGGATTGTTCCAAAGCCATCCATAAATTAAATTGGCGAGCCGTTTGGAATGGAGAAATAGCTGTTGAAAGAACTGCCGCCTGGTATGCAGCGTATGAAGCGTCCGGCTTGGTGCGAAGTCTGGATGACCTGCGCGATTATATTGCCGATGCAAAAAGGGAGCGGATGTCGTGGGCGGAAGACTGAGATTTATCGAGACACCGCTTTCGGGCGCCTATATTGTTGAATGTGATCTTTTCATTGATGAAAGAGGCGTCTTCGCACGAACCTTTTGTGCTAAAGAATTTGCCCAAATCGGTTTTGACGGGCATATCGTCCAGATCAATTATTCACAGACTGGAAAACGAGGCATCATCCGGGGAATGCACTATCAACTTCCGCCGGTTTGTGAAGCAAAAATAGTTCGGTGCGTTCAGGGAAAGGTCTTCGATGTTATGGTAGATATCAGGACGGGTTCATCCACCTTTAATCACTGGTATGGCGTGGAATTGTCGAGCGACAATATGCTGGCGGCATTTGTTCCCAAAGGGTTTGCTCATGGATATCAGGCGTTGACTGATAATGCCGCACTTATTTATTTTATTTCCGCCTTTTATAGTCCTGCTCATGAAAAAGGGTTGAGATACGATGATCCCGCACTGGCCATTACGTGGCCGATGCCTGCCAATGCGGTGTCCGACAAAGATCGAAGCCATGCCCTGATCGATGAAAAATTCAAGGGCATTGAACCATGAAAGTTGCCGTAACGGGTGCATCGGGTTTTATCGGCAGATATGTTTTAGATCAGTTGGTGCAGCAGAATGTGAACACAATAGCTGTTACGCGCAAGGCCGCCCGGCTGTCGGATTGGGCCGACAGGGTTGAGATTGTCGAAATGGATATAGCCTGCCCCCCGCCGGACGGTTTTAACCGGATCGCCCGTCCGGATGTGCTGATCCATCTTGCATGGGATGGGTTGCCGAATTATCAATCCCTCCATCACTTCGAAACCGAACTGCCCCGGCAGTATGGTTTTCTCAAAGCGATGATAGAGGCTGGTTTGCCTTCGCTTCTGGTGACGGGCACATGTTTTGAGTACGGTATGCAATCAGGTCCCTTGTCGGAAGACCGGCCCACGCGCCCGGAAACATCCTATGGCTATGCAAAAGATGCATTGAGGCGGCAGCTCGAATTCTTGCAGAAAACCCGTCCCTTTGCCCTGCAATGGGTCAGGCTTTTTTATCTTTACGGGCGAGGCCAGTCCAAGACATCTCTTTATCCCCTGCTGAAAGACGCTGTGGCTCAAGGCTGTCGAACCTTTGATATGTCCGGTGGCGAACAACTGCGTGATTATCTTCCTGTTGAGGACGCGGCCAGGTTGATCGTCCGGGTTGCCATACATTGCACTGTCTCTGAATTATTGAACATTTGCGCCGGGAAGCCTGTGTCGATCCGGAAACTGGTTCAGCAATGGGTTGCGGAAAACGGCTGGCAAATTGAACTGAATCTTGGCTATTACCCTTATCCCGATCATGAACCGATGGCCTTCTGGGGCGACCGCCGCCGCCTCGATAGGCTGTTGGACGCCCTTTCCGAATAATCAAGAGCCGGAGATAGATAGCATCCTTATTTGATCTGATGTTTTGGTGACGTGCCTTGGGCTGCCTTTCTGGTTGCGGTCTGTCGGCCTTGTCGTCTTCTTTCAATGATATGGCGAGGCAATCCATATGATCCATTCCTTCAATGGCGCTTATTGTTAAGGGAGGAATGGAACTTGCATTTATAGGAATGACGATGGATAAAACGAGACCTTGAGTGGTCTGGAGTAAATAGATATGAATGCCAACTGGTTTCAAGACCCGGTGACCCTTGCACGGTTCATTGGGGAACGTAAGATTTTTATCTGGGGTGCGCGCCACGAAGGCTATGCCGCCCGCCTCGCGTTGACAAGGCATGGTATAATGCCGAGCGGATACATTGATAGTTCCCCGGCCCTTGCCGGCACGAAAGCCTTTGATTTGTCGATTGTCGATCCCGATCGTTTCTTTGCCGACGAGACGCCGGATCATGTTTTTATTGTTGTCGCCTCCGGTTTCTTTGCCGATGAAATTGTGAAGAGGTGCGAGGAAGAAGGGTGGCACAGGCGGCGGGATTTGGTGGTTTATGGCGAGTTGCGTCGTTTCAACTATCAGATTGATGTTGCAGGGATGTGCAATCTGCGATGCATATCCTGCCCTCGAGGGAACTGGCCGCGGCATCGCAAACCGGGCATGATGTCCCCTGAGGCATATGGCCGGCTCGTTGACAAGATCCTTAAAGATGATCCCTGGACAGGAATCATCACCCTTTACAATTGGGGTGAGCCCCTTCTTAATCCCGCCCTGCCGGAAATTATAAGCATCACAAGAGAAAAGGGGCTTCAATCGGCGATATCCAGCAATCTGGCTATGACCAGGGATTTCGAAGACGTTGTCCGTGCCCGTCCGGATTGGTTTCGCATCTCGAATTCCGGCTGGGGGGGAAATTATGAACGAACACACACCGGCGCACGATGGAACGTTTTTCATGCCAACTGTCTGAAACTCTCAGAGTACAAAAGACGCCATCACCCGGACATGCTTGTGGAGTTCTTTTTTCATATCTATTCCCATAACCGGGGGGATTTTCCCCGGATCCAATCCTTTTGCGATGAGCTTGGTTTTACGTTGCGATACCGTCACGCTGCACTGGCGCCTCTGGACAATATCGCCCTGGTCGACGACGGCGGCAAGATCACAGATGCCGCGGCTCTGACCCGAAAGATCCAATTCCTGCAAGTCGAAGAGGTCATGGAGATCGCCCGGGCGGAACGGAACCGTCCCTGCTATTATATGGACCACCTCTGGATCGATTGGGACCTTTCTGTGGCGCACTGCATGGAATGGTATGATCCTGCTCTTAAACTGTTCGATCGGGATTTTCTGTCGGTGGACCTTTCCGAGATCAAGCCGGCCCGCATGAACAGCACGCACTGCCGCATGTGTATGGAGAAAGGCATCCATCGGGCTTATTGTGTCTATGGAGATGAGAAACTCATTGCGACCAAATCCAGCATACCGGTTCAAAAGGAAGAATAAATCATGATCAGTGTTGAAGCATTACGCCGTCTTTGTTTAAACAAAAAGGTTTTTATCTGGGGTGCCATGATCGTCGGACAGGGAGTTTGCCGATCACTGGAGAGAAACGGTATTGCCGTAAACTGTTTCCTTGATAAGTCCCCGTCGTTTGAAGGTAAAACGTCGTTGGGTTATCCGGTTTGCAAACCCGATGACGTATTTGACGTCGTCCGAAGCGGTGAAGGATTCATCATAACCGGCTCAGGTCATAATTCGCTGGAAATGGCCGGCCTTTGTCAAAACGCCGGTTTGCGCGAGGGGATCGACTTCATCCTTTCCGACGATCTGAACAACATAGACCCAAGTGTCGATGTGGCCGGTGTGTGCAATCTGAAATGCATCTCCTGTCCGCGAGGAAATATGAAGGAGCAGCCTCCGGTTGGTTTCATGTCCGCTAAAACCTATGAAAAGGTTATCCAAAAACTGATTAAAGAGATTCCCTTCCTCGGCAGCATCCAGCTTTATACCTGGGGAGAGCCCCTGCTCAATCGGGAGCTGCCTGAGATTGTCAAGATGACCCGTGAGGCCAAGGTGTTGTCTGCAATTTCATCCAATCTGAATTATGCTCGAAATATGGATGCGGTGATCGCCGCCCGCCCGGACTGGTTTAAGGTCTCCTGTTCGGGCTGGGGGCAAAATTATGAACGAACCCATACGGGCGGGAAGTGGGATGTCTTTTTGTCCAACCTACATAGGCTGGTTGAATTTCGCGATAAATTCCATCCGGAAATGCAGATCATCCTGAACTATCACCTGTACAAACACAACACCGGAGAAGACTACCGGCGGGTGGAAACACTTTGCAAGGACCTGTCGTTGATATTTATACCAAATCATGCCTATCTCTATCCGCTCGATATCATTTGGGATTATGTGGATGGGAAGGCGCTGTCCGAAGAAGCAAGAAAAACCATCCCCATGCTCTTGATGACCCTTGAGGAGGGTATTGCTCAGTCACGCAGCCTGGCATCGTTGCCCTGCTGCGAGGAAAGATCATTCCCCATCAACTGGGATTGCCGTGTACGGGAATGCGGGGTTTTTTTCCGCCCATTTATTGCCGACAATTTCCTTGAAACCTCACTCAAAGACATTATGGACCGGAAGCGGAAAAGCCGGCTTTGTGCGGGATGCAGGAAGCGGGGCATTCATCAATTCACGCGTGTTTATCTGGCGGAAAAGCGCGTCGAGGATGGGGAGACGGGATGATGGCGCTCTATCTTGAACTATTGAGGTGCGGAGCATCCGAAGGAAAGCGGATCCTGATTTATGCAGCAGGGAGTCAGGGACGCGGTGTGCTTCATGTCCTGAGAGAACGGGGAATCGAGCCGGCCGGTTTCATTGATAGAAATCCGACCTTGCAGGGCCGTTTTGTGGCGGACCTGCCGGTGTTGTCCCCCACTGTTCTCACCAAACCCGGTTCGGCCGACAGATATTTTATTATTGTTGCCACTTTTTTCTTTGAACGGGAGATTGCCGATTTTCTTGAGTCCTATGGTTTTGAACGTGATGTTGGCTATGTGACATACAGTCGACTGAAGCCCCGCGATTATGCGGTTGAGGTGTCGGGGGTCTGCAATCTCCATTGTATTTCCTGCCCGAGAGGTGGTCCTCGCGGGCAACACCGACCCGCTGGGATGATGGATCTGGATGTGTTTAAAAAGGTGATTGCCAAGATCCGCCGAGAGGACCCTTTCGTTGGAAATATACAGCTTTACCAATGGGGAGAGCCGACATTGAATCGGAAGCTTCCCGAAATGATACGCTACGCAAGGGAAAATGGAATCTTGTGCTCCATCTCCAGTAATCTGAATTATTCTGCGGATTTTCGTGCTTTGATCGATGCCCGTCCGGAGTGCCTGCGCATATCGGTTTCGGGAACGGGGGACGATTACGCCGTTACGCACACAGGGGGCAATTGGACGGTTTTTTCAGCCAATGTTGAGCGGGTTGCCGCACTGCGACGGGACATCTGTCCTGAGATGAAGGTCGAGCTGTATTATCATCTCTATAAACACAATCTGGGAGTGCAGCAGGACCAGGTGGCGGATATGTGCCGCCGGTTCGACTTTGAGTTCCATCCGGTTCCGGCATATCTTATCTCGCTCGATGATGTGATGGGTTACTGCGAGGGGAAAACGCTTCCCAAAGCCGCGCAGCGGGCCAGGGACATATTGCTGATCGACATTGACGAGGGGCTGGCGAGGGCCAGGGGCGAGGCTTCGTTAGGCTGCGAGGCGTTGAGAGTCGTTTTAATTAATGCGGATCTTTCCGTTTCAACCTGCATGATGTTTTTTGATCCGGAGTTCAATACCTGTACCGACAATTTCCTCAAGACCGCGATCGAAGAAATAGATGCCCGCCGGAAACAGGCCATGCTCTGTATCAAATGCAGAAAATACAGTATACATCGCTACTGCGGCATTTTCGCAAAAATAAGTGAAGAGGTACGCTATCAATATGAAGCGCAAAACTAACATCCTTCATCTTCTTCCTCATGCAGGCGGCGGGGTGGGTGCGGTTCTCCGGGCCGTTCTTGCCGCCGAGTCAGAGAAAGAATCCCCATACAGGCATGTTGTTGCCTCCCTCGATTATTTGAACGATGTGACCCAGAAACATTTTAACATTCACGGGATTTCCTGGACAGACGAAGTTGCCGTAAAACGACGTGACGAGCTTTCGGCCCTTTTGGATCAAGCAGATATTGTTCTGGCCCACTGGTGGAATCATCCGCTTATCATGCGTCTGTTATTTGAGGGGCTTCCGGCAACAAGATTGATTATATGGTCCCATGTCAATGGATACTATCCGCCGCAGGCTTTTTTCCCCGAGCTTTTCGAGTTGCCGGAGCGGTTTGTTTTTACCTCTAAAGTTTCAATGACGGTTCCTGCCGTACAAGAACTGTCCGATGATCTCAAATCCCGGCTCCGTGTCATTCGCAGTTGTGCCGGAATACCTTCCGGTTCTGAAAGTCTTTGTCCAAAATCCGATCCTTTTCGGGCCGGGTACATCGGCACGGTAGAACCGGTTAAAATGCATGCGGACTTCCTCAGCATGTGCGCCAATGCGAACATGCCAACGCCTGTTGTCGTTGCCGGCGGCCCGGACCATGAAGACCTCCGCAGACAGGCTCAAGCCATGAACCTTGCCGGATGTTTCCATATTCTTGGTCCTGTGAAGGACGCGAGTCGTATTTTCAGGCTGCTCCATGCCTTTGCTTATCCTTTAAGCCCAAGACACTACGGGACGGGAGAACAAGTCTTGATCGAAGCAATGGCATTCGGTGCCGTTCCGGTTGTTTTGGCTAATCCGCCGGAGAAAGCCTTGATTCGTCATGGTCAAACGGGCCTTGTTGCGGATAACGCCGCCGATTTTTCCGCAAAGCTTCGTATGTTGATGGAAAATCCCGCCGAACGTGAAACACTCGCTGCCGGTGGTCGCCGTTTTGTGATGGAAGAGTGCGGCATTGAGCACAGTATCAAAGCATTTCACGCACTGTTTGAGGAAACGCTCAGTTTGTCAAAACAGCCGAGGAAGCTCAAACTGCAGCCGGCCGATGGTGTCAATTCCGGCAGTCCGCTGCACCTGTTTCTTGCTTCACTGGGGAATGCGGAAGAACGACGGGGTTTTGAAAAAGCACTTCAGCGCAATGATTCAAGTGAATTTCCCATTGACTTTGCATCAAAGACACGGGGGACGTCTTTTCACTACCTGGCTATGCTGGGGGATGATCCCGGTCTTAAACATTTATGCAATGCCGTTGGATGGAACAGAGATTGAGACTATGGGGCAAAAATACTCAACACTGAAGAGGGCCTGTCCGGTCTGTGAAAAAAAAACAGGTGCCGTAATGGGCAAGCTGACATACGCTCTTTTTGATGATTTGGAAATCCCCGGTGTAAAAAATCTCGTGCAATGCGGCGATTGTGACATGCTGTTTGATGATGTGGCCTTTACGGAAAGACAATTGGATGAATATTATCGATGCAATGAACATTATGCCGCGACTGATATTGGGGGCGCCGGAGGTGTTTCCGACGACAACAAAGAACGATACGACAGAATCATTGATATGCTCAATCCCGGTCGGGCGGATTTGATTCTCGATTATGGGTGCGGCCAGGGGGGGTTGGTTGCACGCTGCCGTCAACGGGGCTTGACAGCCGTCGGCATAGAACCCTCGGCCAAAAGTCGCGAGGTTGCCCAATCATCAGGCCTTCCGGTTTTTGACTCGATGGACGCCCTGAAGGCTGAAGACCGGGCATGTCGCATTTATGCGGTTGTCTTTTCTCATGTGCTCGAACACTTATTGAATCCCATGCATCTGGTCCGGATTTGCGGAGAATTAGCCGAAGACGCGTGGGTGTATCTTGAAGTCCCCGATGCCGATTCATATCTGGCACCGAATACTGTCCGTTGGGAGGAAATGTATTTCGAGCACCTTAGCCATTTTCGACAGAATCATCTCCAAGAATTTGCAAGACGTTCGGGAATTGAAGTCATCAAGGAATACAAGCAGGTTTTCTCAACATCTTTAGACGATATAAAATGCCTTGTTCTTTTAGGCCGTTTTTCCGGGGACGTGGTGAAGGAGGATGGATCCAAAATAAAAGAGTCCCGTCCGTTCTTTAAACTAACGGCTTTGTCCGCAGACGCCGTGCCTAAAGACGGTCCTTTGGCGTTATGGGGTGTTTCACAATATGCCATGCTGTTGCTCGGCAGTTATCCCGGACTTAAAGATCGAATTCATCGCTTGTTTGATGCATCTCCGGCAAAAATCGGACGCAGCATCAACGGAGTGGTCGTCGAATCTTCTGCAAATATAAATACTTTGCCCGCAGACGTCAATCTGCTTATTCCTAAATCCAAATTCCTGACGCAGATGTGCCGTCAGCTGCATGATTGTGGTTATAGGGGAGACGTGCGGATCATCTAAGATCGAAAGGATATTCCGAATGATTGGAAAGAAAATTCAGGATGCCTTATTGGAGTTATCATCGATCAAACCGAATACAAATGTTATCGACTCGATGATAAACGACCTTTTACAGATATTAGCGAAAAAAAGAATAATAATATATCCGGCCGGTTATCTTGGACGGACCCTGGAAAAAACACTGTCTGCACATGGTATTGAAACGGAATATTTCATCGACAGGGATGCAAATGAAATTAAAAAAATTAAAGATATTCCGGTCCTTGAACCGCAGCGACTGGATGAGTTTTCCGGCGATTCGGTTGTCTTTGTATCGGCAAATTTAAATGCGATGGTGGAACAATTATCCGGTGTTGCAAGGCGGCACAACAATAAACTGACGATCCTCAACGGATTTGAGGCAAATCGCTTGCTAAAGTATCCTTTATGCTTGAAAAAATTAATGAACCATGCCCCATTCGACATCATAGAATGCGAAAATTGCGGATTTGAGCGTCATGGTTGTCCTCTTTGCATGGCTTATTTAAAAAGAACCGCCGGTGCAACAACCTGTGAAAACGATTGGCGGAGTCCGTCGTTTACCTGGTTCGGCTACATTGTCGGACAGGCTTGCACTCTCAAATGCATCCATTGCTGTGAGGCCATTCCTTTTCTGAAAAGCCATAAATTTGTACCTAAAGATGTCATCATTTCGGACGTTCAAAAAGTGGCTGCCTCCAGCAGATTCCTGACTTTTGTAGAGCTGATCGGGGGAGAGCCCTTTATGCATCCCGATTTCAAGGCCCTGGTGGAAGAGCTCCTGGAGATCAAAAATATCGGCTATATCAAATCTTTTACCAACGGAACCATCGTGCCGGATAAAGGTCTGTGTCAAGTCTTAAAAAATCCAAGATTTATGTTGCAAGTTTCAAATTATGAAAAACAGGCTACGGGGAAATTGCTGGATAACATTTACGCAACCAGGAAGATTCTGAAAGACGAGGACGTTAAGTATATTTTTACAGAACACTTTGAGTGGCAGGATTTTTCGTCCTTTGATCTGCACAATACTGAGGAAGGGAAACTGAAGACGGTTTTCAATGCCTGTCCGTTGCGGAATTGTAACCGGTTATATAGCGGTATCTTATATCGGTGTCCCCATCAATATGCCGGTATAGAATTAGGAAAGTTAAAGAAACGTGCCGTTGAATCAGTCGATGTTCATGGGCATCAGGAAAAAGACCTGGCAGACGCTCTTGAGGCATTTGAACACGTTAACTACATCGATGCCTGCCGCTATTGTTCAATGCCTTTTGATGCCCCGGTTGTTCCTGCGGGCATCCAGTTAATACAAAAGGAGGAGGTATAACGATGAAATTTGTCGGACGATGTAATTATGATCAAAAGATTATACAATTTTTTGATAACTTCTCCCCTGAAAACGAATACGTTATATGGGGTTGTGGTAACGCATTTAGAATTATCTATAATGATATCGGTTCAGTACTGAAAATTAAATACTGTGTAGATGCTAATACGAAGCTGCAGGGGACAACTTTATATGGCAATCAAATTGTCGCACCCGAATATTTATTTCGTAACGACAAAAAGAACATAAAGATTCTGATGACGCCTGTAGGTTACAAAATGATGTCAATATGTGAAACGTTAATTGATAACGGTTTTGATGAAGGAAATTTCTGTTCGGCCTTTGATTGGCTTACCTTATACAAGTATCATTATCAAAATATTTTATCATTACAAGAAATTACCTTAGTATGTACGACTTTATGTACGCTTAACTGTAAAGGGTGCTGTGCTTATGTGCCGTACCATAAAAGGAACCGTCATTTTGATTTAAAGACCATTATACATGACATCGACAGTTTTTTTTCCGTCGTTGATTTTGTCAGTGTTATAACGTTAGGAACTGGAGAGGTACTCCTTTATCCTCATATAATTGATGTATTAAATTATATTTACGAAAACTATAAAGGTCGTTATGGGGATATACTGATTATTACGAACGCCACACATGTTCCCAAACCTGATATTATGGAGACCTTACAGAGGGTAGACTGTCATATCAAAATATCCGAATATGAATCTATTGGCTCCCGTTGTAAAATTCATAAGTTAAGTAATGCTTTTGAACGATATCATATTGATTATCATACGGAGAAACTATTCGGGACTGAAACAGAGATAGGCGGGTTGTGGAGCGATCTTGGTGATCCTTCCATATCTCATAATAAAACCGAAGAAGAAAAAGCGCTTACTTTTGAAAACTGTGCTGTATGTAGCAGATTCTTGCATAATGGCAGATTATTTTATTGTACACCACAATGCGGTGCTACAATGGGAGGATTATATAACCCTCAAGAAGATGAGTGCATTGATTTTACGAAGCCTGTTCAAAAGATTGACATACTTAAATATCATTTAGGAATCCAACCATCCGGATATATTCCTTTTTGTGACCGTTGTGACGGCTTGGGCATTGTTGCAAACCCAAAGACGATCGCCGCGGGTCAACAATTGCGTAAAAAAGATAATGATGTGGAGGCGATTTATGGATAAAAAAAATATTACCGGAGTTTCCGCACCTTCCGGTGCGAGAATTAAATTGGCGGATGCCGTTCCTCTGGACACCCCGTTAATCGTTCAAATATTCGATATGTATGCCTGCAATTTGGCCTGTAAATTCTGTCATTATGGTTTGCCGAAGGAAAAGAGGCCGAAGTTGTCAACAAAAAAGGTTATGGATTTGAAATTATACAAGAAGATAGTCGATGACATGACAGCCTTCAAGAAGAAGGTAAAGCTCTGGCGTTTCTGTGGTGCCGGAGAATCTTTGTTGGACAAGAATATTGTCGAAATGGTCCGATACGCTTCGGAAAAGCAGATTGCAGAGAATATCGAACTGATCACCAATGGGGTCCTTTTGACGCCTGCCATGTCGACGGCCCTTATCGAGGCCGGACTTACGCGACTGAGGGTATCCATCTACGGCCTTTCATCGGAAACGTATAAGGAATTATGCCTTGCAAGTGTTGATTTTGATGAAATTTTGAATAATGTCCGGTTTTTTTATGAAGAAAATATCAGATCGGGCCATAAAACAGGTGTCTATGTAAAAACCATGAATTGCTCATTGGATGCCGAGGATGACGAAGCGAAGTTTGTGCAGTTGTTCGGTCCATATTGTGACTCCTATGCCGTCGAATCCGTCGTCCCGAATGTTCAGGGCATTGATTACAGCGTGTGGCTCAAAGACGGGACGCCGAATTATAATGCGCTGGGTGTGAAACTGCCTGCAATTACGGTATGCCCTCAGCCGTTTCATTTAGTGACCATTTGTCCGGATGGAAGGGTTGTTCCCTGTTCAAATGAGACCATGAGGGGCATAGGCAATTGTAATGAGCAATCCATGACTGATATCTGGCGCGGTGAAGTCCTCCGTGAATGTCAATGCAGGATGCTCGACGGGACCGTCTCATATGGCGGTGTTTGCGAAACATGCACCGTTGTTCAATGTAGACCGTTTCCTGAAGATATATTGGACCATGATGTGGAAAGACTGAAGACGTTTTATGAACAGCCGGCGGAAGGTTCGTGTGGGGGATGAATAGCAGCGACAGGTTTTTTCTCGACGCCTTTCGGGATAACTTCGGAAAATACGAAGAAGATGGAATTCCCATTGCCCTTTACGGCATCGGCGAAAAGACGAAACTCATCATTGAGAATATAAAAAAGTACAACATTGTCGGTCTCATGGATCAAAATTCGGTGGGGAAAACCATTTACGGTCGACCCGTACTGTCCAATGATGAAGTCTTTGAAAAAGTGAAGGCCATTATCATTGTAGCGAATATGTCTGTTGCGGAAACCATTTACCGGAGAATTGCCTTTTTAAAGAAGGAACAAGGCATCGGAATATTTTTTATCAACGGCACGGCTCCCCGTGAAATCGATGAGATGATTCTGAATGATTCCTACTGGGAAAAAACGAAGGCTGGCCTTTTGCAGACGATTGAGGAAAACGATGTTATTTCCTTCGACCTGTTTGACACCCTGATCATGCGTCAGATGTTGCTGCCTGCAGATGTGTTTGACTTGGTGGAAAGAGAGCTTGCGCAAAAACACGGTATGGCGATTGATTTTAAAAATAAACGGATCGAGGCGGAACGGCATACCTTCAGAGAAATAGACAAATACTGCACCATTCATAAGATATATCGGACACTGAAAGACATGCTCGACCTCAACGATCAGCAAGAACGAATGATTAAAAACCTTGAAATTAAAATCGAGCTTTCCTGCTGTCAGCCCCGGACATCCATGGTGGATTGTTACCGCTATGCCCGGAGCCGGGGCAAGCGTGTGGTGATCACAACAGATACCTTTTTGACGCGGGAATTTATTGAGTCAATTCTGGATAGATGTGGAATCGAGGTGCCGGAGCGGCTGTTGATTTCCTGTGAAGAGCGTAAGCTCAAGTATAACGGTGCGCTTTTCCACTATCTCCGTGAGCTTTACGGAGGTAAAACCATCCTGCATATCGGCGACAATCATCATGTCGATAACGAGATGGCGAGAAATGCCGGATTGGGCACATACGAAATCAGGAGCGCTTATGACATCGCGACGGCGTCGGCGCTCGGTCATCTGCTGACGCTTTTAAAAAGCATTGAAGATCGAAAGGTAATGGGGCGGCTTGCCAGCCGCTATTTAAACGATCCGTTCGCATTGAATGAACATCGTGGGCGGTTGCCGATCGAATCGCCTTTTGATGTCGGATATCTTTCGTTCGGTCCGCTGGTGTTCAACTATCTGATATGGCTGATTCAAAAAAGCGGAGAGACCAAGGTTGACCGGCTTCTTTTCTTTGCCAGAGACGGTTTTATCCTGGAACGTCTCTATCGAAGACTTATTAAGGCGTCCGGCATCAGTGCCCCCGAATGCATCTATTTCCTGACATCGCGCAGGGCGGCAAGCGTCGCCGGTATCAAATCGGAAAAAGACATCGCTTTTATTGTAAATAATATCTGTAAAATAAAGAAAATCAAGATCGGACATCTGCTTTCCAAGGCCTTCGGTGTCCCGGCCTGTCCCGGTGACCCGTTGAAGGACCTTTATTTCTATGATGTGAACGAAGATGCCTTAATCAGGCATCTGAACCGCCATTACCGGGAGGCGATACTCGAAAATGCGAAGCAAGAGCGGGAGCAGTATCTTGCCTACATAAAGAGTCTTGGCATCCGGCCTGGTGAAATTGTGGGATGTGTGAATTTCATTGGACGGGGAATCACCCAATATTTTATGTCCGAAATCATGGAAAAAACGCTTTATGGTTTCTATTTTGCCACGGAACACGACATGACGGATGTGTTCGATTCGCCGGATGCGATCTTTGCCCTTTATGGGAAACGCCTGTCGCCGTTTACGTCTCGATCGTCGCTGTTGACCAAAGCGCTCTTCGGTGAGGTCGTCTTTTCGGCGCCTGACGAGCAATTGGTAAAGTTTGATGGGGGAGGGAAACCGGTTTTTCAACGGAAACGGAAATCGAGGGATTTTTCTATGATTGGAGAGTGCCATAGAGGAATCGAACAGTTTGTCGAAGAGATGATTGAACTGAACGGAAATGATCCATGGCCGCGAAACAACACTGAATTTTTGGACAATTTGTTCGGTTTGTTTTCATCGCCCGCCTGTGTTTGTTCGGATCAAGTGAAGAAAAGCTTTGTTTTCAGTGATTATTATAATCCCGATGTTCCGGAGGCGGCATTGAGTTTAAATTGACTCTTGCTGCATGTCTGCCGGACGGGGGGGTATTTCGATCTGTTTTGGAAGGAGCTTATCAACATGTCTTGTATGATGGAGGATATCACCGCGGGAGAAAAATTGTATCCAGCGGGGAAAATAGATGACGCCAGGGTTTTTTTTGAGAACATCGTGCGGGAGAATCCTCATCACTATGAAGCAATAAACAACCTGGGGACGATTTTGTATGTCCAGGGAGATATCGTTTCGGCAGAGCGCTGCTATCAACAGTCATTTTGCCTGAAAGAAGATGATCGCGATGTTCTTTTGAATCTTGCAGATCTGTATTTTCATCTTAAACGATGGAATGATGCGGTCTTTTATCTCGAACGCTATCTTGCTCGTCATTCCCAAGATGTTGAAAGGATCAATCAAATAGCTCTCGCTTATATGGAACTAGGGGCACACGAGCGGGCCATTGATTTCCTGAAAAAATCCCTCGACATCAATCCGGGTCAGGGAGATATCCTTGATATTTTGAAAACATTACAGTTGACGTCCGGGTCAACGCATAGACAGGGAATTCGGAAAATGAAACCCATCGTTTCGGTCGGCCTGCCCGTGTACAACGGCGGCGATCTGCTGCCACAGGCCATTGAGTCAATATTGTCGCAGGACTTCGGTGATCTTGAATTGATTATTTCCGATAATTGCTCCAACGATAAGACAGAGGAGGTATGCCGCCATTATCAGGCAAAAGACAAAAGAGTCCGTTATTATAGAATGGATGAAACCCTTGGGGTTGGGAAGAATTTTAGAAATGTTTTGGGCCTTGCGGAAGCACCTTTTTATATGTGGGCGGCACATGATGACTTGAGAGAAAAAACATTCATCAGTACCTGCCTGCTTCCGCTTTATGATGATCCTGCCGTTGCTCTGGTGTATACTCACACACGGATATTAGACGGGAACTCCAGCTTCATAGGTGTTCATCAAGATCCGTTTTTAGTCAATCAGGAAGATCCGAAAGAGAGATTCATTAATATCATATGGGGTCTTGGCATGTGTAATGCCTTTTATGGCCTCTTCAGACGGTCGGTTTTAAAAAAAGTGGCCACGTGGGATTCTCAGACGACCTTTGGTGATACCGTACAACTGGCGGAAATCGCCTTGATGGGGAAATTTGTCCAAATCAGTGAACCTCTTTTCTACAGGCGGTTGACCAGAGACTATAACTATCGTTCCCATGATGATCGGAACACCCAGCTGATGTCCGAGGTAGACCCCAAATTGTTCAGTGAAGGAATTAGTTTTCCCCATTGCCGCCTGGGCTATGCGCATCTCGAAGTACTGAATCGGTCGGAACTGAATGATGGCGAAAAGGATCAATTGATGTGCGAGGTTTGGAACTGCTTCAGAACGAGATACGGTCAACAGATGACCTATGAGATTGACCGCGCTATCGACTTGATCGAGAAAGGGATTTTCTATCATCAGTGGAATGAAACGGATGGTGTCAGAATCCGCGGTGGGGACGTTAAAACATTAGATCATTTCCATGTAACAGGGCTCTTAAAAAGACTTCAGGAAGTCATGTTCTTCTTTTCGGAAAGAGAAGACTTAGTTAACGCGTATCAGAAATGCCTGAATGTCTGTGCTCAACTCAATCACGGGCAATAGATATGGGAAAAAGGAAATCACGCGAAAAAATCAAGAATAAAAAACCGACCATTTCCCTGTGCATGATCGTCAGGAATGAAGAGGCCTGCCTGGGCCGCTGTCTCGACAGTGTCCGCCATTGCGTCGATGAGATGATCGTCGTCGATACGGGTTCGACGGATCGAACCGTCGAGATTGCCAAAAAATACGGCGCCAAGGTATTTTACCATCCCTGGGAAAACGATTTCAGCAAGCATAGAAACCAGTCCCTCTCTTATGCGACGGGCGACTGGATCCTGCAGCTGGATGCGGATGAGGAATTGTTTGCCGATGCCGGTCCCATATTATCGGAGACCGTCCAAAAAGGCGATGCGGATTACTGTCACTGTCTTTTCTACGATGTCGATCAAAACGGCGTTGTGCAGGGCGTTTTCAACCTGATCCGCCTGTTTCGCAACGGGCTGAGCATGTTCTTTACCCAGAAGATTCATAATCAACTGCAGGTTGTCGGCACGGGCGCCTTTTCTCATATCCGGGTAAAGCATTACGGCTATGACCTGTCACCGGAAAAGATGGAAGAAAAGCATATCCGAACCACCACCCTGCTGAAAGAAATGCTGGAGCAAAATCCGGAAGACGTTTATTGTCGTCATCAGCTGGCGGCATCCTATTCCCTGCACAAAGACTATGAAACAGCCATCGACCAAGGCCTCATGGCCCTCGATGTCATGCGGAAAAACGGGTTGAGAAACGATTATTTTCTGACGACGTTCTATCTCGTTGCCCAGGCATACTTTTCATTGGAGCAATATGAATCAGCGAAGCGTATCTGTCTGGAAGCGATAGCGTTATTCCCCCTGTACCTGGATGTCTATCATATTCTTGCCGCCGTCTATTTTAAGAAAGAAGCCCTCGCGCAGTGCCGGGCCATGTCTTTAAAATATCTTCACCTGTATGATGAACTGCAGAAAAATCCGTCATTAATCGGAAGCGGCAGTTGTTACTGTTTCAACCCGAGGAAGCGAAGCGAGATCTTCATGGGACTGGCCTGTATCCACTTTTTTGAAAAGGACTTTGAAGGGGCCGATGCATTCTTTTGCAAATCTCTTGAAGATTCAGCCGATCCCATGGACAAAACCGATAAAATAACCCGATTTTACTTTGAGCAAAAAATGGATGCCAAGGCCATGGAATGGCTGATGAAGGCCTATGAAACAGGTTGTTCCCGGGGGAGCATCCCGGATATTTTACAGGAGAAGAAGGCCCTGTATGCAAAAATTGCCGAAACTTATCTGGCCAATGATCATGTTGATTCCGCCCTGGCCTGTTTTGAAAAGGCGGGCGATGAATCCCTGACGGAAGAGGAGCGGTTCGCAAAGAAGCTTTCTCAAGCCGGTATCTTTTGGCGGCAGGGCAAAGTGGATGACCTGGTCGGTGTGCTTGAAGACCTCATTACGGCGTTGGAGATTCATACGATCAGTTGTGTTGATTCGATAGAAGATCTGGGGCGGATTGTCTATGACATAGCGGAAGCTTTTTGCCTCAGGCAGCAATGGCATCCGGCTGAGCCAGCCCTTCAGCTTGCGGTTAAAATTGCCCCGAATCTCTTTGATCGAAGCAAATTCGAGCGACTGCTTCACCATGCCGAAAGTCCTCAAAGTTCTCGCGTGTAATCGATAAACATTTTTGCATCCATGATGATGACGCCTGTTGCGTTTCGCGAAAATGGCGGCATTCATTCGATAAGGTTCCCGTCCTGATTCGGAAATCCGGGAATTTTTGACATTACAAAATTTCCCGAAGTGGAATAAGCAATCCCCATGGATAAAAATGGAGAAATAAAGGGCTACGTCGTTGTGCCTGTTTGTTGCTTGCTATCACCGGCACGCCCCCGCCATCCATAAATCCGGCCGGTCGGCGGCGAGTCGGATGACACTGTTCCAGTCGTCGGGGGCGGGTTGACGAAGCAGCGTGGCGCTGGGGTACCAGGGGGAAT
>JAFGLN010000041.1 GCA_016928025.1 Deltaproteobacteria bacterium
CAGTGGAACTTATCTGTAAATAAATGCAATTTTATTGCGAGGGGGGTAGTATTTTCTCTTGACAGGTGCCTTTTAATGGGTGACCCCGTACACCCGTACACCTTTTTGTTATGGTCGAATCCGGCTGAGGAATTTCAGGAAATAATCATTGAAGTAATCCTGATTTTCCTCATGAGGATTATGATAGGCGTCGGGAACGACGACCAGTTCCGAACCGGCGATGCCCTCTTTCATAACGTCGGATGGCCGGACAAAACCGGCATCGTTTTCACCCCGGAAGATGATGGTCGGGACCTTGATCTCACCCAGACGTGCCGTCACGGACTGCCACTTGCCGAATGATCTCGGTACATAGATATAGGCGTCCACGGCCGTACTGAGGGTCTTCCGGCGGCTGATTTCCCTCTGTTCGGGTTGTACCTTGAACCTTTCGATCCGCACGGGATTATTTTCGGCGTCGTAGGCAAAGGCGGCCTCCAGACCCTGAGTTCTCGCCAGGTCATCCAGTTTCGCCCGCAGCTCTGCGTAGCCCGGCACGGTGTCCCATTCGCCGCTGGAAGTATCGACGAGCACCAGACCCCATAACATGTCGGGATGATCGATGGCGAATTGGACGGCGGTGAAGCCTCCCATGGAATGACCCACCAGGCAACAGCGGCTGATGCCAAGCTCTTTCAGTAGCCCCCGGACGTCTTCACAGTTCAGGTAGATGGAATAATCATCTTCACCGGTCGGTGCGTCGGATTTGCCGTGCCCCCGCAAATCCAGCGCGATCCCCCAGAAACGGTCTTTAACGGCGGCCATCTGATAACGCCAGTCCTCATGGCTTCCTGTAAAACCATGCAGAAAAACGATAGCGTCTCCCTGACCGGCTGATTCATAATTCAGATTGACCTGATTGATATTGATCCGTGTCATAAGAACCTCCTGAAAAAGAAATGTAACATTCTGATACGATGATCGTTTTTTTATGTCAATATAAATTCCTTGACTTTTCCCCGAATGGGCCAATAAATAACGAGACCTTTGAGAATAAACACTTTCTCGTCATTTCGACCGTCGGAAGAACTCTTTGAGATCCCTCACCTCGTGTTCCGGGACAAAGATTTGTCATGATCCTGCCGGTGCTGGACCCCTCGAAATGACAAAGTCAAAGATCTCATAACGCTTATATCATATAGAGAGGAAAAAATATCATGATTCATTCCATTAACGACAGCCCGTTGTTCCCTATCGCCAATCCCCGCAGTATCGCCTTTTTCGGCGCTTCGAATAAAATGACCACCATGGGCACCATTCAGATGATGTCGATGAAGGAGCTGGATTATCAAGGCCGTGTTTATCCCATTCACCGGACGGAAAAAGAGGTTCTGGGATACAAAGCCTACCAAAGTGTTGCCGATTTGCCGGAAGTACCCGACTTGGCCATCATCGTCCTGCCCACCGGCATCGTCAGCCAAACCATGGACGAATGCGGCCGGAAAGGCATCAAACAGGCCATTGTGATTTCCGGTGGCTTCAAGGAAGTCGGCCCCGAAGGGGCGGTCCTGGAAGAAGAACTCAAGAAAACCGCCGCCGCTTACGGTATCCGCTTCATCGGTCCGAACTGCATCGGGGTGGCCAATCCCCACCTGAAGCTTAACCCGACACCTTTACCCTACGAAGGCGATCCGGGCTATATCGGTATGGTTTCCCAAAGCGGGAGTTTCGTCACACAGATGTTCGGTTATCTGCATCCCATGGGGCTGGGATTCAGCGCGGCTTTTAGTGTCGGCAACGAGGCCAGTATCGATATGGTCGATTGTATGGAATACTTCGCCCTCTGTGAAAAGACGAAGGTGATCGCCATGTATATCGAGGGCATCCGGCGCGGCGCAGCTTTTATAGAGATGGCCAGGTCCATTGTTCCGAAAAAGCCTATCGTGGCCCTGTATATCGGCGGTACCGAAACGGGCCGCAAGGCGGGATTTTCTCATACCGGCGCCATGGCCGGACCGGATGATCTTTACGAGGGTATTTTCCGCCAAAGCGGCGTCATCCGGGCGGCGTCCATTACGGAGCTGTTCGATTTCTGCTGGACCCTGGGGAATCTGCCGGCGCCGAAAGGCCGGAACGTCGTTATCGAGACCCATTCCGGCGGACCGGGCGCCAATGCCGCTGACGCCATGGGAAGGGCGGGTCTGGCCCTGCCGGATTTGTCGACGGCGACACAGGAAAAACTGCGACCGTTCTTCCCGCCTACGGCCAGTATTTCCAATCCCGTGGATATGACCTTTTCACGGAACGGCCAGGACCTTTTTTCCGTTATCCCCGAGACGATCCTGACAGATGAAAAGGCCCATAACCTGATGATGTATATTCTTCCGCAGGGACGCATGATGATGCGGCAACTGTCGGCCATGGGCCTGTCGGGGGACGAGGCCGCGAAGGAAATCGTGAAGATGATCGATCAGCAGGCGGAAAGCGTGATCGGCCTGCTCAAGACGTCCGGCAAACCCATTGTCTGCTATACATACGGCAACAGGAATGATCCGCTGCAACAGAAATTGATTGCCGGCGGTGTACCCGTTTTTTCCAGCCCGGAAAGAGCCGCGGCGGCCATCAATGCCCTGATTACGTATTATGAAAATAGACTCAAATGAAAAAGGGGGCGTTTTGAGCCCCCCCTGAAGTAAGGATCTGACACCGCAGTCAACGTTAGAACTTGTGCTCATTAATCCTTTTACTGGAGGCTTCCGCCTTCTTCTGGTATTCTTCTTGAACCGATTTGGGCAGGTGCTTAACACTGACGCGGGTGCCCTGCCGCCCTCGGCCGTTTCACCGTCAAAATCAGGAACACCGCCGCCACATCGAGAACGGCGAATATGACATAGGCCGTGTTGTAGGAACCGGTCCGATCATAGCTCTGCCCGGCAATAACGTAACCGACGAGTTCTATCATCAGGATAAGAGACATGAGCCGGAACACCGCCGGGAAGGATTCCCTGCCGAAGAGATCGGCCACGATGATGGGCAGGGTGGACATCACCCCGCCCATGGAAAATCCGAATACGATGATAAACAGAATAATTGACAGGAGATGAACGGGCAGAAGGGCCATCATGAGGCCTGCGGTCAGCAGGGATGTAAGGACGGCGACCACCTTTTGGGGGTTGTAGCGGTCGCAGAGCATCCCCCAGATATACTTGCCCGCCGCGCCGATCAGGGCTGTGGCGGACATCATGAGCATGGCCGTCATATCGTCAAAACCCACATCGGAAAAGCGGGGTTTCAATTGGGACATGACGGAACTCACCGTAATCAGAACAAAACCGAAAGCGATGCCGACCTTCCAGAAGCTGCTGTTTCTGATAAGGCGGCCCATAGGCCATATCGTGCCTGGGGGGCTTACGGGTGTTTGAGGCGACTGATCCGAGGCGTTTCCCTCCGACGATGGTTGCACGGCATTTTTCGGCTCAAAAGTGTATCCGGACACCACTCCATCGGGCGCGAGGCCGTAAGCTTCGGGCCAGTTCCGGACCACCAGCCAGAAGACCGGTCCCATGCAAACGGTTGCCAAACCGATCCAGACAAAGGCCCCCGCTAGACTGACATAAATAATCAGCATCATGGCGATCATGGGCACCACAACCCCGGACATGGAAATGCCGGCGGTCGCCGCGCCCATGGCGTTTCCTCTTTTTCGGACGAACCAGTTGTTGACGGCCGTTCCCGCGACGACACTGCCGAAGGCACCGCTTCCTATGTTGATTAAAACGAAATAGAGATAAAACCAGAATAAACTTTTGCTGTATCCGAGGCAGATAAACAATATCCCGGTAAAAATGGGTGACAGGAACATCAGCAGCCGGGGCCCTGTCCTCATCACAACCGTGCCCCAGAGAAGCTGGCTCAGGGCATGGGCGAAATAGCCGTAGACGAAAGCCATGTTGACGTCGGTCCGGCTCCAGTTGTTGGCCGCCGTGAGCGGCTCCATGAAGGCGTTCATGATGTAGAAGGTAATGCCCACGGAGATGAAATTCGCCAGAAAGGCGACGGCAACGATGTACCATCCGTAATATATTTTATCGCTCGGTGACGGCATCAATCGCCTCCCGGAAGACCCGTTGCGTCATTCAGCCCCTTCTCAGGTCTCATAAGAGGCCAGGATTTCTCCGAAATAAAGAGTGTGGTAATCCTTCTTCGGATAAAGGGATTTGTCATAATGCGAATCCAAAAACGCGGGGTCCATGGCGGATTTGAAGACGATCCGGCACTCGTAATGAATCCCCGGTGTTTTGATAATCGGCGACGTTGCCTTGCTGCTGCTTGTGGTTTCCAACCGGCACTCTTTAAACTTATCCACATCGCGGCCTGATTTCGTGCCGCAGTAGGCCAGTTCCTTCGCCATGCCGTCTTTCGGCACCGTGACGGTAAAATCCTGCGCCTTCTCGATGATGCCGAAGGTATGCCTCGAGTCGCGCACCGCTACCATCAGGATCGGTTTTTGCCAGATAACCCCGAACATGGCCCACCCGATCGTCATCGTATTAAGCGCATCCCCGGCCTTCACGGTCAGAAAAGCGCCCTTTCTGATCTGCTTCATCGCCTCTTCGGCCACGCTCATGTAATCGACGTCTTGCATACAATCTCCTTTAAAAAATATCATTACCAAGTTATTGCCTAATTATGCGGGTTATTACCTAATTTCCTTTTTCCTAATATGTTCAAAATGATTCTCCACTTTTCTAAATGCCTGTAAAATCATCCTCCCTTTTTAAAGCACCCAAAGCATAGCCTCTTTTTAAAGTCCCCAATGTACCCGCCCCTTTTTAAAACCCTCAATTCATACCCCTCTTTTTAAAGCACCCCAACGTATCCACCCCCCCTTTATAAAGGAGGGCAGGGGGGATTTTAATAATAATCCCCAGCACCGCCACGCGATCACGAGGGCAGGGGGGATTTTAATTTTAGTGAACCCTATCACCTTCATGCGATAACACGAAATCTTGGCAAAGTAAATTATTCTGTCACTCCGGGCTTGATCCGAGATTCAATTCATAACAGATTTTCGTTTGTTAACACAACATTCCGAAACCGCATTTCATCAAATAGGATGCTCGGCGTGTCTGTATTCTTTTATAATTCATATCTTCTTAATAACTGTAACGAAGAATGATACTTCATCCTGTTACATAACGCCTTGTTTCAATCCATGAGCCCGTGGGGGATGCGACCGAAGGGCGCCTTTTAGATATAATCGAAAATCGACAATTGAATCGACAACCAAATCGACAAACGGTTTTCGCGAAACATAATGATTTTCTCAAACCTGTCCTGCCCAATTGACAATTTTCATGTTAACAATCTTGCCAATTTCCTTAAGTATCAACCGCTTGCTAATTTTAACATCTATGCTATGTCGTTGATGTTGATCACTTTAATCACATCATTTGCTGCTAAAACTAAGTTTTGATTCATGGTATGGTGCTTTCTGTTAATCTTTAAGAGCATTCCATATTTCTACTCAACAGTCACCCTGACCTAATTTACCCGTCGTTGAACTGGTTGAGTATCTCGGCTTAGGCATTCCCCGGATTCTCCAGAAGTACGATGCCTTCGTATTTCAGCTTTCGGACAATTTTACGCGGATTATGTTCCCGTACGAAGCAGGATACGCGGAAAGTTTGGAAGCAAGACGCCAAGTTACCCCCCAAGTCACCCCCCAAGTGGCGCGTCTGCTGACCGTCATCGAGGATGATATGAACAGGGATGAATTACAGAGTGCTTTAAGAATCAAGGATAGAAAATCTTTCCGCAACCTTTATATCAAGCCTGCATTGGATGCCGATTTGATTGAGATGACCATTCCGGATAAACCGAACAGCAAATTGCAGAAGTACTGTTTGACGGTCAAAGGTAAGAGTCTGTTGAGAGTCAAAAATACAGTCGAGAGAGAGAATGGATGAGGGGGTAACAGGGGGAGTAAAATGGTATTTATATTTATCATGACTATTACCTCATACCGGATTCCCGTTATTACTAAAGCCACTGGGATACTCTTGTTTCAATCCACGCGCCCGCGGGTGATGCGACCGAAAGGCACTTTTTAGATATAATCGAAAATCGACAATTGTTTGTCTCATAACATAATTACTTGCCTTGGCCTGGCCTTCTCGTTTTATGATTTCCATTTCAACTATTTAACCATTGCCTTAAGTGCTGCCTGCAGACATCGTTTGCGATGTTTCGATCAACATTCCTGCGTGCGCGAACCGACCCAGCTATCCGGAAATTCCGGATAGCTGGGCAATCGTTTCAGTCCGCTACTCGATGAGGTCATGTGACGTTAGAATATCGGTTATTGCCTTAAGCGATAATGACTACTTGATCAGTCGATTCTAACCTTACCCGTTAATTCCAGGTCTTCCAGAATCTGCCGTAGGTCAGCTTCCATGGTTTTTGCCATATCGGAATTGAACGTAACGCTGAAGATGATTCCAACCTTGAGATCGCTGCCGCTCCGCAGCTTCGGCAGGATTTTGGTCCCCAGCCTGTTCCAGACCTCCGGGGGCACGTCGCCGGAAATCCTCAACGTTCTTGTTTTTGCCGCCGCCTGTGGTTTGGGCTCAGGAACGTTTTCCGGTTCCGGTGCCATTTCGTCTGTATCCCCAACATCGGGTTTTGGCAATGATTCCGGCATTGACTTCAAGGATTTGGCCTTTGCCTTCAGAAGCAAAAAGACGCCGGGTTCAAAGGTTGCTTCGTCTGACCCCACATAATCTCCAAACCAGACACGATCGTAACCGCCATCGGCTCTTGAACCGGACGCCAGACCGAAATCGCCTTTTTCCACAAATTCGACGATTTTTCCCCGCAGTGTTGTATCCGGATCAAGCAGGCGCGTGAGCGACCCGTTCAAGAAACTTTGCCTGAGGCTTGCCAGCGGCCATGCGCCCGCCGCCTTTAAAGCAGGCGGCCAGTTGCGCTCAATGTAACCCGCACCCACAGACTCGTTCAAAAGCGCCTGTGATTTCAGCGCCGAAATGACGCGGCTGCATAATGTCTCATTGGCGCTGGAATGGCCTGCGCCAAGGTCGATGACCTTCAATCCGCCTTTTTCTTTATTGTCTGCAATAACGGCATACCGGTAGCCGCCCCATATTTCGTCCTTGGCCGCTTCTTCAGCATCCGCCACCTTTGCCAGGATGTCCGCCCGTTCGGTCCGGTCAAAATCGCCGCCCAGAACCCCCTCCAAGACTTCTTTGTTGACGCGCTTCCAGGCAAGCATCAGTTCCACCTTATCGCGGAAATCGCGTCCAGGTCTTTTCAGGCACCAGACAAGCGATCCGGGATATAACCTGGGCGATTTGCCCCGCTGCCTGGTCCATTCGGCGATTTGATCCTTCAAACCGCCTCGCCCTGTCCATTCCTCATCGGGATCGACAACCACAAGCGTTAATCTTGGAGTATCCTGAACAGCGGCGCCGTCGGGCGGGAAAAAGACGACGGGCACGCTGGCTCCCCGCTCAAACTCTTTGCGAACCAGATTAAGCATGGCGGGCTTTGTTTCTGTCGTTTCGTCAAGCGATGCCCTGCGATCGTTGACGATCTTTTTCATCGTCGGCTGATGACCGATCTTAAATCCGTCCGATCCGATCCGCCTGATGAAGTACGATTTATCTTCAAGGGAAAAGGCGGCGTTGTCTACCGACGTTGTATCGATGTCCGGCTCGCAGAGGGCAAACCGGAGTTCCGGCAGATGGGCCACCTTGTCGATCTGTCCACCGGAAGATTCAAAAAGGATAGCCGTACCGACGCGCTTGTGAATGCGGCGCAGGGCGCCCTTTGCGTCTGCGTCGAGGGCGCGGGCATGCGAATTGGCCCCGGAAATGTCGGCATCGATTGCCGTCATAATGCGCGCCTCTCCCAGTTGGCCGAGAACAACACTACTAAATTCCGGGACATCCAGAGGCGCTGAACCGAGGCTGATGAGAGCTTCGCGACGGGCCTCCGTAAACCCTGTGCGGTAAGCCCAGGAAATCCACTGGGCGAGCATCGCCAGTGTCCCTCGCGTCTGTTGATACTGCTGAAGGGCCTGCCACTTCCGCTGAAAGACGGACAGGGTTGCCGGATGGAAGGGATAGCAATTTTCAAAACGATTCCTCAGGAATTCTTTGGCCTTCGCTTCCGTCGTACTCGTATCGATGGCCGTCCATTCCGCCGGCAACTGGGCGCGTCTTTCAAAACACCAATCCGCATATTCCCGGGCTACGCCTTTACGGATTTTTTCACTTCCGATGTCTTCAAATAAGCGGCGTCGGATCACTTCGCTGATTTCGGTTTCGTCATTGGCGATCAGATCCTTAGCAACCCGGCGAACGACCTTGGTGATCCTGTCCTGCCACTGCATGTCCCAATCGGTCATCTCAACTTGACTTCGGGGTAAACTGATGACAGCAGCCCCATGCGTCGTTCCAGTTGTTGCAACAGTAAGATTCTGCAGAAAAGCATGGAAATGGTCCGCCATTGGCCGATGGCGGTTTAGAAAGTTCAACACTTCATCGAAGAGTAGAAGCACCGGGCCGCCTGCGGCAGTGAAAACCCGATTAAGGGCTTCCGTCCCTGGCGGCGTGGTCTTGGCGGATGCCCCTAATTCGCGCACACCTTTGTCGCCTGCGAGCTGTCTGGCGATGTCTATCCAGGGCGTCTCTCGGCCTTCTTGCGGGTCCCATGCGTTGCCGACAAATACAGCGACCTTTGCAGACGGTATAGCCGAAAGGCCCGCATCCTGGATGAGTGACTCAATGCCGTAAAAATCCGCCGCTTTCTCGCCGTTCGTCACGAGATGATAAAGGGCTGTCAGCGTGTGTGTCTTCCCGCCGCCGAATTGCGTGATCAGCGTCATAACTGGGGCGGTATTTGCCGTCTCGCCACTCAAACGACGCAGCACCATTCCGATATGCACGCGGAGCGCCCTTGTAAAGCAGGTGCGGGAAAAGAATTGTCTCGGCTCCCGATAATCTTCCGGGGCTGTCCTTGCGACGACCTGTTCCAGATGGATGGCGAATTCATCCGGATTAAACGAACGGCCTTCTCTTACTTCCTTTCGCGGCGTGGCAACTTTGAACCAAGGTTCCATGGTCATCCTCCGGATGAAAGGTAAAAGTTAAAAGTAAAAAGGCAAAAAAAGGATGGGATCATTTCAAATATTTCCTTTCTTCGTGTTTACGATGATAGAACCGATAATTCTCGAAATCTCATCGGCTTCCTGAATAAGGTCGTCAGATTTCTCACTTTTGGAAGAGTCAGTTTCTTGAATTAGACGAAGCCAGTAGATTGTCTCACGGGCTTCTTTCAAAGCGATAGCGTATTTGCTCACAAAATCGGCGCGACTTTGGCCGGCCTGAGCCTCTTCGACATTTGCGCCGATGGACGTTCCTGATCTTAGCAATTGCCGTCCCAGTGTTCGATAAACGTCAGTTTGCTTTTCCAGACGTTGACAAAGTCTTACAACCGCCAATGCAAAGGCAAAAGTCCGCTCGCTGATGTCTTTCGGTTTTTCTTTCTCGTTCATCAACTCCACTTTTTTTACTTTTACTTTTTTACTTTTACTTTTTTACTTTTGCCTTTTTACTTTTGCCTTTTTATCATCGCCGGCAATTTCTTTTTCAATCTGTTCGACTGGAGGTAGAACAGACTCGATAGACTTTTTGAGGTCGGGCAAGTCACGTTCCACAATTTGCCATACCTCCGTCATGCTGACTCCTTCATACTGATGAATGAGAATGTCACGAAAGCCGGCGAGTGCCCGCCATTTAATGGATGGGAGTTTTTTGCGAAACTCATCGGGAATGCGTTTGGCCGCTTCACCAATCACTTCAAAATTTCTGATAACGGCATCCTGGATCAAAGGATCGGCAAAGAAGGCGGCCTTGCCGCCCACAGTATATTTGGAGATTCTCTCTATGCGCTCCATGATTTGGACGAGATTAACACGAGGGTCTTTTTTCATAACGGCTGCGCCTCCTTGAGAATTCTTCGACGCAACAGCCAGTAAAGGCCGTCTTCAGAAACAACATCGACTTTTCGTCCGAGGAGATCCTGAAGGTCGGCGACAAGATCGCTCACATCGAGAAGGCTGCGGCCGTCTTCCATTTTTACCAGGAAATCGACGTCGCTGTCAGGCCCTGCGTCTCCCCTGGCTGCGGAACCGAAAAGCCTGACGTCCGTTGCCCCGTGGCGCGAAGCCAAAAGCAGGATTTCTTTTCGTCTTCGTCTGATACTTTGCTTCAATGTCATCCGCTTCACCTCCATCGCTGTTGGATATATAGTTTCTTATATCAATTATGAGCCTATCTTGGAACAGCCAAAAGCATGGCGTCCAGAAGGCGTTTTTCTTCACTGTTTTTTGGATATAACGCCGACAACGCATTCGCAAGACGCAAGAAATCAGGGCCGCGATCCACTTCGGCTTTCAACAGCGACCGCAATGCGTTGGCCCGACCGCCGGCCTGTAACAGCATGGCGGCATGGATACGATCAAGTGTCGTGGCTTCACGTTTTGCCTCATATGCTTGATCGGACTCACCGGGCGCCTGCTGCGCATCCCTTCCCTTACGGCGTCCTTTGATGCGGGGAACAATGTCCATTTCCATCTCCGGGAAAAGAGACAATTGCTGATCACCTTCCGGTTCGGTTTCGATGTGGTCGGCGGCGACGTTCGCCCCTGCCTCGCCAAAGAGAATCTTTGCCCGTTCATTCAGTGCCAGAAGCCTGACGACGCCCTTCTTTGTTTCGATAATACGGCCTTCCCAATGAGGCAGGACAATCCCCAAGGGCTGGGCAAAACGGCGGACAACATCAAAGATAAGACTGAATCCCTTTGGCTTGCCCTTTGGAGCGTCTTCTTCGTCGTCGAATTCCTCATCATCTTCTATGTCTTCCTCACTTTTACCTTTTGCCTTTTGCCTTTTTACCTCTTCAAACTCTTCCTCACTTTTACCTTTTGCCTTTTTACTTTTTCCTTCTTCCGTTCCGTTCGAACTTTGTAACGTCCAGAGAAAAAGGGCCGTAAGTCTTGCGTCCTCTTCAAATCCTGATCCGTTGCCATTTATTTTACCTTTTACCTTTTCACTTTTGCCTTGCTCTGAACCAAGAATCTGGTTCAGAGCAGTCCGTCCCACAACTTCCCAGACCTTTTCCAGATATTCAGCCAAAGTCACTTCCTTGCCTTCGGCAGTTTCAACCCTTGAATGGCGGCTGAATATCTCCAAAGCCGGGCCGATGCAGGCAAAGACTAAATCGGCGCCGCGAATCCCTTCGCCCTGAAGCCTCTCCATCCAATCGCCAACACGGACCGGGAGTTCTCTCAATACTTCGCCCCAGTCACCGATTGGAGCATCTTCCGGCCTCGGACGACAGACAGGTGGACGCTGGTGGCAAGGGCGGCTTGTTCTTGGGCATTTAATCGCCCCCCTCGCTCCGTTTGAATAGGCCATGATGCAGTGACTATAAGGCCGCCTGAAAGTATACCACCTATTAACGACTCCCATCCTTCTGTTGTCTTGTGAGCAAATACGATAGATCCTATTCCGTTATCAGCAAGCAACGTGCGGCCTGCTGCCATTGCTCGCGCCATCATGCATTCGAAGTATTCGTTATTCTTGATCGATGCGCTGAGGCGATGCGGACGATCAACCACGCACTCGTTTTCCTTCGGAGTAAGCTGATTTGTTAAAAGAAGCGAACCATCAGGATTAGCTGCTCGCCGCAGCCAAACATAGAAAAAGTCGGATAGATGAGCATATGGTACAGAATCATAATAAGGTGGGTCAGTAAACCAGATGGGCACAGATTTTTCTGGTAGCACTGGTTCACAAGCATTATGTTGCTGAACTTGGCCTACATTCCCGATTATATAAAGATTTTCTATGACCGATCGCATTGCATCAATCAATTGAGAGTATTCCTGTTCCCCAACAGATGGAACCAATTCACAGTAATCCCAAACAATTCCAAGCGCCTGTCTTGCAAATGATCCTCTTGGTGCACTGGTTTGAGTGATCCATGAAACGAGTGAAGACATTCGCTCTGCTTGCTTAGAAACCGATAACGCAAGAAGTCGGTTTACCCCTGGATTTAACACAGTAGAGTTTGTGGACTGCGAACGAGACAAACTGGAAAGAATTGATAAAGACATTGCTTGTCTACTTGTGAAGAGATTGCCCCATGAAGTGCATCCATATAGAGGAACTGATATCCGGCGGATTTCGGTTAGCGGTATCATCTCATCTGGAACGGGAGAAAGACCTTTTCTTCCGCTGCGCTCCCATTCACCCAATATCTCTATGAGCTGCTTCTGTGCCTTGTAAACAGCTTGATAATCTTTGTCGATCGGCAAACGATAGTTGCGGCCTTGTATACTCGAATGTAGCGTTACCACTGCTAACATACGTGCACCTCCGATACGACAGCCTTCGGAGTCGAATATCACATCTGCGCCACCACGCTGCTCTGACAGTTGCGCTCTTACACGTTCTGGTGGTAGAACCGCCCCACAACAAATACACGTTGCACGCGCGCGCGTCACCGTTCCGGGTGCTACTTCCTTTTCGCTTTTTGGCTCGAATATCTCAAAATCTACTTGTAGCGGTTTTCCCTTGGTCTGGAGAACTCGGTATTGCAGCGCCCGTTTTCGATTAGCTTTCTTGCAGAGCCAGAATGTACGTATGAGCGGTATCTCTGCACCGCAGTTGGGTGACTCGCACCGTATAGTCCTAGCCCAAAGATAGGCGATAGGCGATCCCCCGTCTGAGTCCCCTGGGTAGAATTCGGCCAGTTCCTTCTCGGCCTGTTTTTTGATCTCTGTACTGACCCGTAGCAGTTCCTCAGCTAGTGCTGGACCGTGACGTGGTATGTCTTCCAGCATCACCCTTAAAATCAGACAAGCTAGGGGATTGAGGTCGCTAGCAAAAGTTTCACATCCCAACCTCAGTGCTTCCAGTGGGATTGAACCACCCCCGGCAAAGGTATCAACCACAAGCGGTATTTCTTCCGGGTGAGCTGCTTTGATGAGATCGCGGCTTGTTTTCAGAAAATGTGGATCGGCTGAGTTATCCCAGTTAGCAAATTCAGCAATGAAAGAAAGGATTGTCTTACGAAGCCCAAGATCATCTGAGATTTGCTTGGCCCATTTTTCGGGACGTCCGGGATGATCGAGAAGAATCCGCCTGGCGTTATTTCTAAAGTCTTTCGGACAGTGATCATCGCAGGGATCAGGAAGAAGCAGTGCCATAAGTATCGCCCTGCAGGCCGCCAATGGTCGCCGTGCCCACCAGAGATGCAGCGTGCTCGGATGCCCGTGGCGGATAGACTTCTCCCGTGCCGAATGCCGCGACACTTCAGCAATCGGAAAATCCACTTCAGCCAACCTCTTGCATTCCTTTGGGATCATTCATCTTCCTTTAAATTACAGCTGTTGATTTGTTCAGATTGTGCTGATTCTCTTAGGTTTCGCAGTCTATTAATGCCCTGTTCGATACTGATATTATAACGCCTTTTACTGAGCAGACGACTCCAGTGTGAGTCGAGACTACCTCTCTGTTTTTTTGGCGAGTTGAGAAAATTTTTCGTATCTGCAAAATGTTCAAAACAATCAATTTGGGCTTGATCAGTATCCGTTATATCGTATTTACCGACCCTGCTCAGAAGAGTTTTGATAACAAGAGGAAATGCTATGGACGCAAGAACTAAATGTTCAAGAGGTTCCCATGCTATATGTTGTTTTGTATTTAGTCTGCCGTGTGCATAGTCCCCTCGAATACGGTAGAATTCTTTCATCCACTGATATCTTATTGGTTGGTTTGCGTTATCTTGATTATGTGACAATCTCATCGAATTCTTAACAAGCAGTTCAGTGGATGGGGTAAATACCTTGATGAATTTTTCTGCTGTGTTTTTCGCAGTTGGTTTTGACTCTAGAATATGCTCAAAAGCACTGCATAGAAGAACCCATTCCATCTGATAGCGTATATTGTCACTGTCACTGTTGGCCTGATTAAAACATGAGATGGCATTTTGCCATCTACCCCACTCGTTTCTGTCTAAACTCGTTCGATGCTCTATAATGGCAAAGAGAAGGTCTTTGTCTAGAGAAACTCTCTGAATCGTATGACAATGAACGGGTACTGGAATTGCAATATCATCAAGCGACCAGCCACTCAAGGTTCGACCTTCCCGTCGCCGACTTTTAAGAGCGATAAAATCTGCCTTATCGAATTTCTGAATGTACATGGAAAAACAGTCGCTGTTGCAATAAGAACCAAGCGAGTTGAAAAAACTTCGATTCGCTAGTCCAGAAAAACAGGCAATAGCCGTAAGTTCCTGTGCTATTTCAATATCATCGTCGGGCAGATCATCTATCACCGACTTATTAATTTTGCTTATGATGGCAGTCTTGTGTACAGGGTTGCCTTCAATGTCCTTGTAAGCAGCCATAATTGTCTTTAGGCAGCTTTGTCCAAAATCATCGACGTCTTTGATTATACCTTCCCGTTCATAAGGGAGGATATTGATATCGCCGACCGTGTATTCATTATCGATAGGACACCAAGGCATAAACATAAGCATTGACATCAGATTAATCCTCATGATTACGATTTTTGTTTGTCTTGACCATCAGCCTGTCTCAATCTCCCAGTACCCGGCCCGGTTAGAACCAATTCGTTTCAAAAATCCTTTGTTTTTCAAAACTTTAATATTTTCCTTTATTTTTCTTTCGGATATTCCAACAATCGCAGAAAGCTTCTTCGCGGTTATATTTTTATCTTTCTTTATTTCTTGAAGAATCAGTAATTGATTTTCGGTGACCTTATTGGTGACCTTTTCGGTGACCCTATCGGTGACCTTTGGTCCCCGTTCACTGTCTGTCAATCCGGGACGCTTAAATATAATCGTGAAAAATGTGGTCTGCTCGATCTGCGGCGGAGGTAAGCCTGCCAACGCCATAGCCTCTCTCATTCTCCTGATGCCGGTGCCTGCAAGTTCAACCTTATCCATTCTGAAAAAGAGATCGGCGATCCGTGCATTCCGCCGTACGGATATTTTCCCAAAGTCCTTTTTATCCAGACCCCTGGGCAATCCACCGGGATTGATAATCTCAACGCGGTCATCATAGACTTCAACCATCAGGCTTGTGCCTCGTATGCTATAATCGCGATGAATAAGGGCATTGGCAATCGCCTCGCGGAGGGCCTCAAGAGGTATTTCATAAATGTCCTCGCGGTTTACACCCTTAATTTCACTGCGGCGGTTGAGATGTTTCTTAAGGAAAAAAACTGCCCCATTGAACTGTGTCAAGAGGTCATCCTGGATATCCTGTCTATCAAAGATGTGAACGCGATCTTTGCCTTTGAAGGCAATCAGCGTCATCTGAGCCTGAAGAATAAATTTGCGAGGATTTGCTGCAAAGAAAAGTACCGCTGCATTGGTAATTTTATCATCAAAAGAAACGCTCAGACTGGTGAGGATGTCACGGGGGACAATCTTATTTATACTGATGTTTGCTTCTTTAAGAAAATCTTTTATTTTTGTTCTGGAGATATCATCCCATGCAACGTTTGCGTTTATTTTTTCCTCGAATGATATTTCTTCATACTCCCGGAACATGACCCGCAATTCATGGTTTGTCATTTTCTGCGTCGTTCCGTCGAGCCTCCTGAAATAGCCGGCGCTGCACCCGTAAGGTTTCTCTTCACCTTGCGGCACTTCTATAATAATCAAATTTTGAACCTGCTCGATCTTTACCTGTATTGGTGGGTTGCAGTTTCTCGCCAGAGAGGTAATACGGGCTTTCAATTCATTTGTAAGTTTCTCACAGGCAATCGTTTTATCATCCCTTACACCGAGGATGACAATGCCACCCTTTGCGTTTGCGAAGGCCACGAAGTCTTCGACGATACGGGGTTTGAAGTGCTCCTTGAACTCAACGGTAAGCCCTTCACCTTCCTGGATGATGATGTTGACTTTGCGGTCATCGGGCATTGTGAATTTTTCCCTATTTTTTTTTGCCTTCATATTCATCCATATTTTCCCTGATTTTCATAGGCCGGGCGATAGTGTCCACTTATAGATAGTAATGGGCCTTTCTTTACTTCATGCCACTCAAATCGGGCCGGGTCGCGGAGCGGTTCTTTCAGCTTCGGCAATGTATTGAAGTCCGTCACGTTAGGGGTCTATGTTGGATAATCATATCATATCCCATTTTCGTGATATGATTATCTTATCAGCCCTTGATTTGTTCCCATTCTGCATCGGGTCCTCGGCCGAGGCATCTGACCTTCTTTTCATTTCTCATATCGGCAAGGGCTCTCTGGAGTGTCGGGTAACTCACGCCGGGGCAGGCCCGCTTGAGGTCTCCGATGGTGAATTTCTGCGGCAGCCTTTCGACTGCATTTCTGACCATTTCTCTCTTTGCACCCCGCGCCGAGGTTATTTTTCCGACTCTCTCTTCAAACTCCTTGTAGGCAGCGGTCAGCATACCTAGAAAGTAATTCCACCAGGGACGCAGATCGTGCTTCCCTTCATGCCAGCCTTGAGAGCTTTTGTTGAGTGCCTCGTAATAGCTTTCCTTGCTGTCCTCAACGATCCGCTCCATGCTGATGTATCTGCCGACGCGCCGCAGGGATGCCAATACTTCGGGGAATTGATCGGTATAAAGAGTCTGGCGTCCCCTGAATTCGCCCAGGGCGCGCATGGCCATAAGCAAAGCATGTGAGAGGGGTGTTTCCAGATAATAGCCGTATTCAAATGATCTCATGAATCTTTTTCTCCATATTTATTTTGCTCATCCATGATCTTCATCGGTCGGGTGATAGTGTTCACCGATAGATAGTAATGGGAAACTTTCTTTACTTCATGCCATTCAAACCGGGCCGGGTCGCGGATCGGCTCCTCAAGCTTCGGTAATGTATTGCAATCCGTTACGACATAAAGCCAGTAGCAATCCCGTCGGTCTTCAGCCACACGGCGCTCATTGGGAGTAAGAAGGATTGTCCCTGTCGATTGACCGATCCCTTTGACCTCGATCAGGCGTAGTTCACCGGAAGAAATATCCAAGCTGGTTATATCATAGCCCAGATTCTTTTCATGGACGTCGAAGACCTGCCTGCCCTTCAATCTTTCATAGTCAAGGACGACTTTCATGGCGGCGGCTTCCGTCGCAAAATTCGGCTGCAGGTGGCGGATTTCCGGGGTTTCGCGTTCCGGATGGGGCAGCACCATGACACTCGTAATTCGCTCAATGGTTTGCAGCGTCAGCGACCGCTGACGTTCAAGTTCTTTCCGGCGTTTTTCGCGGCGCGACATCAGATCGGCATGGCGATTCTCCGCCTGCGCCAAACGCCCCTCGGCGCCGGAGACGCCTTTTTGAACTTCATCGCTTGCGCGTCCGATTTCATCATCCGCCCGCTGGACCAGTTCCGTCAGCGACAGTTCTATATGATTCGTGATCCTGTCGATTTCAGTAACACGTTCGCTGCGAATCTCTTCAAGGAACGGCAGGAAGGCGTTTTCATGCATCCAGGATAACGGCTCCGGCGTAAAGGCGGCGGCCGGCAGAGGCTCCGGGGGCTGAGCCGGTGTAAAATTTCCCAGCATTCCCGGTTCACGAAGGAAAGTATCTCCGGTTTGGGTTGTTTCAGCGGCAAAAAGCCGTTCATGGACAATCTGTCCAAGGCCGTCTACGACGCGAGCCCGATAGAAGTCCAGCCGGGCAGGCGCCTCATGTTGAAGAGAGTAAAAAGCGGCGCCCTTTGTAAATGCTTCGGCGGCCTTTTCATGGGTGTGGCGTCGGATCGCTTCAAACAGGGGATGGCCGGGGGTGACCCATTCCAGGTTGTTTTTCTCTGCCGTGTCCCGGTCTGTTGAACAGCGCGGATATCGTGTGGCAAGGTTGGAAAGCCGCCAATCAGCCTGCTGTTCATAATGTCGCAGGACGGCCGGTGTGCGTCCCGGCTCGAAGGCGTGTGGCAGGTTTTCCACCGCCCTGATCCGCTGCGGAATATACTCGGATGCCTCCAGGATGAACCGGGCGATGGTTTCGGGTACGACGCGGCGCTCCTGGGCACGCGCCCGCCGCTCAACCAGCATTTCCAGATTCAGTTTTTTTGTGGCCAGACCTTCCAGGGCGTTCTGGCAAATGGCCCGGAAGCGCTTTTCATCGACATTCTCCAGGATGCGGTCCTCAAGATCGGCGTCGCCCAGCTTTCCCGCATAGTAATCCCGGAGTATCCTCTCGACATTGGCCGCGGGCATGATCTCGCCCACGACATTAAAAACCGCATCGTCGTCAAGGGCGTTCCGGATTTCCTGAAGTTTTTCCAGGAGCCGTTGCAGCACGCGCCCTTCGATGGTGTTTGTGGCGACAAAATTGAAGATCAGACAATCCTTGCGCTGGCCGTAACGATGGATACGTCCCATGCGCTGTTCGAGGCGGTTGGGATTCCAGGGGATATCGTAATTGAAAAGGACGTTGCAGACTTGGAGGTTGATGCCTTCGCCCGCCGCTTCCGTTGCCACGAGGATCTGAATGTCCCCTTCCCAAAATTGCTGCTCCGTATGGAGTCGCGTGCCGGATTCATCTCGAGAACCGGGTTTCATGTCGCCGTGGATGTATCCGACCTTGAAGCCCCATGTCTTGAATTTATCGACGAGATAATTGAGGGTGTCTCTGAATTCCGTAAAGATCAGAAGACGCTTGTCCGGCTGATCGAAAAAGCCTTCCTGATGCAGCAAATCGCGAAGCTTTGAAAGCTTGGCCTCGACGCCGGATTCTTCGACTTCCTGCGCCTGCACGGCCAACTGTCGCAGCTCTTCGATTTCTTCTTTGATCTGTGCCGCGTTGCCTGCCAGGGTAATCGCCTCCAGCATTTCTTCCAGGCGCTCCCGCTCGACTTCCTCCATTTCATCCAGTTCGTCGAGCTCGGGAAGATCGGGCGGGGCCGTCCTGGCTAATTCCTGCGCACGTTTGAGCCCCTCCTCCAATCGACGGGCGCGATTCTCCAGGCTGTGGCGCATGGCATAGGTACTGGAGGCGAGGCGGCGTTGATAGAGGGCCATGAGAAAGCCGACCGCCCTGGCACGGGGATCATCGCCCTGCAAGGCTGCTTTTGTGCTTTGGCGTTTTACGAACCGCGTGACTTCACTGTAAAGATCGAACTCCTGCCCGTCCATCTGGAAATCAACGGAATGGGGGATGCGCTTGGTAAAGATTTTACGCGCAGCCCATGTGCCGTTTTCCATGCGCTCCGGGAAATAGACCATGGCCTCTTTTGTGCGGCGCAGATAGAAAGGGGCGCGGCGATTTTCCATGGCCTGGTTGATGGATTGGACATCGGCGTAAGCGTCGGCATCGAGAAGCTGCAGGAAGAGGCTGAAATTTTCCGGATCGCCCTTATGGGGTGTCGCTGTGAGAAGAAGAATGTGATCGGATGCATCCCTCAACAGCTCGCCAAGGGCATAGCGGGCAGTTTTTCGGGCAGGGGGCGACCAGGACATGTGGTGGGCTTCATCGATGATGACCAGATCCCATTTGACCTGTCGAACCCCGGCCAGGATTTCTTCACGTTTGGCCAGATCGAGTGATGTAATGATCCTCTTATGTTCCAGCCATTGATTGACTCCGTACTGGTCGCGAATATCGCCGCCCTTCATGACAAAGAACTTTTCATCGAATTTCTCTTTCATTTCCCTCTGCCACTGGAAGGAAAGATTAGCGGGGCAGACGATAAGAATTCTTTCGATAAGACCTCTGAGCTGCAGCTCACGAATCAGGAGCCCGGCCATGATCGTTTTTCCCGCGCCGGCATCGTCGGCCAGTAGGAATCGTACCCGTGCAGGCTTCAGGAGGTAATCGTAAACGGCTTCAAGCTGATGGGGCAGGGGATCGACCCGAGAGATGGACAGGCCGAAGTAGGGATCGAATTCATAAGCGATGCCGAGTGTGTAGGCTTGGAGACCAAGGCGGAGAAGGCGACCATCACTGTCGTACGTTAAACCGGTGTCGAGGATGCTGATCTGTTCGAGATCGCGGGCGGTTAGGCTGACTTTGCGAAATCTTTCGGATTTGGTTCCCACGAGCCCGATCGTCCAGACGCCGTCGCCGCTCTGCTGCACAGTTTCGACACGCATGGGCTCACTGAACAATGACCCAATCAAGATTTGCCCTTCAGAAATGGAGAGGTTCGAGTTCATTTGCGACAATTCCGTTATGTTCTGAGAGGATCCTCAGAAAGGACCAATATATCTATTGTTTCATTGAATTAAAATGCGATGGTGCGTTAGACTACCTCTTGAAAATAATATTAGTCAAGATATTTTCTAATATTTATAAGTAAGTGGCAGGCAGGGAAACGGTTTTAATATCTTGGTTATTCAAACAGCTTACAATAGTATTGATGTTAAGGATTGGAAGCTTTTATTCATTTCAATTGCTTCCGCAGCACCGACTGTAGGTGCGGCCGCTGCCGCAGGGGCAGGGGTCGTTGGGGCCGGGTTTCTTCTGCTTCAGGCTGTCGGCGGGTATGGCCAGGCCATCGGCACGGGATGTGTTTTCTTTTCTGAGATTGGCGCTATAGTCCTGCAGGACTTTGATCACCAGGGGCAGCATGTCATAAAGCGCCGCTTCGATTTCTTCGGGATCTTTCGACGGCTGGCCCGGGACGGTTTTGATGATTTCTTCTCTTTCATCGGGCAGGGCAATGGCCGTGATGATGCTGAAAGAATCCATGATATCGGCGATGTCTTCGGGCAGGTCGTCTTCGTTCATTTCTTCGTATTCTTCGGTGATTCCCCAAATGTCCGGCTTTAGCGACAGCGCGAGAAAGAGGCCGTAGGTCCAGTCCTCGATCAGGGAATATTCATATTTGTTCAGTTTGTTCATGTTAAACGGAAAAGTGAGTTTTCCGTTGTTGTTGTCGCCGACCATGCGGTTATACGCGTTAAACAGATGATCGATGCAGATTTTGGCGTCCTGAGCGTCGTCGAAATGCGGTTCTTCATCAAAGATGATGGATAGCCACTCCGTGGGCGTGATCGGCTCCGGGGCTATGGCGAGTCCGAAAAGGAGTCCATGGAGCTCCTCAAGATAAAGCACGGCTTCCTGATCGGCGGATTTCGATAAAACATACGAAAGATTCTTTTCTTCCATAGGGGTAAACATTTTTATCATGCAATCTGCCCGCCTTTCTGATCATTTATATCCAGCCCCGATGCTGCTGCTTTATATGGCGTGTCATATAAATTTTCTAAAGGAAATGCAAAATAAAAAAGCCCCGGGTTAAAAATCTCTTTCCGTTTTTGTATTTATTGCTGTGACCCCATGGATCGGTGTCAGGACATTTTAGAGACCGGTTCCCGGATCAGGTCCGGGATGGACTGGAAATTTTGTTGCTGTATTAAAGGTCTAATAATTAAAATACCCCCTCCCTCAATCCCTCCCACAAGGGGAGGGAAGCGCGCCTTTTGCTCTCACGACGGGAGGGAAACGTGTTTTACTCCCTCATGGGGGAAATTTGTTGTTTTTCCCCATGAGGGATGGATTGAGAAAGAGTTTACGGTTTCGGGAAGTTTTCGATGGCCTTCAGGGCCCGTTCGATTTCCGAATCCGGCATTTCATAAGGCTGCAGCTTGCCCGACAGATAAGCTTCGTAGGAGGCCAGATCGACGAGGCCGTGGCCGCTCCAGTTGAAGAGAATGACCTTTTCCTTGCCTTCCTCCTTGGCCCGCATGGCTTCTTGGACCACGGCAGCGATGGCGTGGTCCGTTTCCGGTGCGGGGATGAAGCCTTCCGTTCTTGCCCAGTTGATGCCGGCTTCGAAGCTTTCGATCTGGTTGAAGGCCCTGGGTTCGATGAAACCTTCTTTCACGAGATGGCTGATGATAGGGGCCATGCCGTGATACCGCAGACCGCCGGCGTGGATGGGGGCCGGGATAAAGTCGTGTCCGAGGGTGTACATGGGAAGCAGAGGCGTTTTCTTGGCCAGATCGCCGAAATCATAGGCAAAGGGACCTTTGGTCATGGTGGGGCAGGAGGTCGGTTCGGCGCCCACGATGGAAATATTTTTGCCGTGGATCTTGTCGCGGACGAAGGGCAGGGCGATACCTGCGAAGTTGCTGCCTCCGCCGGCGCAGCCCATGACGACATCCGGATACTCGCCGATTTTTTCCAGCTGTTTTTGTGCTTCCAGGCCGATAATCGTCTGGTGCATGAGGACATGGTTCAGGACGCTGCCGAGAGAGTAACGGGAATTTTCATGGGTAACGGCATCCTCGACGGCCTCGCTGATGGCGATGCCGAGAGAACCGGGGGAGTCGGGATGTTCCGCCAGGACGGCTCGGCCCGATTCTGTCAGGGTGCTGGGGCTGGCAATGCATTCCGCGCCCCAGGTATTCATCATCATCCGCCGGTAGGGTTTCTGGTCGTAGCTGACCCGCACCATGTAGACGCGGCATTCCAGATCGAACATGCGGCAGGCCATGCTCAGCGCGCTGCCCCATTGCCCGGCGCCTGTTTCCGTCGCGAGGCGTTTGATGCCGAAGACCTTGTTGTAATAGGCCTGCGGCACGGCGGTGTTGGGTTTATGAGAGCCGGCGGGGCTGTAGCCTTCATGCTTATAATAAATCCTCACCGGGGCATCGAGAAGCTTTTCGAAGTTTCGGGCCCGGAAAAGTGGAGACGGCCTCCAGAGCAAGTATTTCGCAAGCACTTCTTCGGGGATGTCGATCCAGCGTTCCTGGCTGACTTCCTGTTCGATGAGGTTCATGGGGAAGATGGGCGACAGATCGTCGGGACCGACAGGCTGGCCCGTTCCCGGATGCAGGGGCGGTTTCATGGGTGTGGGCAGATCCGCCTGAATGTTGTACCATTGCATTGGTATTTCATCTTCGTTTAAAAATACTTTGATCTGTTCCATAATGTGGGTCTCCTTTTTGTTTTTGTTTTAATTACTGTAACCCTGTGGGGTCGCCACGAGGTAATAAAAAAGCCATGAGAATTCCCATGGCCTGTCTTGTCTGAGTCATGGGAAGGGCCTTCCCCGCCCACGGCTCATTGTATGCAATTGCTCTGAGCTATAGTGGGCAGACGGTTTCCGTCCACCACCACCATACAAGATTTTGATTGATTAACGTTAACTGCACGGATTCGGTATTCCTTCTCTCTGTTTAGGGCGTTGCGTAACACATCGATCAAGGCCCTGTCAAGTTCAAAGATCGGCTTTTTATCTATTCGGTTTTGCGAGGAGTCCTTTGTTTCGCCGGTACCAGTGGTTGGGGATGAGCCGGTATAAAATCCTCGATACCGGCCCGATATATTCTTTGGTTCTCCGATCAAACTGGATGGCCTGGATGACCTTTTCTTTGATGTCACTTTTGATGCCCCGCTCATTGAATATGTGATAGGCGCATTGGAAGAGGGGGCTGTACATGTTCTTTTTTTCCAAATACTTGTAAACATTCCTGATGGTATTGGGGCCCTCGGGCGTGCCGTCGATTTCTTTCCGGACCAGGAGGTCCGTCTCGATCGGGTTGCCGGTAAAGTATTCATAGAATAGTTTGCCGTAGCGGTAATTCTTGCTGGCCTCCGAAGAAACCGTGACGAACATGTCACCGACGCCGGCCTGGCTGTGAAAGGCCTGAAAACTGCCGCCCAGGAGCTTGGATAAAGACCTGATCTCGACGCCCGACCGGGCGAAAATCGTGCCGGGGACGGAGTTGCCGAGGTCTAAAGAGTCGGCGACGCCCTTGATGTTGGCGACGATATTCTTCAGCGCGCCGCAGGCTTCGCAGCCGATGGCGTCGAAGTTGTAATAGGATGTTAATTCCCGCTTGTTGAAGCGGAGAAGTTTTTCTCTGATGATCGTGGCCACGGTTTTTTTGCCCGCAATGGAAAGGCAGACGGGATTCCCCAAAGCAAGGTCGATATCGAAAAACGGCCCGCCGATACAGACGACGTCGTAGTTTTGTTTGATATTATAAAGATTGTTGTTGATCAATTGTGAGGGGGTGATCAGTTCCCTCGTAATCTCGTCGGCCATCAGACCTTTGATGGGGGAAATCAGGCAGGTATAACCGGGCTTTTGTTCAATCAAAGGCTTCATATAATCCAGGAATTCCGGCATGCGGTTCATGGTCAAGGACAGGAAAATGAAATCATGGTTTTCCACAATGCGCTCGAGATCGTTGGTTGCAATAACCCCGTTGGAAAACCGCGGCACATGATCCATGCCTCCCAGACGCCGTGCCAGGTCTTTCGTCAAATGCCGGGGATTCAGGTGTTCCTTGTTGATTTCTTTGCACAGATCGCCGTCGTAATAATAAAGGGACACCCTTTTATTATCCCGTCCGAATTTATAGGCAAAGGCCGTTCCCAGCCTGCCCGGGCCGATGATGGCAACTCTGCTTGTATCGAGATCTTTTGGTATCATTTGTCAACACGTAAAATAAAAGGTTCTTTATACGAGAGTTACAAAAAAAGCAAACTTCCTTTCGATTACAGGTTCGAGGGGCGAGGTACAAGGTTCAAGGTGCAAAAAAAGTAAACAGTGAATAGTGAATGGTAAATAGTGACAGGTGAAAAAATGTCACCGGTTATAATGCATCTGTCCCGTGTTCTGTTTTGTTGTTAAGAACTGATGAAGACGACTTCAGGTTCCGCACGGTCTCTCGGCTCCGGGATGCTTTTGGGATAGCCTATTATAATCGGGGCGACAATGCGATCATCCTCGGTCAGGCCGATTTCTTTTCGCAATTCCGGATTTTCGATATGGGACCCCAGGCCGATCCAACAGGTGCCCAATCCTCTTTCCGTTGCGGCGAACATCAGATAGGCGGCGGCCAGGGCGCAGTCGCAGTCGAGATAGTCGTGCTTTTTAGGGCCGTATATAAAGACCAGGCAGGGGGCATTCCAGAAAACATTGAATCTTTCATTGTGCATGGCCGCTTCATAGGCTTTGTGTGGAGAGTCGGGATTGACGGCAATGCCGGCCAGGATATTTTTTTTGCTTTCATCGGAAAGTCTTTTGATGGTGTCTTTATGGGTAATCACGGAAAACCGCCACGGCTGGCTGTGTCTTGCGCTTGGGGCCAGACACGCTTCCTTGATGATGTCGGTAATGACCTCGATGGGGACTTCTTTTTTCTGGAAGTTGCGTATCGATCGCCGTTTCTTTAAGAGTTCCTGAAAATTCATAACGTTCATTCCTTTTTTGGTTTTGAGTATAGGGGGGGTATTAATATGTGTCAAGCGTAAAACCCTTATTGGTAAAACCCTTATTGGTGGTTTTGTTAAAATCTGGCGCCGTGGATTTCCGAGTATTTTAAGCGGTTTTATTATAGACCTTGCGTCCAAAGGGAATATTCATTTTTCGCATTTTTTGGCGCAGTGTAGAGGGGTTAAGGCCCAGCAACTCCGCTGCGCCGTTTTTCCCGTTTATTTTCCCGTTCGTCATGTCTAAAATGGATTGAATATGTTCGGTTAGTAACCGGTCGACGGAAAGGATATCAGGCTGAATGACGTTATGTTCTTTCTTTTCTTGACGGATTGGTACGGGAGATATAACGTCGAATTCAACCGGGCCCTCCGGGTGCAGGATCAAAGCCCGCTCAACCATATTTTCCAGCTCCCTGACGTTTCCGGGCCACGGATATCCGTTGAGGCGTTCCAGGGCGCCGGGCCGCAATACCGGCGTGTTTTTCAAGCCCATGGCTCTTGATTTTTTTCTGATAAAGTGTTGAACAAGGGCCGGGATGTCCGTAGTTCTTAGCCGCAGGGGCGGAATAAAGATCGGAAAAACCTGTAATCGAAAATACAAGTCCTCCCTGAATTGAGATTGCTGGATCATTGCTTCCAAATTCCGGTGAGTTGCCGCAATGACGCGAATATTCACATCAATTAACTCTGAGCCGCCCACCCTTTCTATTTTATTGTCCTGCAGGACGCGAAGGAGTCTCAATTGCAAACTCGGGGACAGCTCTCCAATTTCATCCAAAAACAAGGTTCCCTCATGGGCCCGTTCGAACCGTCCCCGCTTGGTTTCCAGCGCGCCCGTGAAGGCACCTTTTTCATGTCCAAAAAGCTCGCTGTCCATCAAAGATTCCGGTATGGCTCCGCAATTAACCGGAATAAACGGTCCGGTCCTCCTCCTTGATAGATTATGAATGAGATGGGCGATGACGTCTTTTCCGGTCCCTGTTTCACCTCTGAGCAAAACCGGACTGTCCAAAGGGGCAACTTGTTTGACTCTTTCTATGACGCCCCTTAAACCGAAATCAGCGCCAATCAATTCACTACCGGTATGCATATATAATTGTTGCTGGAAATATTTTTTATCATCCATCAGGGTATTTTTGAGCTCCAGAAGCTCTTTGTAATGACGATAATTCGACAAAGCTATGGCGAAGGGTTTTTTTAAACACACAAATAAATTCAAATGCTCATCGGTAAACCGGTTCCATCCATCGGCCCAAAGAGAGACACCGCCGCTCCTCTTTCCTTCAAGCTCCAGGCGGATCATCATGAATGATGCTTTGGGCATTCCTATTTTGTGCAGTCGATCTGCAAAGAGATAGTGCTCGTCGGCTTTGTTGACGATAATCTGCCGCAGAGATTCATCTTTTCTAATGACCTCGGCTATTTCGGGTGTATATTTGATGATTCTGTTCGTTAAACGTCCACCATCTTGATTAGCAGTTGCAAGTATTTCCGTGACCCCGCGGTCCGCGTCAAAATACTGAAGGTAGATTTCTTGAGCAGGGATGTAATTTTTAATGAAATCGAAACATTGCCAAAGTGCTTTTTCAATTTCCAGACTGGAACAGATACGTAAAGTACCCTCTTCGAAAAATTTTTTTTCATCGATCTTTTTACGCGTTGGCTTCACCGAAGTCATGAAATTGTCTCATACGATAAATTTTTCTTTTTTTATCTCATAATACAAAATAATTTGTCAAATAAAATAAAATTATCCATCCTTAAATCGTAACAACTTGTAATTAAAGGTGATAATTTTAGGAACGACATTTGCAAAAGAGGAGGCTGAAATGCAATTTTGCTCTGAGGCGTATGAAAATCATCGAGTTGATTAGAGTTAGAACCGGCAGCGATAATCTTAAAAGAAATTTTGAGATACTTCGGCAAATCGCCAAAGAGGCTATGCGCATGAGGCCCAAAGGGGCGGTCCAATTATTTCAAGACAATTCAGTTCTTGGTGACTTCGCATATATTTTAACCTGGAATGATGAAACCATAGATGCTGAGGGCAGTCCTTTAGGGCTAAAGATCAAAGAATCAATTAAAACATTGGGAATTGTCGATTACGCTGTGTGGACATTAATTAAATAACATTGTTTTATGAGGTATGATTGACATGGCAGATTAAATAACTTGAAAATAAAAGGGAGGCGAGGACGAGCCGAAAAAGTATATTCATTAGGATCAGTAGAATTAAATACTCCAAACATTAAGAATCCATCAAAGACCGATCATACAGGTAACATTTGCAAGTATGTATGATATTTCTTGAATGACTGTTGATATTTTCCTGACCGGTATGGAGTCATCTATCTTTTTTACAATTTGTAAATTGTTCATGGCATATAAAATTTGGTTAATCATATTTAAACAACTTAGGAGGAAAAACAATGAAAGTAAGGAATGGATTACAAATATTAATAATTGGGGTAATGTTAGCAGTAGCGTTTTCAATCCCCATGTCTGCGTGGGGGCAGCATGCGAAAGTCCAAATAACGGATATGTGCACGCCTTTTGGCACCTCTCAATATAACCAGGCGGTTGCCCTTGAAGAGGTATTTAAAAGAGCGAACTCCTGGCTGCTGTGGAAAGCTCAGGAAACACCGGGAGCGATGTATATTTCCAGGTACCGCAGTGAAAACTATTCAAAAATATTATCCGGAGAAATTCCCCAGATTACATCACATAGCAGTGCTTTTGTCATACCGTTTATCGTGGAAGGGCGACCACCGTTTCAGAAGCTCAAAAACCCTAACTACGTAGCGATATTTTCCCTGACCCCGTATATTAATTTTTTCGTCACCTTCGATCCCAATATCAAAACACTTAAGGATCTCGTAGGTAAAAGAGTCGGCATTTCCGAAAAATCGAGGCCTTTTCAAAGTACTCTGCCACTGAAACCTTATTTCGAAAAAGGATTGGATATATGGGATAAAGTAGACTGGCAGTACCTGGGGGTATCGAATTCCAAGGATGCCCTGCTGAACAACAAGATTGACGCCCACTATGCTTCAACATTTATGGGGAGTGTGACAGTGGCAGCGGATGGTTCTTATGTTGCCACCGGTTTGGCTCCGGGAGCGCCGGATATGGAATTGATGAATTCCGGTAGAAAAATGTATTACATTGGCTTCGATCCGGATGTATATGAGAAGGGTTGGGATGTGGAAAAAGACGGACCGAGTTATCCCATTCTGATAAAGAAAGGAACTCTTCCCGGCCTCGATCACGACATATATGGCAAGATGTCCGCCGGTATCTTGTGTGGTGATAGCAGCCTACCCGATGACGTTGTACAGGAAATGATTCGGGTCCGTCATAAATATAGAGAAGAACTGGGCAAATATGATGGCACGCTCAAATATTTGCCGGATACCCCTTATCCTATAGGAACGCCGGGAAAGTGGGTGCATCCGGGGGTAAAGAAAGCCATGAAGAACCTTGGCATTCCGCTTCCGGGAAAGGAGCAGTAGAACCATGGAGCAGACCGAACATGATAGAGGGCGGTTATGGCTGAACCGCCTAATGATTGCCGTGGGCCTTTTGATGATATTTTACCACATGCTGGCGGTGTGGAAGCCGCTGTTCGATGCGATATTGCATCAGAATATCCATCTGGGCTTTGCCTTCGTCATGTTGTTTTTATTTGCAGCGAGGGAGTCGAAGGGATTGATGCGGGTTTTGCTCCTGATCGGTTTGATTATCGGCCTGGTGGTTGTAACCTACATTCACATCGAAAAGGATCGCTTGGACATGTGGGCGGGGTTTCCGGAACCGCCGGATATTGTGATCGGTCTCATTCTGGTGGCGCTCGTCACGTACCTCACCTGGAAGAGTTGGGGTGCGGTTTTTCCCATTCTGGTCGGTATCGGTGTTCTTTACGCCCTCTTCGGACATCTCTTGGGAGGGGCTCTCGGTCATCCGAAGTTCGATTTTAAAATGGTGCTTTCAAGCCTGGGAATCGGCTTTAGCGGGACCTATGGGATGATGCTCAATGCGTCGGCCAATCTGATTTTTCTGTTCATTATCTTCGGCAGTATGTTCGAGGTCGTGGGTATCGGCCGATTCTTTATTGAGATCGGTAACTTTCTGGGAAAACACCTGAGGGGCGGCGCCGCGCAGACGGCAGTGTTTTCCAGTTCATTTGTCGGGATGTGCACCGGAGCGGCGGCAGCCAACGTCGCTCTGACAGGTGCCTATACCATTCCCTTGATGAAGAAGGTCGGGTTCAAACCGGAACATGCAGGCGCCATCGAAGCGATGGCTTCCACGGGTGGACAACTGACGCCGCCGGTTATGGGAGTTGCCATTTTTTTAATGGCCAGCTTTTTGGGCAAGACCTATGCTGAATTGATGGCCACCGCCCTGATCCCGGCAGTTCTTTATTACTTGTGTGCCATGTTTGGAGTGATTTTGATTGCTTCCAGGATTGGGGTGCCTATGCTGACGGAGAAAATTAATCGTACCCAGTTAATAAACGGAGCACCCCTGTTCATTATTCCCATGTCTTTGATCACCTATTTTTTGCTGGCCCATTACACACCGGCTTTTGCGGCAATGGTCGCCATCGCTTCCCTGTTGGTTATCGCCCTGTTAAGAAAAGAAACCAGACCGCCCCTGGGCGAGCTTCTGAAGGGCTTGACCTCCGGGGTCGTCATGGCCTGTACCATAGCGATGGCTTGTGCCATGATCGGTATGTTAACGTCCATGTTGACGCTCACCGGCGCCGGTCCTAAGCTGGCGGGTGTGATCGAGGTTCTGTCCGGAGGGAATCTTTTGATGGCACTGGTTTTCACGGCAATGTTGGCCATTTTGCTGGGGTGCGCCATGCCGACGCCGGTGGCTTACGTAATCACGGCCCTGGTGGTGGCGCCGGGTCTGGAGCGGATGGGCATGAATATGATGACCGCCCATTTTTTCGTGTTTTATTATGCTATTCTCTCGGCAGTGACGCCGCCGGTGGCGGGAGCGTCTATGGTGGGCAGCCAAATTGCTGGTACCTCATACATGAAGACAGCCTGGGAATCCCTGAAACTGGCAACACCCTTCTTCCTGTTGCCGTTTTATATCGTATACCACCCGGTGATGCTTTCACAGGCGCAGCCTTTTGGGAATGCAGTTCTGGCCCTTGTCTCCCTGGCAATAAGCGCTACCGCTGCCATGGTTTTCTGTCAAAGGTATCTCTTTGCCGATACCAGTCTGGTCGAACATATCGGATATCTGATAACATGCATTTTCAGCCTCGCTTATGCGTTCTATGACAGTTATGTGTCCCTGGTGATTTCAATCGTTCTTTTTACCGTACTAGTTGTTTATCAGTGGAAAAAGCGCCGTGTTGCATCAGCATTACCAGAGCCGGCACCGATGTGAAGATTAACGTGAAATCATATAGGAGGCCTCTTGTTGTAAATTAACATCCGAATGGGACAGAAGGAAGCGATGCCTGATAAGTCCTTGAAAGCCAAAAGACGGTGGTTTAAGGCATCCTCTTCGCGGTCAATCCCTATAACTTCGGCACAACGGATATTTGAAGTTATAACGATTGTAAATGCTACCGTAGCAGCATCATTGGGACATTATTTACGCCGGGAACACCTGGGTAAGAAAGGGGAGAGAAGAGAAAGGATGTTAAATAAAATCAGTATAGAAAATGCAGTCAAAGCCTATCTGTTTGGATATCCCTTGGTGTTGATGGATGTGACCCGTGAAGTCCAGACCGATCCTCAAAGCGGCAGAGCGCTGGTTAATCAATTTTTCCATAATCAGTTATTTCCCGATCACACCTATCGTGAAGTTGTTCGCGTCAACAATGATACGCTTTACTCGAATGCCTGGATTGATCTTTCATCGGAACCGCTGGTATTAAGTGTTCCGTATATGTCTGACCGTTATTATGTCATGCCGTTCATGGATGCATGGACAAATGTTTTTGCCATGATAGGCAAACGTACGGTCGGCTCCGGCCCGGGCGACTTCATGTTGGCCGGGCCGGACTGGAACGGGGAAAACCCGGCTGAGGTTAAAGTCATTCAGGCACCGACGAATATGTGCTGGCTAATCGGCCGCATCCAAGTCAACGGCCAAAGTGACGCCCTGAACGTCGGCGAATTACAGCAGCAGCTCAAACTGACACCGCTGAGCCGCTGGGAAAGCCGTACAGCCAATCCGGGAAGCAGAGAAAACAGGAAGGATCCAAAAGGTGTAAGCGCTGATCCTATGGCGATTGTTGAAAAAATGTCGGCTGGCGTTTTTTTTGCCAGACTGAGTCGATTGATGGGAGAGCAGCCAGCAGCAGCGGCAGATGTTCCGATGTTAGACCTGTTGAGGGCATTCGGCATAGAATCCGGCAAACCGTTCAATATAGACAAACCGGCCATTGACCTCTTAGAGGAAGGAGTGACAGAGGCTTGCAGGATGTTGCAGGCTTTGTCTGAAGCGGGTGGCAAAGGACAACGTTTTGATAACAACTGGGGATTGTCTCGTGCGGGGATGGGCGTTTACGGGACCAATTACCGCAAACGGGCATTTGTTGCCCTGGTCGGATTAGGCGCGCTGCCCGCGGAAGAAGCCGCTTACGCCACGGCGAGGAAGGACCAAGACGACAGAATGCTCAACGGCAGCCAGTGCTACCGCATCCATTTTGATGCTGACAACATGCCGCCGGAAGATGCGTTCTGGTCGTTGACCCTTTATGACAAGAAGGGCTTTCTAGCGGATAACCCCATCCGCCGTTACACCGTCGGCATGTATCGTTACACCGTCGGCGACCGCAATACGCTCGTTTATAATGAAGACGGTTCTTTAGATATCTTTATTCAGCATGATCGACCGGCCCGGGGAGAATCGAACTGGCTGCCGTCTTGTGAAGGTCTCTTCGAGTTAACACTGCGCCTGTATATGCCGAAGGCGAGTTTTCTCGACGGCACGTGGAAGCCTCCGTTTGTTGAACGAATCAAGGATGAATGATTATCAAACACGAGTTTCAGGCACCATACAGGAGTTTTTAAGTTGTGGATTGGTCACTTGAAAACGCTTAAAAAATAGGACATATTGAGGTGAAAAGAATATGGAAGTCACAATCGGCCATACATTGCTTGCCAATGCGCATAATTATGGTGAGCGGGAAGCCGTTGTTATTGATAATAAACGGTTAACATACAAGGCATTAAACGAGGCCGTCAATCGCCGGGCCAACGCCCTGCTGGCTATGGGGGTTAAGAAAGGTGATCATGTGGGTACGTTGTCTGCCAATTCCGTGGAACTGGTGGAGACGATTTACGCCCTTGCCCGCATTGGGGCAGTGATCGTGCCCCTGAATTTTCGCTTGTCTCCCAATGAGATGACTTACGTCGTGAATCACGCTGACCTGAGCACATTGATATTTCAGGAGCAGTTTGAAAAGACCGTCCGGGAGATCATGCCGTCGATTTCGGCTGTGAAAAGTTTTCTTTATTCGGGAGAACAGTGCAGCGGTGACTGGATTGACTTTGAAGCAAAAACCAGAACCCAGTCGTCGCAGATGCCCGATGTGCAGGTGGCAGAAAACGATATGGCCACAATAATTTATACATCAGGTACGACCGGTCAGCCCAAAGGAGTCGTGCATACCCACAAAAACTGGGTCTGGGCCATGGCCAGTGTATCTATTGCCACAAAAGGCGAATGGTTTTCAAAGCGGTTGACCGCTTTTCCACTGTTTCATGCGGGAGGTTTTTTAAACCTTTTTGGTTCTATTTTTGCCACAAATACCCTGGTGATGCTGACGCATTTTGATGCCAAATTGATGATCGAGTCTATTGAAAAAGAAAAGATTAACCAGTTGGGTAATCCACCCACGGTTTACAAGATGCTTCTGCGCATGCCGGAACTGGCGAAAACCGATGTGAGGTCAATCCGGCGCATCGCGTCGGGAAGCGAGGTCATGCCGGACGAAACGCGAAACCAGCTAAAAAAGGCCTTTCCGGGAGCAGGCATTGTAGAAAACTACGGAATGACTGAGACCTGTGCCACCATAACCCACCGAGTCATGGAATTTACCGACGTCAAACCATTTTCGGCTGGATGTCCTGTCGCCCATGTCAGACTTCGGATTGTTGATGAAAATGGAAATGACGTCGCCCTTGGGGACGTGGGTGAAGTCCTCTGCAGCGGGCCGAACATTATGCAGGGGTATTACAAAGATAAAGAAAAAACAGCGGAGGCCATACGGGACGGTTGGCTGTATACCGGCGATATCGGCTTGATGGATGGAGACGGATTCCTGTATCTTAAAGATAGAAAAAACAACATGCTGATAAGCGGCGGTGAGAACATCTATCCCAAGGAGATTGAGGATGTCCTTTACCGGCATCCGAAAATTCTCGAGGCAGCCGTATTCGGTGTGCCGGATGAACTTTGGGGTGAAAAAGTATGCGCGGCCATCATCAGCAAACCAGGCGAATCACTCACTGCGGAAGACGTAATAGGGTTTTGTGCGAATAGCCTAGCCAGTTTCAAAAAGCCGAAGGATGTTTATTTTGTAGATGCCCTGCCGAAAAACCAGATTGGTAAGGTGTTACGATCCGCTTTAAAACAAAAATTCGCAGGACCTTGATGCAATCGGGTGGCTGATACGATCCGACATGAAGAGATAAACCAAAAGAATTCAGATCTCATAGGTGGTCCCTCAGGATGCCCGGTTGACCGATCGCCCCGGCCAGATCCCGCCTTGGGAAGAGATGCCGGAAGAACTTAAACCGGTGTTGAGCCGCCAGATGGAGGTTTATGTGGGATTCATAGAGTATACTGACTTCCATATCGAGAGGCTTGTGGACGCTATTGAAGGGTTGCGCGCATTTGAAAACACTCTGGTTTACTATATTATAGGCGGCAACGGCGCTTCGACGGAGGGTGGCATTAACGACACCTTTAGTGAAATGCTTCATTTCAACAATATGCAGGATCTTGAAACGCCGGAATACTTGATCAAACATCTGGAAGATTTAGGCGGCCATGACTCCTACAGTCACTATGCCGTAAGTTGGGCGCATGCCATGGACACGCCCTATCAGTGGACCAAACAGATTGCTTCGTATTGAGACGGCACCCGAACCGTTACACTATGAAGGTGCCAAAGGTGTTAACATCGCCGAAGGTGCTAATTTTGGAGGCTGGGCGCTTTACACCAATAAAAGAATATTATTAAGGAGGAGAAATAAATGAGCACGGATATACAGGAAAAGGCCCGAAAGATTCTTACGGCCAGCGAAAGTGCAAAACCTGTGGTGGATGGCGTATACATCCTCCCCGCCCAGGGCAATGCCTTTGCCGCGGAAACAGGTGATGGGGTGGTGATTGTCGATTCCGGACCGGGCGGCAAGGTTACGGCCCGCATGATTGAAAGTCTGCGCGGTTTCACCAGCCTGCCGGTCACGGCAATCTGCTATTCCCACGGGCACCTCGGCTACAACGAAGGGGTGGAGTTTTGGCTGCAGCATAACGCCGAGCGCAATGAACCGGCGCCTCAACTCATCGCCCATGAGAACTGCCTGCGGCGCTATCGTCGCTACCGTGAGACGCTTGGTTTGCAGCGGATACTGGCAAATATGCAGTTTCCCGGCACGCGTCTGCAGTTCAAGACAGTCGATCCGACGATGACGTTCTCGACGCGGCTGTCGCTGCCTTCAAAGACACGTCGCATCGAGCTGATCTGGGCGCCGTCGGAAACCGATGACACCATTGTCATGTGGTTGCCCGATGATGGGATTCTTTATGCCGGTGCGGCATTCCCGGGCAGTACCATTCCGAATATCGGCACGCCGCTGCGCACCCAGCGCTTTACCATTCGCTGGGCGGAAAGCTGCGAGTTGATGGCCGGGCTGGGTGCCACGAAGCTGGTCCAGGAGTTCGGTCCGGTCATCGAAGATCCGCGGGAGATTCAGGATCGACTGAACCATACGGCCGCCACTTTACGCTGGTTTCGCCGCGAGGTCGTCGAACGGATGAATCGCGGCATGTCGGAATGGGAAATTCTGGCCGATATGCGCTACGATGAGGCCATGCTCGACCGTCCTTACATGAAAGCGCGTTATGGAGCTCCGGAATATATCGTTCGTGATCTTTTCCGTGAGGAGACGGGCTGGTGGGATCGGAATCCGACCCATCTGTATCCGGCGTCACCGGCGGCCGCTGCGGCTGCTGTCCGGGCGGCCATCACCGATCCGGAGGCCGTTCTTCGTGAGGTGGAAAGTTTGAAAGACCGTGGAGAGGTGCAGCTGGCCCTGCATGTGATTGATCTTTTGGCCCTGTCGGACGCCGACGACGATATCACCAAGCGGGCCCGTATGCTCAAGGCGCAGTTGTGCCGCCTGCGGGCGGAACAGGTGCGGCCCTATGTATCCAAGGCCCTGTTTGAATCATCCGCCCGGTTACTCGAAGAAGGCACCACCTCCTGGACGGCCGTTTTGAAAGACAAAGAGAAATAACAAGTCGAAAGTAGGAAACAGGATTGATAACGAACCGCATGAAGCATGTTTTCGGCCTCATGAAGTCGGCTTCGGAAGCTCAGGCCCGATTGGACATCCAGTGGACGAAAACGATTCTCTCAAGCAAAAAAAGGCTGTTTATTCTTTTTCTGATGACCCTGCCGGTCTTGATTGTTTCTTTCGGCTATGCCGGCAATCCCGCCGAGCTGCTGCCCGATAAAATTCCGATCCTCGGCGGCTCCAAGGCCTTCATGCCGTCCTTTATCGATAGCACCATGTTCTTTGGCTCGATCCTGATCGGCCTGATTGCCGGCCTGATTACCGGCGTCATCGGCGCCGGCGGCGGTTACATCCTCACACCGGCGCTGATGAGCTTCGGTGTCCGAGGGATCATGGCGGTCGGTACGGACCAGTTTCATATCTTCGCCAAGGCCATTATGGGGACCGTTATCCACCGGAAACTGGGCAACGTTCATGTCGGCCTTGCCGTGTGGTTCGTCGTCGGCTCCATGGTCGGCGTGACCATCGGCGGGTATCTCAGCCGCAGTATTTTTTTGTTCAGCCCCGCCTTAAGTGACGCTGTGATCAGTGTTGTGTATCTCGTTGTTCTCGGCTCTTTGGGCATTTACGCCATTCTGGACTGGAAAAAAGCAGGTAAATCCTCTCATGAAGGCCAGGACCGGACCAGGGAATCGACAACTGATTTTGCCAGGTTGCTGCAAAAAAAGCCGTTGCCGCCGCGGGTGACATTCGATCAGAACATTGTGCCCGGCGGTCGAAAATTATCCGTCTATCCGATTATTTTTTGCGGATTCGTGGTCGGATTTGTCGCCTCCATCATGGGTGTCGGCGGCGGGTTTCTGACGTTTCCGATGTTTGTTTATGGACTGGGCGTCTCGACATTTACGACGGTCGGCACGGATATCCTGCAGATCATTTTCACGACATGCTACTCCTCCATCTTTCAATATGCCATCTATGGGTTCGTGTTTTACAGTATCGCCATGGGCATGCTCCTGGGGTCTCTGGTCGGCGTCCAGATCGGTGCCATGGTGACGGAAATGGTCAAGGGATCGCAGATCCGGGCATTTTACGCCCTGACCATCCTGGGGGGATTCGCCAACCGGTTCTGCGCGTTGCCCAGAAAACTCGGCGACCTGGGCTATATTGCCATTTCCCGCGACGTCTCGGTGTATCTGGAAACATTTGGCAACGTTCTGTTCTTTGTTCTGGTCGGCGGGTTTGCCCTCTGGATCCTGTTGATCTTTTTTCAAAATGTAAGCACCATAAGGGAACGAAGTGATGATCGCCAATTAAGAGACGGACGGCCTTTCATCATCAATGCCCGCAAGTTCAAAATCGGCATTGCCGGATTAGCGGCTTTTTGTGTGGTGTTTACCGTCAGCTTTTTCCCGATGATCGGCCAAAAGACGGCTCTTCAATGGGCGGACGGCCTGTTTAACGGACTGGCGAAGAATTCGGCGGACTACCATGCTGAAAGTCAAAAGGCGGCGCTGAAATTTAAAGGGACAAACATCGATTTAGGTATCCGCCCCCGCGATTTTGCCGACGGACCGACACTGGTGAAGCTGATCGGCAAAAACGGCGCCGAAGCGCGGATCGCGCCGGATGGGCGGGTGAGAATCCAGGGAGACCTCGGCCGCTTGGCGGAAGCCGCCCTGGCCGATGCAGCACTGGTTTTTCATAATCAGGATCAACGCATCGAGGCCCAATATCAGATGCCGGGCACGGAGGTCCTGTATTGCTGGTGGATCATCTTCGACGGGCTGACCCGGCGCTATATTCAGGACAACCGCGGCGCCGAAGCCGCCTTTTCTAAAATCATGACCGGAAAAATCCTGGAGCCGGCGTACAACTTCAGGAATATCGAACCCAGTAAAATAGGGGACCACAAATTACCCGTCCTGTTACTGCTCGGCTTCTATATCCTCTATACGATCTGGTACGGCCTTTCCATCATGTTCATTTTTGAAGGATTGGGCATCAGCGCGGGAAAACCGGGAAATAAGGCGGAGGCTTGACCGGCCTTTGTTTTACAGTTCCTGAAAAAGACGTATCATCTTTGAGGCTCCAATCAAACGGGTCAAAACTTTAAACACTCCACTCCGAAAAGGGAAGGCTTTGCCGTCCTTGAGTAAAACAGGAAGCCGGTTTTTCAGGGGCGATATAAAACGTCCGGCTTCCCTTGTGGCAATAATCCTCAAGACAAGAGAAAGTTATTTAAATGTTCGGCAACCAGGTCCGGATTCTCTTCCTGCAGGAAGTGGCCGAGGTCCAACTGGACCACCTGGATGTTTTCGAAGCAGTCTTCGATGTGGTTCAGATACGCCGGGATGATGACCACATCTTTGTTCCCGTATAGATAAAAACTCGGCATGGGCAGCTTCCGGCCGGCCAATTCCTGCCAGCGCTTCATGTCGTTTCTCATGTTCCGGTAATAACAGGCGCCGGTGAACGGTGTCTGTTCAATCGCGTAGCAGCGAATGAATTCCTTGATGGACTCTTCCGGAACCCCTGCTTCTCCTGCCGGTTTTCTGAAGAGCCAGCGGATCCAGACCTCTTCATTACCCTTAATCATGGCCTCGGCCAGGCCTTTCTGCTGCTGAAAGTACTGGTACATCAAGACAAAGGATCCTTTGTCTCTGATGACGCGCTGGGCTTCGGCGTTTCCAGCGGCGTTACTCAAAACGGGAAAATTCATGATGACGAGTTTTTTGACCCGATCGGGAACGGCAAAGGCGATCTCCTGGACGATGTTGCCGCCCCAGTCATGGCCAACGAGATAAAAATCCTGAATGCCGAGGGCGTTGATGACCTCGATCATGTCCCTCGCCAGTTCGCGTTTTTGATACAGGTCCTGATTCAGCGTTCTCTCGCTGTCCCCGAGACCGCGCAGATCGGGGGCGATGATCCTCAGCTTGTCACTGATAAAGGGACTTACCAGTTCCCAGCTATAGGAACTTTCCGGCCATCCGTGGATCATGACGACGGGATAGCCGTCGTTGTTTCCCGAATCGCGGACATTGAATGTGCCTCGATTTACCGTCATTTTGTAAGTCTTCATGGTCATACGCCCCTTTCATCATTGATGGCTTGGTTATAAGTTTTTATTAACAGAAAAAATGGTGCGGTCCGGCCGAAGGAAGCTATTAATCCAGCGGATCCATGGCATACAGGATGGCACGTTCGATACCTTTTGCCCGGAGCTCATGAACCTTGAGGTACTCCGGATCGTTGGCCATTTTGAGGAAAGCTTTGCGCGAAGGATATTCCACCAGCAGCACCAAGTCCCAGTCTTCGTGGCCGTTAAGCAATTCATTGGGCTTGCCCAAAAAAATCCGCCGGCCTCCCAGGTCTTGGACAAACTTTTGCGCTTCCTTCATGTATTTGGCGTAGGATTCGTTTCCGCCTTCTTTGTTAAATTTCAAGAGATTCAGCATGATGAATGGGCTTTGGTTCGGGTTCCTGCTCAACTTTTTGAACTCATCGGGGTTGGATTGAACCGGACTCATATCTGTTATTCTCCCTTCGTTTTTAAATTTTTTTTATAGACTCCCTAAGAATGACCCAAAATCCGATGGGGCTGATAAAGTTCTTCGAGATAACGGATATCCTCCGCTGACAGCTCGATGTCGATAGCGGCAATGGCTTCATCGAGATAGGTCAATTTGCTGGCGCCGATGATGGGCGCCGTCACATCCTTTTTGTGCAGCAGCCAGGCCAAGGCAATTTGAGTGGGCCTCACGTTGAACCGGCCGGCCAATTCAGCGACACGATCGACAATGGCAAAATCGCTGTTCTGTCAATCCACTGTTCCTCAAGCAGTTGAAGGTGAGGGGCAGGGGGATTCTCTTAATTTTTCATTTCCCGCGGACTATGGAAATGGATAAGTAAAAAATGAGGCCATATCATGTTGTGCACGACGGATATTGTACATTACAGTGTTTACATTAGCTAAGTTGATAATATGATCGCGATTTCCATGTCAAGATTTATTTATTACATTGAAAAAATACTCAATGATGATATAAGAACATCATTGTCGCTTGGGAAATTCCATGCTGACCGCCGCAAACGAGGGGTTTCCCTCTTAAACATATGGCCGTTCGGCAGTACCTGTCAGGGATTGCCGCATTGAGAGGAGGTTTCTTATGGGCAGACGGGGATATGGACCTGAATTTCCCGACGTTACATACAAACCGCACCGCTATAAGGAGAGCCTGTTCGATACGGGCGATGCCAAAATCAATTATGCCACCTGCGGTGCCTCCGACAAACCCGCTTTACTGTTGATCCCCGGTCAGACGGAATCTTGGTGGGGATATGAACCGGCCATGGATTTACTTTTGGAGCACTTTCAGTGTTTCGCCGTCGACCTTCGCGGGCAGGGTCGTTCGAGCCGGACGCCCGGCCGATATACCTTTGACAACTTCAGCAATGACATGGTTAAACTCGTTGCTTTTGTTATCAAACGTCCCGTGATCGTCAGTGGTTTGTCGTCGGGTGGTGTGGTAGCAGCCTGGCTGTCGGCCTACGCGCCAGCCGGTATGATCCGCGGCGCCCATTACGAAGATCCGCCCCTCTTTTCCTCCGAAGTCAATCCTCGCTACGGGCCGTCCATTCGGGAAGGAGCCGGACCGGTTTTTGAGCTGTACAGCACCTATCTGGGCGATCAGTGGCGTGTCGGGGATTGGGAGGGAATGCTGGCGGCGGCAGCCGATGAGCTGCCGGCCCAGCGCCAAAGTGTTTTTCTGGCCGGATACGAGAAATTCAAGACCGAGCCGCCGCGGAACATGAAAGAGTATGATCCCGAGTGGGCCAGGGCTTTCGTTACCGGAAGCGTCAGTGCCTCGTGCGATCATGCCCGCATGCTGCAAAACGTCAAATGTCCTGTTCTCTTTACACACCACCTGTCGCAAATCGATGTGGTTACAGGACAGCAAGCTGGTGCCGCGACCGTCCGCCAGGTTGATCGTGTCGAAGCCATTATCAAGAAGGCGGGGCAGCACTTCACACGTATGACAGTGCCCGATATGGGGCATAATATGCATTTGCAGGCCCCGGCGCTTTACATGAAAATCCTGCTTGACTGGGTTAAAACATTGCCCTCGGAGGACGAAACACGGGCGGGTGGTATATTTGACGTAACCTGATTTGCTCGGGACGATGTTTCATAAAGCCAACCGGGCTTTGGGAGTAAAATAAAAATATTAAAAGAGGTGATGAAATGAAAGTTGATGAATTGAAAAATGTATGTGTGGTGGGGGCCGGAAACATGGGGCATCAGATTTCACTCCAGTGTGCCCTGTTCGGCTATAAAACGGTCGTTACGGACGTTGTTCCGGCGGTTCTCGAAAAAGCCAATCAGTTTGTCGATACTTACCTGGCGGGACGCGTCCAAAAGGGGAAACTGACGGAAGATGCGGCTAAGAAGGCCAGAGGCCTGATTTCTTTCACGGGTGATCTGCAAGAGGCGGCCAAGGATGCCGACCTGGTTATTGAAGCGGTTCTGGAAAGAGTCGAGCTGAAGCGCAAGGTCTTTGCCGATCTGGATAAATTCGCCCCGGCCAAGGCCATCCTGGCAACGAACAGTTCCATGATTGTCAGTTCCAAGATAGCCGATGTCACCAGCCGTCCCTCCCAGGTATGCAACCTCCACTTCTTCAATCCCGCCTTGGTCATGAAGCTGGTCGAGGTGGTCCAGGGTCCCCATGTTTCGGACGAAACGGCTCAGTGCATGATGGATTTCTGTCTGAAGATCGATAAAGTTCCCATCCTGATCAAGAAAGAGGTCGACGGTTTTGTTTTGAACCGTATTTTCGGCGCCATTTCCAGGGAAGCCCAATGGATGCTGGAGTACGGCGTGGCCTCCTATGAAGACATCGACAAGGCGTGTGTTTACGGTGCCGGCCATCCCATGGGACCCTTCCGCCTGAATGACCTGACGGGTCTCGATCTCTCCTACGATATCGCCATGGGCCACTTCCAGGAATCCGGAAATCCGGCGGATCTGCCGACTCCGAGTCTTGTCAAAAAAGTCGTGGAAGGCAAGTTAGGCCAGAAGACCGGCGAAGGTTGGTACAAATACAAATAAAAACTCATGGGACGTTTAAGTGCCGATTAAAATACGCCCTGGGGGTCTTGTTCCCCGGGGCGTATTTTAATTTCTTTTTTCCGCCCGGATGCGGCCTCTGCGTATTTCCCGGATAAAATCTTCTTCATTCAGGATGTCGTTTTCAAAATGAGTGACGAAGGTGCCGATATCGGAGAGCTTATGGGCGTCGCTGCCGCCCGTTCCGGGGAAACCCGTTTTATTCATTGCCGCCCGCACTTTTTTTAGCGCCCGATCGTCGTGATCGGGATGGCGATACTCCAGGGCGTCCAGTTGAAGGGTGTAGACCCGGTCGCCGGCGCCGTAATAATGGGATCTTCCGTTGCGGGACAGCTTGTAGGGATGGGCGGCGACCAGGATGCCGTTTTCCGCATGAACGATCTCGACGAGTTCTTTGGCGGTATAATTTCCCGTGAGACTTCTTCGCAGGCCGAAGACCAGAAATTCCCCCTCCATCTTAGAGTCAATGCTTTCCGTATAAATCTCCTGACCGTTGATCAAAATGAGGTGATGCGACCGGGCAAGTTTCTCTAATTCGGCAAATTTGTCGTTGGGCCAGCGCATGCCGTGTTCCGTTAAGGCTATGCCGTCAAGGCCGATTTCGGCCGCCCGCTCAATCAGATCCTCCGGAAGAATGAAAGAACAGTCTGAGAACAGACGTGTATGGATATGAATATCGAAAACAGGCACGTATTTAACCTCCCGCAGGCTAATGGGACAATATGCGTTTCATGGGCATGTCTGTCGCCACATTCAAGCCTTTATCACACCCATTGCACCACCGTCAATCCATCGGTTAGGACTATGAAAAAATGAACATAACTACAAATTTATTGTCATTAAAAACGATATTTTGCATTTTAGGTACCACTCGCTGCCGGATATCCCGAACGGGATTGTCATCCGTTGGCGACGCCATACAACCGGGAGAAGATTGTCAACGTTTGTCTAAGAACTCTTGAACCGGTGAAGTCTTACGGTGTTAATACCATCGTGGACGCCACAGCCGTCGACCTGTCCCCGGACTTTCATGTGCGATTATTACGGAGCCGTCTTCAGCATGTAGTTGATGCCTTGTTGTTATGGTTGAATAGAATAAGTGATGGATGTCTGACACAATAAAGGATATGCAATGCGGGAAGACTGGACGGATAGTGATTACAAAGATCATGCGATGGCCTTCAATGCCCCGAGAAAAGGCTCTGGAAGCTAATTTTAGCCGTAGATTTGAACATGTAACCAATCGAACAATAATTTTTCTTGACAACGCATGGACGCTTGCCATTCAATAGCGAAAAAAGTGGCAGGATGGAGACAATGCGATGACCATGGCAGAATTGATAAAAAAATCTGGATTCAAGCGCTCTACAATACATCATTATATCCGCTGCGGATTACTGCATGATCCTTACAGAACATCGCAGACAATGGCTTACTATGACGAAAGTCATCTTGAAAGATTAAATGAAATACGAATTATCAAAAACAATTTTATTAGAACTGCTAACACCTCTCGCGTTCCATTGGATTTTGTCAAGAGCCAAATCGGAGAAACGATAACCCGGAAACCAGAGCAGTCAGTCTATAAAAAACAACCCAGGCAGCAAATGGGTGAAAACAAATCGAAAAAGAAAGAAGAAATAATCGAAGCGGCCCTTGTTTTGTATTCAAAACAAGGATTTTATCGTACGAACATCCGAGACATCACCAAAAAGGTCGGCATCTCGACGCCTACTTTCTATCATTATTTCCCGGATAAGCGAGAACTGTTCGTAGAAATCATTGATTATGTTATAGATGACTGGAAAAAGAAGGTTGCGGTTGCGGTTCAGAATGAACCCGATAGCAGACAGAGGGGCATCATCCGCTTCCGGACCTTTTTTGAACATTATCCGAGAATAGGAGAGGTTCTCAATCTTCTGAGGGCAGGCGTTGTAATGGGAGACCAGTGGGCAAAAGCCGAACTGGCCCGTGTTTATCGGGAGCTGATGAAAAACATCGTTCAGGGAATAAAAGCAAACATCAGTGAAGGACTTTACCGTAAGGGCGATCCGGAAATGCTGGCTTACTTTTTCTTCATATTTGATGAAGCGGCCCTGCAATACCAGGCTTTAGAAAATAAATATCCAATTGAAGAGCTGATGCTATTCGTTGCTGATTTGGTTGCTTACGGTTTTATGACGGAAAAAGGACGTGAAATTTATAGCCTGCGTAGGCAGAAGACGAAAAGTGTCAGAAAATCAAATCAATAGACATCTGCCTCCGACTTCGAAAGATGAGCGATTTCCAATTTTCCGCCTGATGATGACTCATACCGACTTAATTGTGGCCCCTATCATGTTATCCTGATTCTGCAGAAGGATATTACTCAAAATATTTTATTTCGCATCCCGGATATCTTTTCTCTGTCGAGGGCTATTCCGGACTTGGATCCCATGATGTTTGACTGTTTTTCCGATTACAAAACGGCCCATGCGTCCCGGAAAAAGTCTTGACAATGAATTCGGCATCATTTATAAAACTATATAAATTGTTAAGTAATATTGATACACAGCTAAAGTATAAGAATTGCCGTGGAGTGGATTTAGTGAGTCTTCCGGTGATGGACAGATGGAGCTTTCAAACATTTCGTAGATTGTCTTTCATTGCAAAAGTCATAACATGGCCGCTTTGGAAAACGCTACCTGATCCGTGGTGGCATCAATTCCCCAATCCGAAAGCTGTTCATTTGTTGAGAGGTGATATGGCGTTTTTCACTTCCGGCTTGCCGCAGAAGATGCGTTATGGGTTTATTTTTGGAAACCTTTTGCCCTTCAATATACCTGCTCATTAAAAAATATGACCGTTTAGGCAGGGCCTCATGCCGGAAGGACAATCGTTTAATTATAGAACCGGCATAAGGAAACTTCGCGCGGGCCGCTATAAAGGAAGGTGTGATTTTTAATTGCTGGTCCGGTCTTGATAAGAAGTAAATTTTTGACCTTGCTGCGGTATTGCTTTTTTGTTGAGCAGCTTATTTTGAGGGTTGCATTTGGATATTTTCAATTTACAAGCAGTAAAGAAAGGAGCATGATATGAAATCAAGCGCTAAAAGCGTCCTTACAAAATCCCTGATCATGGTGGCCGCCATCCTTGTGCTTTATGCCGGTGGGGTGGAAGCTCAGCAGGCAGTAAAGTATGGCGGCACCTTGACATTTTTTGATCAGGTTTGCATGGTTAATCCCATGTCTTGGGATAACGCCGACTGGAATTGGAAACACGGTTACGACACAGGCTATTTCATCGAACATTTACTCATGGGCGACTTGCAAAAGGGACCACGGGGAACAAATCAGTTTGACTTCGGAGGGACCGGCTCCTACATCCCGGAAGAAGTGTTAAGAGGTGAGCTGGTCGAGCGATGGGAGGTCGTTAAAAATCCTATGAGTGTTGTATTTCACTTGCGCAAGGGTGTCATGTGGCAAGAAAAACCAGGCATTATGAAAGCCCGTGAATTTGTTGCCAGTGACGTCGTTTACAGTATGACGCGCCTTCTGGAGTCTCCCAAGGCAAAAGTCAATAGGGCAATGGATTTCATCGATCACTGGGAAGCCAAAGACAAATATACCGTCATCATGCATATGAAGGAGTGGAACACCGACTGGGGCTTGGCTATCGGATGGGGGTTTTATGACGGTGTTCAGGCACCGGAGCAGGAAAAAGCGCAAGGTGGCCCAGGAAAATGGCAAAGTGCCTGTGGGACAGGTCCCTTCATGCTGACGGAATACAAGTTCGGCCATTCAACGATCTATATGAAAAATCCCATTTACTGGGATTCGGAAGAAATCGACGGCAAGTCGTATAAGCTGCCCTTCGTGGACAAGGTCATTTCGATGCTGTCGAGAGACGAAGCAGCACGGCTGGCGGCATTGCGCACGGGAAGGGTGGATATGATGCTTCACTTGAACGAAAGACAGCATCAAGATCTGAAGAAAACCACGCCGGACTTGAAGTGGGCAAAACATGTAAGTGCGGGATATGGAATGATCGGCTTCAGGATGGACAGGAAGCCCTTCAACGATATCCGCGTGAGGCGGGCACTTAACATGGCAATAGACCGGCAGACCATTGTAAAGGTCAGAAACGGCGGAGAACTACTACACTTTCCATTCCCGAAATACTTCAAAAACATTTATACGCCCTTGGATCAACTGCCGGCCACAGCAAAAGAACTATTCGAATATAATCCGGAAAAGGCAAAAAAACTTCTGACTGAAGCGGGATATCCCAATGGATTCAGTTTTAAATGCCAGTATAACGGCTCATCTACCGAGATGATAGATTATCTGTCCATGATTGTCGCCTATCTGGCTGAAATCAACGTTAAGATGGAACTCAACGTTATGGCTTATGTTGCCGGTCTCAGCCGAATGACGAAGAAGGGGCATGACGAAGCTATTTATGTTCCGATAGACCATGGTCCCCCTTTGCAGATTATCGGCAAGTTAACAAAAGGACACCCCTGGAACTTCTGTATCATGAACGATGACTATGTCAATGAGACGCATAAAAAACTCAGCACTGATGCAAACTTCACCTCCAAACAGCGTGATGTGGAGTTGAAAAAACTGGGTGTCTATCTCGTTGAACAGTCACCGGGCATCATGCTGCCCGCTGAGCACAACTATGCTGCGTGGTGGCCCTGGGTGAAGAATTACAATGGCGAACGGCGCGTGGGTGCCCACCGGGTAGCGCCGATCATAGCCCGTATATGGATTGATGAGGATTTAAAAAAGAAAATGGGGTATTAATGGAGAATAAAGCGTCAAGATTATTTCAGGTCATCTTTTTCGATCGAGGAGTGTTTTATGCGTGGTTTCTTGATTAGAAGGTTGTTAGCGCTGATTCCCACCATTTTTTTTGCCACCCTCATCGTATTTTTTGTAGTA
>JAFGLN010000042.1 GCA_016928025.1 Deltaproteobacteria bacterium
ACCCTGTAGGAAAAGTGCGTAAGAATCTGCCTTTCTTTAAAGAATTTGCCTATGAACATTTTACACAAAAATCTTGACAGTACCTACTTATCATCACATTGATAGCGCACTGGTGAAGTATAATGAGAGTGGTTGCCTTTGAATATTAGAGGGACTATTATAAGGTCAGGCAGAATCGGCGAAACGCATTTTCAGCCAGAAAGAACAATAATTTTTTATATCGAATAGATAGCTGAATCTATGCGCCAATGTTTTATTAAAGTCAAGAATAAAAACAACTTCAGTAATTTACGCCATTTTATTACAGCTGTCGTATGTCATGTATCGGGAATTAAAATCATTGCCCAAAAAATAATGAAGGAGGTTTCGTTATGATTATCAATAGTTCGCTGGCGTCAATCATTGCGTTGGCGGCCCTCGCCGTCGGGGCGGCCGCTCCCGATTTCGAAGCGGTTTCGCATGACGGTGAGAAAATAACGCTTTCGCAGCTGCGGCAGCAAGGTCCCGTCATGCTGGTTTTCCTGCGCGGGTTCAGTTGACCTTTTGCCCAGAAGCATCTGGTTCAGATGAAGGAGGACTTTGAAGAGTTCACGTCACGAAACGCCACCATCGTCGTCGTCGCGCCGCATTCCGCGTCAAAAGTCACCGAATACTGGAAGAACGAACAGCTTCCCATGATCGGTGTTCCCGACAAGGAGGGAACGCTTGCCGAACTGTACGGCCAGGAATGGAAGCTGCTGAAACTCGGCCGGATGCCCGCCCTTTTCGTGATTGACCGCAATGGTGGAATTGCCTTTGCCCAATACGGCACAAACATGACGGATATCCCGAGCAACAGCGAGGTGCTGAAGGTTCTGGATGGACTGAGATGATGATAATAAAGGCAAAGATGTTCGAGCCGCTTTACAGCTTGAATTTTCCTTTAAAATAGGTGTCCCTGACACTCTTGGCTTTGGTTTCGGCCCAGGGTTGGAGCCCCATTTTTTTGATCAGGCACAGGTTAAACACCTTCGTGTTGTGAGGTCTCTGTTCGGCCATTTCCGCGTAGGGATGGAGATAGTCGCAGGGGAAATCGGTGCAGTTGCAGCAAAAATCGATATTTTTTTTCTTGATGCATTGATAAACGCGGCAGGGTTCCGTCATGTCCAGAAAAGGGATGGTCCCGTTTTCCGCGCGGCATCCCTTGCAGACCACTTTTTCCTCAGGCATCCCCATATTCTGAGCAATCTTTTTTCTTAAGTCCTCGTTGTCCCCGGCCATATAAACGGGGCAATTAAAACAGTCCAGTCCGCAGGGTGCGGTCATTTTCATATAATCCATGGGTCCTCCTTATTATTGAATAGCTGGTTTTATTCCGAAATTTAATCTTTCTTTCCCGTAATTAAGGTCCTGTCTGCGGCTATATCTGTGATCTCAATTCGTCTAAAGCCGACTTCCGTGAGAATATCATTTATTTCTTTTGTTGAATAGCATTTGCCTTCCGTCGAATGCATCAAAAGACAAGAATATTCGGCCACGGGAAGAGGACCGTTCTTGAGCGGATTCAAATGGGCATCAAAGACTGCAATCAGACCGCCTGTCGGTAGGCTTTTGAAAGAATTAACCGATAGCTTTTTTATGGCATCGATGTCCCAATCGTGGAAAGCGTTGGCAAACAGGTGGACGTCATAACCGGCGGGGATTCTTTCAAACATATCTCCAGCAATAACCCTTACTCTGGAAGACAGGCCCTTTGATTCAATTGAGCGTTTGGCCGCAAAATCCACAGGGGGTATTTCAAGAACGGCAGTGGCCAGATGGCTGTTTATATGAGCCAGGGAACATGCGTAAATACCTGATCCGCCCGCTATATCAAGCAGAGCGGAGTAGTCTTTGAGATTGAAATGCTCGGCAAGTTTCCGGGCCAAATAAGCTCCCCGGCTGTCCATGGCGGCGGTAAAGGCATCGGCAAAGTCATTGTCCCGCATGCTGATTATCCAGTCGCTGCCTTCCTTTCTGCTCGACCATCCAGCGGATTTTCCGGTTTGAAGGACCTCACGAAACTCGATACATTGCGGCCGGTTTTTCAGAGAATGGTAATACGGCACCAGACTATCAGGCGTATTGCTGACAAGAAAAACGGAAGACAGATCATTCAACCCATATCGATTCCCATGCATTTCGATCAGTTCCATGGACATGAGAAGAGAGAGCAGAACGTCAGCCGGTCGCGGCTGAATCTTCATGGTCTCACAGATTTCATCAAAGGTCTTGGGGCTTTTGTTCAGGTGAGTGAAAAAGTCGAAATAGGCAACGGCGCAGATCAGCAGATCCGATGCGTATATCGAATCTCTATATCTCAGCAGGCGGCTTGGATCTTTGTGCACTCGCATACCCACCTTTGATTTTCTTAACGAATAATTTTCTTCGTTACGATCATTGGGCGTGTTTTTTCTTGACATCCGACGGCTATATAAATGTTGGGCGATCTTTGCTTTCATACCGCAACCCACTCTTTACAAAGAACCTCCGCCTGCTCCAGAACGGTTTGGGTTGCTTTTTCCTGTTTGTCAGGGGGGTACCCATACTTGCGCAGAATCCGCTTCACGATCACGCGTATCTGGGCGCGGGCATTTTCGCGAACAGTCCAGTCTATACTTACGCTACGCCTGACCGCTTCAACCAGTTCGTGCGCAATCGTCTTCAGCGTTTCATCTCCCAAGACCTTGACAGCGCTGTCGTTCACTTCCAGGGCATCATAAAAGGCGACTTCATCTTCCGTCATACCAAGGTCTTCGCCACGTTTTTTTGCCTCTTGCATCTCTTTGGCTAATTTGATTAATTCCTCGATCACCTGCGCCGCCTCGATAGCCCGGTTCTGGTATTTTCTTATGGCCTCTTCCAGCATCTCTGCAAAAGAACGTGCCTGGACAACGTTTTTGCGGGAGGTTGTCTTGATCTCATCGTTTAAGAGTTTTCTCAGCAATTCCACCGCGAGGTTCCGGTGGGGAATCTGCCGGACTTCCTGGAGGAAGTCATCAGATAAAATAGATATGTCAGGCTTCTTTAAGTCCGCCGCCGCAAAAATGTCGATGACCTCTTCAGACGCCACTGCTCGCGACACGAGCTGGCGGATAGCAGTATCCAATTCTTCGGGGCTCTTGCCCTCACCTTCAACCGTTGCTTTCGCTATCCCGGCGCGGACCTCTTGGAAGAACCCCACTTCATCACGAATCTTAAGAGCTGCCTCGTGAGGAACGGCGAGAGCAAAAGCCTTGGACAGCGCAGTCACCTCTGCCAGATATCGCTTTTTGCCATCTTCGAGCTGAAGGATGTGTTCCATGGCGGCCGCAATGCCGGCAATACGCTTTGCCGGTTCTGCTTTGAGAAGAGAGGTGTAATCAAAACCGTGAAACAGAGAGACGACAATTTCGAATTTCTCCAACATCACAGCGACCGCTTCTTCCTGGTTGAAAGCTGCCTTGCCGCGACCGCCCGCTTCGGTGTAATCCGCAAGGGCTCGTTTCAACTGGTCCACGAGGCCGAGGTAGTCAACGACCAGTCCGCCCGGCTTATCTTTGAATACCCGGTTAACGCGGGCGATTGCCTGCATCAGGCCGTGTCCCCGCATCGGCTTGTCGACGTACATCGTATGTAGCGACGGGCAGTCGAAACCGGTCAACCACATATCCCGCACGATCACGACCTTCATTGTGTCGCCCGGGTCTTTAAACCTCTTGGCCAGAGCCTCACGCCGCGGCTTGCTGCGAATATGGGGCTGCCATTCAGCGTGGTCTGAGGCGGAACCGGACATGACGATCTTCAACACGCCTTTGTCGTCGTCATCGCTATGCCAGTCCGGCCTGAGCTTCACTATGGCGTTGTACATGTCCACGCAGATTCGACGGCTCATGCAGACGACCATGGCCTTGCCGTCTAGTGCCAACAGTCGGTCTTCAAAGTGGTGAACCAGGTCTTCTGTAACGAGCGAGATTCGTTTTTCAGTGCCGACCATCGCTTCAAGGGCGGCCCACTTGGTGCGCAGCTTCTGCTTGTAAGATTCTTCCTCCCCCTCTGTGATCTCTTCAAACTCAGGGTCGATTGTCGGTTTTTCCTCTTCCCGCAAATCGATCTTTGCCAGCCTGCCTTCGTAAAAAATGGGAACGGTAGCCCCATCCTCAACAGCCCGCAGGATGTCGTATTTGTCGATATAGTCACCAAAAACCGCCGGCGTGCTGCGGTCATCGCGCTCGATGGGAGTCCCCGTAAACCCAATGAAGGACGCATTCGGCAGGGCGTCATGCATGTGGCGCGCGAATCCGTCGATGAAGTCATACTGACTGCGGTGTGCTTCATCGGCAATGACCACAATATTTTGGCGAGTGGATAGTTCGGGGTATTGCCGGCCCTTCTCGTGAGGCAGAAATTTCTGAATCGTCGTGAAAACCACCCCGCCTGAAGGAACCTGAAGCAGCTCCTTTAAATGTTCCCGGCTTTCAGCCTGAACGGGTGTCTGGCGAAGAAGATCGCGGCAGGATGAAAACGTGCCGAAGAGCTGATCGTCCAGGTCGTTCCGGTCGGTGATCATCAGCAATGTAGGGTTTTCCATGCCCGGATGGCGGATGATCTTACCGGCAAAAAACGCCATCAAAAGACTCTTGCCGCTTCCCTGAGTGTGCCAGATCACCCCGATACGGCGCCCACCGAAGTGTTCGGTTCCCGAGCCATAAGCGGCCTGCGGCTCGCGCACTTCAAAAGGGTTGTGCTCGTCATGCTCCGGGAAGCGAGCATACAGCATGCCGGGGTCTGCATCGATACCGCATGCCGACAGGGTACATTCAACCGCTTTGTTCACGGCATGGAACTGGTGGTAGGCCGCCGCTTTTTTTGAAATCGCGGCTCCGTCATCGTCAAACACGATAAAATTCAACACCAGATCGAGAAAACGCTGTTTATCGAAAACCCCTTTTAACAGCACTTCAAGTTCCACAGAGCCTCGCGGGGCGACTTCTTTGCCATCAATCGTGCGCCACGGCATGAACCGGTCCAAGCCGCTTGTGAGCGTCCCGCCGCGGGCCTCCAGACCGTCGGAGATGACAAGCAGCTCATTATAGATGAAGAGGCCGGGTATATCGCTCTTGTACGTCTGAAGCTGGTTGAATGCGTGACGAATGGTTGCCTTTTCATCCGCCGGATTCTTGAGCTCAATCACACCCAGGGGCAGACCATTGACGAAGACCACGATATCGGGTCGGCGGTTTCTGCGATCCTCGATGATGGTGAACTGATTGACCGCAAGCCAATCATTGTTCTCCAGGTCCTCAAGGTCCAGCAGCCATACCTTGTCGTGAACCTCTCTGCCATCCTGCATGTAAGAGATATCCACTCCATCAGTGAGCATCCGATGAAAACGACGGTTGTTCTCGATCAGGCTGGGTGACTCGATGCGTGTGATCTTCCGGACCGCCTCATCTATGGCATCCGGTGGGATATTCGGGTTGATATTTACCAGTGCGTTTTGCAGTCTTCCAAACAAGATGACTTGGTCGTAATCAGCTCGTTCGCAACTCAATCCATCCGGACTTATGTCAGGGCCGAATGCGGTCTGCCAGCCCAAAGACTCAAACCAGTCGAGGGCGGTCTTTTCAAGCGTGGTTTCGTTAAATATGGTCATGACTCACCCCCGGGGATACGCTTTGCCAGCCATTCAACAATCCGGTCGATGGAACTCTCTTCAATTTCCTCTATGGAAAAGAGCTTTGTCAGTTTCTTCAGGAAGAGACGCACCTCGGCATGGGTGGAGGTGCGTTTACTCCAATCGATGACCGCCAGATCTTCCATGCCGTTGAGCAGTGTATAGGTAAGATTCTGGATTTGCGTTGCATACTCGGACTTGCCGCCCAGAATGGAATGAAAGATGAAATCGTAAAGCGGCGAGACCTGTTCCGCGTATTTCCCTCGATAATCAGTGACAGGTTGAAGTTTCCGGGCTAAAGGCTCCTTGTGCCCGACAGGGGCTTCCTGCGGCTTTTCTGCAGGCTCGGGCTCGGGGACTGTCTCCCCTGTCTCCGGCATTTCCTCTTCTTCGGGCTGTGTCGCAATGCCCCGCAAAGCATCCAGAACGTCTACGTAGGCCTGACGGTCCAGATAATACAGCAACTCGCTTGCCGGAACGCGAATATCAAATCCATCTTCAAGCGTGCCCGCACGAAAGGACAATTCCACAACCCCGTCCTCGTCCACCTTGGCCTCAATCTGGGTTGCCGCATCAATTCTTTCGTTATGATGGGGGAAGCGGCTGTGTGCCTCGCGGGTCTTTAAAATGGAAGGCTCAACGCCGTCGTAGGCTTGCAGCAACAACGCGATGATCGTATCGGCGGACAGAAGGTAGACCCGTGCATGACGCTCTGATATCGCATCGATGAAACCGTCCTTGCCATGTCCAACCGAGCCTTCCTGGTTCCGTATATCAGCCAAGCCATTTGACAGTTTGTTGTAGCCGGAAAGAACCGTGCCCAGGGCGCTTGACCCTCTTTGGTTTCGAATCCCCAGCGCATCCAGGGCGCAACCCAAATATTCCGTTGTGGTCGGTCTTGACGAGACAGGAAGGTCTTTGCCCAATTCCGTCACAATGGTAATGCAAACCATCTCCAGAAACGATTTGCACAACTCGATCAAGCTGCTGCCGTTGCTTTCAAAGGTGTTTGCAAGATCAGCATAATGCGCCTGAATATTGGGCGCGTCCGGCCAGCGGGTGGCTGCCGCTTTGAAAGCGGGGGCAATGTCGTCGAGGGCACTCGTCATACACCGGTCTCCTCAACGAACTTCTCTGCGTCCGGAATGCGCAGTTCGCCGGTAATGAGTTTGGGAAGGAGGGTGTCACGAAGAGTCGTTAGAGTTTCGCTTTCAATAGTATTTTTCTCAATTTGCTCATCGATGGCGAATGCAATTTTTTCGAATTCAACAACCAAATTCTCGCCGAAATAAAGCCAACGCAACCTCTCAAACTGTTTCTTATTTATGGCACCAAATACCGTTCCCTCGGCCTCAAATCGAGCGAATCTATCACTCAGAGTATGCATTGCATAGTATGTGTAAGAACGGCTACCAGACTTGTGGCGAATTCCAGCGATACCTCTACCGACGCAGCATCGTTCCATAGCCATGTTGATATCTCCAACTGGCGCACGTACACTGACTAAAGTATCGCCTTGATCGGCAAGTCTCTGTGGCGCCGTGCAATAGACCCTATTGGAGGGATATCTAAAGCCAAAATCACGACATCCTTGAAAAAAAGGAAGTCCGTTTCCTGTTTCGTTATAGGTTTTCCCAGGTGGAGACTGGCCCATCGTCAGGTTGAACTCAGCGCCAATAGTTGAGGGATTCCACCCCTTCGGAATCTCCCCAAGCTCCGAGTCCTCGAAACTGTCGGGAAAAAGCGCGGCAATATCATCCGGCAGACCTGTCGGGCGGCCTTCGGACTTCGCGCGCACCGGATCGAAATCCACGAACCAGGACTTGAAGATGGCGCGGGTGGTGGACTCCAGCGTCTGGTTCATCCGGCGGTTCAATTCGATCTTGTCGTCCAGCGACCCGAGGATGTGGGCTATGGCGCGCTGTTCGGGGAAGTCTGGGATTTCGATTGCGACTTGGGAGAAATGACCTTTGTTAAGAATCGGCTGGGCAGATCCCGAAGCCATTGAGCGAAGTTCTGATTTACGTTGACTCAGATCATAATAAACGTATTCCGACGCATATTCTTCAGCGACAACTATTGAGTTGATTTGCTGATTTGTAACACATTCTCGATCAGCAATCGCAACCTTGCCCATATCAGAGCCAATACATGACACCATTATGCTTCCAGCTGGGATTACCGCACTGCCAACTGCTCTTGCCCCCTTTTCTGTAAGATAGCGCTCAGTCCCAACTATTCTTTTTCTTCCGTCCATATCACGGGGTGTGACAAAAGGTATTTTCCCCCCAAAATGTTCGGGGACTTTAGTAGATGGTGTCTTTCCCGTTTTTATTGGCCCAAGGTCACCAAGTGTCAAAATTTGCCGACTACTCGCCATAGCCTAAGACCTCCAAATTCCTTTTGATGGTGGCTTCGAGCCGGTCCGCTTCGGCGAACTGCTCGTAGAGCGTGGCTGACAGTTCGGCCATCTTTTCCTCAAAAGGAATGCCGTCGTCCTCGATCTCGGCTGCGCCCACGTACCGGCCCGGGGTCAACACATAGCCGTGTTCCCTGATCTCATCGGTTGTGGCGCTCTTGCAGAAGCCCGGCACATCCTGATACTCACCCGCCTCCTTCTCACCGCGCCAGGCATGGTAGGTAGCGGCGATCTTGTCGATCTCTTCGTCGGAAAAATCTTTATGGGTCCGGTCGATAAGGGCTCCCAATTTGCGAGAGTCGATAAAGAGCGTGTGCCCGCGCCGATCGCGAAACTTGCCGTTCTTCTTGTTGCGGGCCACGAACCACAGGCACACCGGAATCTGCGTCGTGTAAAAGAGCTGTCCGGGCAATGCGATCATGCAGTCCACCAGGTCGGCCTCGATGATGTTCCTGCGGATTTCTCCTTCGCTGGCGGTATTGGTGGACATGGAGCCGTTGGCCATGACGAAACCGGCCACTCCCGTGGGCGAGAGGTGGTGGATGAAGTGCTGAATCCAGGCGTAGTTGGCGTTGTTCACCGGCGGGATGCCGTACTTCCAGCGGGCGTCTTCACGCAGGCGTTCGCCTCCCCAGTCGCTCATGTTGAAGGGCGGATTGGCGAGGATGAAATCGGCGCGCAGGTCTTTGTGCAGGTCGTTGTGGAAGCTGTCCGCATGTTGACCGCCCAGGTTGGCGTCCAGTCCTCTGATGGCCAGGTTCATCATGGCCAGCCGCCAGGTGGTGGAGTTGGACTCCTGGCCGTAAATGGCGATATCGCCCAGGCGGCCGCCGCGTTCTTCAACAAAGCGCTCGCTTTGTACGAACATACCGCCCGAGCCGCAGCACGGGTCATATACGCGTCCCTTGTACGGCTCGATCATTCGGACGAGCAGATTTACCACGCACCGGGGCGTGTAGAACTCACCGCCGCCTTTGCCTTCAGCGGCGGCGAAGCGGCCGAGGAAATACTCATACACCCGGCCGAGAATATCCTTAGAGCGGGATTCATCGTCTCCAAGTCCGATCTTGCTGACGATATCGATGAGTTCACCCAAACGGTATTTATCCAGAGACGGGCGCGAATAGTCTTTGGGCAGCACACCCTTAAGCGTCGGGTTCTCTTTCTCAATTGCCACCATCGCGTCATCAACGATTTTTCCGATGGTCGGCTGCTTGGCGCTGGATTTGAGTTTGGCCCAACGGGCCTCCTTCGGTACCCAGAAGATGTTGGCAGCCGAATATTCGTCACGGTCTTCCGGATCTGTATATTCAGTATCCTTCGTGGCCTCCAGCTGCTTGTACTTGGCCTGGAAGGCGTCGGAGATATATTTGAGAAAAATCAATCCGAGAACCACATGCTTGTACTCGGAGGCGTCCATATGCCCCCGGAGCTTGTCGGCGGCAGCCCACATCTGGTTCTCAAAGCCGAGATTGGCACCGTTTCCCTTCTTTTCAGTCATATATTTCCTCTCGTGTTTTTATACGACCAACAATTAATAGACCAACTTGGTATTTTTCGAAATTTTGTGCAAGCCTACTTTATTTACCGAAAAAACAAAAGAGATAATTCGTTATAAATTCAGTATAGTTCAATCTTTGGCATGAGGTATTTACTGCTAATAAAGAGCAAATACCTTATAAGAAAATGTATGAAAAATGGCAATATTCTAAAATGCAATAATGACAGTTCGGCTACCAGGCTATCATCAAGATAGCCTGGCATGCATGAGCAATTCCTGCTTCAACGTCTTTGCCATGATCTTTTTATATACTGCGGCAGTGAGGCTGCTGAGGAAAATATTTATGCCTGCCCGAACTTGATCCGTGGGATCCGGGCTTCCTTCATATTGTCGGCCATAGTCCAGAAGTAGGCCTCGCCTACAGGCACACGGAAAAGTACGAGCAGAGGGTCTGTCGGCTCATTGATTCCCAGACCTTTGAGGAAAGGCCTGTCGGCGAGCACCTTGGTCTTCAGAGCAACATCGTCGATGAACTCGGCTTCGCCCGTTACACGCAACACTTTTCCCGGGGGAGGCGTGGCAGCAAAAAAACAGAGCTCGATTTTATTATTGCTTTTTAATTGATGGTAAATCGCTTTAACATTCTCCGTCTGAAAATAGAACCCCTTTTCATCGGCAAACCACAATCCCAGCGGTCGGATGCGGGGTTGATCGCCATCCGCTGTGGCGACATAACAAATACGACTCTCATGGGCAAAATCAATACAATCCTGAAATTCCATTTTGTGCCTCCTGATGATCGATAAAATTTATATTGATAAGACTTTGCCTTTTTGAGACGGGAGTATATGAAGACGAGATATGATTGTCAAGGAGGATCAGAGTAAATCATGTGCAAAATAGACGGCAATAAAAAAATTCACAAATCTGACTGGAAAGAAGCATTAGTTTAAAATATCGTTTTAGCTTTTTTATAATTTTCCCCTTCTGTCAGGATGGCAGACGATATAGACTTCCCCTTTTTTTTATGATAACTTTCCAACAGCTTAAATACATTGACGGAAATATTTATTGTCACCGGACTGAGGCCCGTGAACTCGGAGGATGTCGCAACTTTATTTTTTCTTTTTCAGCAGATCCAACTATTCAATAAGGAGATAAAGATGGATTACATAGAAGAAATGAAAAAATACTACTCAACGCAGAAACAGAAAGATTTTACCCCCGATTTTCTTGATGCCAAACAGATCGACAGTTATGAATTCTGGGATGAGATTCAAATTGGTCAGGAGAGTGAAATACTCACCAAATTTGAAGTAAAAGCCGAAGATCTGAAAGCCTTTGCGGCCGCGGTTCCTGATGATAACCCCATTTTTTATGATGAGGAGTATGCCAGGCAGTGCGGCCATGACGGGATCGTGGCCCATCCCCTGTTTGTGACTCAGATCAGATTTTTTCTTTTGCAGGGAGGACATGGCAGTTGGAACAGGACACCGGGAGCCAGAAATCCGGGACAAATCATTGAGTATTATGATCCCATCAAGGTGGGAGATATCCTGACTCTTAAATTGACCAGCTATGACAAATGGATCAAGAGAGGGAAATACTATATGAGGGCCTTGTCCCAGATTTACGATCAACATGAAAACTTGAAAATGAGATATTTCAGCACCTTAATTTTGCCCAGAACCAAGGCTGATGTCCTGAGATTCTTACAGGGAGAACATGCTCTGGAAGCCTGAGCCTTACCGGGATTTCCTGCAAACCTCATTGATTTCGAAAGGAATGAAAAATGGAAAAGAAACTGACTTTTGCCTCCATAGAATGCGGGGACAAACTCCCTGTTGTCAAACAGCATTTAAGCCAGGAAGATATTTGGCACTTTGCGGTAGGTTCACTGGATATGAATCCGGTTCATTGCTCGCCGGAATGGTGCCGGACAGCACAAGTGTTTGGTATTCCGGAAACGGTGCAGCATGGACAAATGACGCTTTCCCTGTTGGCCAAAGTCATTACGAACTAGGCCTACCCTTCCGGCGGAACCATGAAGATCTTTGAAGCCAAGCTGATTAAGCCCGTGCCGGTTGATTCGACTTGTACTTACGGCGGTGAAGTGTCCGAACTCCATCCCGTGAAGAGAGGAAAAGATTTTGTGGCCGTTGAATTGTGGGCCGTGGATCAGGATGGAGATAAAGTCGCTGTGGGTAAGGCCCAGGTGATTATACCTCAATGATATCTTTTCCCTTAAATGATGAATAGGATGCCCACGCTTTTCCGTTACTAAATTGAGTTCCAGTGTTCGAATCGGCTATGTTATAGCGGAAACCGGCCCACAATTATCAAGGGGTTGTAGTGTGCGTGACCATGAATTTGACCTTCACAGGATAATGATCTGACAGGTCAAATAGCTTTTTCCTTGTGTGTTTATACTTCCAATCGTGGATCACCTCTGCCTCAACGGGCTTCAGTTCCAGCCCGCCGCCCGACTTTTTGACGAACACATAGTCAATCCGATCACGGTCAATTCTGGGGTCCTTACTTGGTTTAAAAAATTTCTGTATCAGTTCGTTCTTCTGCCGGTCGATCGTATAGTCGTCCTCGCTCATGCGTTCCTCTGAATCACACGGATGCACCTCCCGGTAGGCGTCTACTGCATCATATTTTGCAAATTTTTCCTTCAAACGGTCAAATTGCCCCTCCCAGCGTGCATGGACATTGAAATCTCCCATCATGATCGCAGGACTGTCGATGGGTCTTCCGCCTCTCTCGCCTCTTACAGTCTCTTCCGCAACCTTTTCGGAGTCGATCATCTCCATGTCATTCCCTGAAGCGGTTTGGCTGATACCCAACCGGATCGTTGGACCACCGGGACGCAGTTCGACCGTTGCGGTAATCACACCCTTCCGAGCCAAGCGTTCTGGGTCAAGTATTTTTGTGAATCTACTCCGGTCGAACTCAAAGAATTTTGGCTGTCCGATGAATTTGTATTTGCTCAAAAGAACCAAGCCGCAGGTATTTTTGTAGCCCGTTTTAAGTAAATCTTTAATGTTCTCTGATTGGGGGGCCACGAAGTGATATGGATATACGTTTTTCAGGTTTTTCCAGAGCCGTTCCTGTCGATGATCTGCCCACACTTCCTGCAGGGCAACGATATCCGCGCCGCATTTCCTGATATTTTTTTCGATTTGTTTTTGACGCTTATTGTCATCAAAAATGAAGAACTTGCCCTCCTTAAAAAAAGAAACGGGAACGCCGGGTATTGCCGCTCGCGATCCTTCAAACAAGTGCGTGTTGTATGTTAGAACGGTGATGTAGCCAAGAGATTCGGAACCTAATTGATGGAAGCAGCCCAGGCAGATTGTTGCCAGTAGAATTACAGAAACAAAAGCCCCCCGAAACAGATTTACTCTCATATTGCCACCCCCTTTTTTAAAATAATTATAAGAAACGCGATCTTGTATGTCAAGGCAATCTCGTTTAGGTGTCGTTTAGGGGGAGAAGGTATCAACCACCTCAGGAGGGAATTGCCAATGGCGCAAACAAACGCTTTCCGATCAACCCTGTGCCGCCCTGAGCCCATCCTGTATAGTTCAGCTCAGATGCCGCCGGCATTAAACCTTGTCAAAAAAAAGCCTACCGTCATGACGCGTATGGTTATCGAATCCGGACACTGACTTTCAGAAAGGACGAGGCAATTACGACAGGCCGAGTTTTTTCATGCGGGTATACAACGTCGTTCGGTTCATGCCCAACAGCTCGGCGACACCGCCCGGCCCGCCGATTTTGCCCCCTGTTTTTTCCATGAGAAACCGGATATAACGGCGCTGCAGTTCATTCATTGTCGGCGTGTCGGTGAAAGAATCCATGAGAAATGAGTTCGATACATCCGGAATCAACGATTCCAACCGCTCATCGGTTGATAATAAAACGAAACGCTCAATCACATTTCTAAGCTCCCGAACATTGCCCGGCCAGCGGTAAGCGATGAGCCTGGCCTCTTCCTCCGGGGGAAGAATGTACTCCTTGCTGCCGTACTTGTGCCTGAAATGGTTCAGAAAATGATTGGCCAGCAGAATCACGTCTTGTCCCCTTTCCCGGAGAGGCGGAATGGTAAATGAAATGACATTCAGACGGTAGAATAAGTCTTGCCGGAAATTTCCTTTGGCCACTTCTTCCTCCAGGTTTCGATTCGTTGCCGTGATCAGCCGATAATCCGTTTTTAAAGTCGTCATGCCGCCGATACGGACAAAGGATTTGTCTTCCAGCGCCCTCAGAAGCTTTGGCTGAACGAGCCGGGGAATTTCCCCTACTTCATCGATAAAAAGGGTCCCTTTATGGGCCAATTCGAGGCGTCCCGGCTTTTGACGATCGGCGCCGGTGAAGGCCCCTTTTTCGTGACCGAACAGTTCGCTTTCTATTAAATTTTCCGGAATGGTGGAAATGTCCACGACGACGAAAGGATAAGAACTGCGGTCGCTCATATGATGTATTCTGCGGGCCAGAAGTTCCTTGCCCACCCCGGTTTCGCCAAGGATCATCACCGGCGTGTCTATCGCCGCGACATGATCGGCTTTCGCTAACAGCTGCGTCATAACCGAACTTTGGGCGACGATTTCTCCATCGGCGATGATTTTTGTCCGGGCCTCCGTATCCCACAGGTACCGCGCCTTTTTTTCCAATGTTTGACTATATTCAAGGATTCGTTCGATGTACAAACTGAGGTGTTGGGATATTTTAAGAAGTAATGATTTGTCGATCGATTCGATGAAATTGTCGAGGTAAGAATTGTCGAAGTATAGTATTCCCCTCACCCGGCCTCCGATTTCAAAAGGCAGGCATAAAATCGCCAGAATCTGACTTTCCGTTGTTTTGCCAGGGCCTTCTCGGCGGGTTTGAAAAATCAAAGGCTCGTTATTTCGATAAGCCATTAAAATATGTTTCAGACTGGCCGATTTGAAATACTCTGTCGACACATCCGATTGGGTGAGGTTCCAGGCGGCTTTAAGGTTGGGAGAGGCGATTTTTTTATTTTTGTCAAACCAGAAAAGCCCGCCCCGTTCCGCGCCGTAAAATTTGGTCAAAACGGCCACAAGTCTGGTTAACAACTCGTTCAGGTCAGAACTGAGAGTGAATTCGCTCAAAATGTCCAGGAAGCTCTCAAAAATTCGTTCATGGGAAGTCTTATTTTCCGAAATGTTATTATCCGTTTTTAAAAGCGGCTTCAGATCGTCCGGAAAATCGAAGAAATCATATTTTGCCACTTTCTCCCAGGCCTGCTGAATAAAACCGGCCGCCTCTTGGCGAGCCCCGCTTCGCATGCGCAATCTGGCTATTTCCAGCCTGGTCTTGGCCAACTCGATCGGGTCTCCCGAGCGCCGCAAGTAACGTTCGCTGGCTTCAAGGTTGGATTGAATATAGTGAAGATCGTTTCCTTCATCGGCTTTTTCCAACGCCAGAATTCGATGGGCAATCCCCCTTTGATGAATGTTGGGTCCCTCGATGATTCTTTGCACTTCATTGTGAAACCCATGTTTGGCGTACGGGAGCCCCTGAAAATCGAAGCCTCTTCGGTAAAACTCGAAATATTGCTCCAGGACCCAGGGGAATGTATAGTTGCGAAACATGAACCCGCCTTTAACGGCCTCGCCCATGCCCTGACAGATTGATTTATAGCTCTCATCCACCTGACCTTCCCGAAAATGATAGTAACTCAGGCCGATCTGAGAGAGGAAAAGAGATTGGACGTTGTTGTGGGTTACGCTCTTCTTCAGCGAACTCTGAAGGCGGCGGAGACCTTCTTTTTTCTTTCCCGTCATGATGAGGATAATGCCTAACGCCGGTTCAAAAATAACGGCTTCGCGAGGCCCGGCCATTTTCGAAAAAAAACGGCAACAATATTCAAGGAATCCTAACGAACTGTGGAATTGACCGACGTAGGCGGCGCAATAACCGTACAGGTAATAACCGAAGAAACTCATTATCTTGTCATCTCGGAATTCGATAGACTGGATGGCGTTTTCAAAATATTTTATCGCGTCCTTAAACAGGCCCTGAAAAAAGTAGTAAATTCCCCGGAACTCGGCGGCCTCGTTCCGAAAATCCTCATCATCTATTTCATCAATCTCCTCCAGTCCGACAGTGAGGTCAGCGATACTTTCCGACACATTTTTCGTTGCGAAAGAAGAGCAGCCCAGATTCAGATTAATGATTGCCCCGGATCGTCGATCCCCCAATTGTTTTGCGACCGTTCGAGCCTGATGCATCAGTTGAAGCGTTTCGTCGGTTACTTGCCCGATACGCATGCGGATTTTCCACAAATCCAGCACCGAAGAAACAAATATGCTTCCCAGTTCCGGCTGATTCGCCAATGGCGTCAGAAGCAAAACCGTATTCTCCAGATGTCTTGAGGCGTCGTGTAATTTTCCATTCTGAACATCGGTTTTGGCCAAATTCCATTCCAATAGAGCGAGTTCATCTTTCCCGGCGATGCGTTTGATGAAAGCTGAAATCGTATCGTAACTTAGGCGCTCCTTTAAGCCTAATTTGGGAATTCGGCCAAGCAGAGTGGAAAGACGGGTCGGATCATTAATCTCCCTTAATTTTTTTTTGATCTTTTCCGGCAACCCCGCGTCGAGATGGTAATCATCAGCATCTGTTTGTTTCAGCCAGCCTATCTTTTTCGCACGATGAATAACATCAAGAAACGCTTCCGGGGAAAGGGGAACAAGGTTCCGGACAATATGAAGAGGTGTCGGGCGTTCAAACGCTTTAAATACAGCTAGCACTTCCCATTGGGCGGCGGAAAAGTTATCAAGATTTTTTCCCATGTATCCACCTTTTGCTCATTTTTGATGAACACGACTTAACTATGTTTTGGTTCTGTGGTCAACACAATTGTTGATATACAGACAGATTGGCGTCTGTATAACGACAATTGTGGGAGCCAATGGATCGTGACATTGATAAATAGCAATAAATTCATATGATTGAAAACATGATCGGTTTGGCATTTTATTTGCTTTTATGTTCGTAAGTTTATTCTTCAACAAAAAAAAACTTAAGTGTTATTCATCATTCATTCAAAATAGCCTAAATTGCCCCCAAATCAAGTTCATTAAGGAGGATATAATGAGCAAGATAACAGCCAGCAAATATATTGCCGAGGCCTTCAAAGCATACGGTGTGACGCACTTCTTCTATGTGCCGGTCATCATTCCCGAAGCCTGCAAAGAGATGCAAAGATTGGGTATCACGCCTATCATGACCCATGGCGAGAAAGCGGCGGCCTACATGGCGGACGGCTATGCCCGCGTCAGTCATCGTGTCGGGGTTTGCGGATCCCAGACCATCGGCGGCACCAATCTTGCGGCCGGCCTGCGCGATCCGTTTCTGGCCCGCATTCCGGTGCTGGCAATCACAGGGGGCAAGCTTCCGCAGTCACGATACCGTCTTATGTATCAGGAGATCGACGATATGCCGATCTATCAGGCCGTTACCAAATTTAATGCCACCGTAGAAAATGCGGACCGCCTGCCCGATCTATTAAATACGGCCTTCCGGGCGGCAACAACGGGCATGCCGCAGCCCGTGCACCTCGAACTTCCGGGAATTGCCGGTATGGACCTGGGCGATATCGATACGGAGCTCGAATTCGAGCCACGCTACGGTCAATTCCCGGCCATTCGGACCCTCGCCCCGGCCGAAGATGTTGCTGCCGCCCTGCGGGCGATCGGGAAAGCCAAGCGGCCCATTATTGTTGCGGGCGGCGGTGTGTCGGCCTCTGCTGCCGGAGCCGAAATCGTCAAGCTTGCGCGGATCTTGTCCGTTCCCGTTGCGACAGCACTCAACGCCAAAGGCACGATATTGGACGCCGATCCGCTGTCCATTGGCGTTGTGGGGGAATATTCCCGGTCGTGTGCCAACCTGGCGGTGAACGAAGCCGATCTTATTATTTACGTCGGCTCTCTGACGGGAGGCCTCGTCACGCGCGGATGGAGCGTCCCGGTAAAATCCGCAAAGGTGGTCCATATCGATATTAATCCGGAGAACCTGGGCCGAAATTACGTGCACACGATTGGGGTTTGCGGCGACGCCAAAACGGTCCTCCTGCAAATGATCAAAGCCGCAAAGCCGGGCGGAAAGCCGGCGCCGAGGCGAAAGTGGCTCGATCGCATCAGCGCACTCAAGGCTGAATGGCAGAAAGATATACAACCGCATGAAACCTCCGATGCCGTACCGATGCGCCCCGAGCGTCTTTGCCGGGATATTTCCGATGTACTGCCGAAAAACGCGATCGTTGTCGGTGACACCGGACATGCCGGAATATGGATGGCGCAAAACTTTTATTCGACCAGCAATAAACAGACGTTCATTCGTGCTCATGGATCGTTGGGATGGGGCTTTCCGGCCGCGATCGGGGCGAAATGCGCCGCCCCTGACCGGCCTGTCGTCTGCTTCACCGGCGACGGCGGCTTCTACTATCACATGGCCGAGATGGAAACGGCAATGCGCTATGGCATCAACGTCATCTGCGTCATCAACAATAATGACTCCCTCAATCAGGAACAGGGCGTCTGGGCAGGCACGACGGAATTCGACAAAAACTGGCGCTTCCATTCCGTCGATTTCACCGCTGTCGCAAATGCCATGGGCTGCCTGGGCATAAAAATTGATCGGCCGCGGGACGTGCGTCCTGCGTTGAAAGAGGCATTCAAAGCCGACCGCCCGGTCATCATTGAAGCCAAGACGGATTGGCGGATCGCCGCTGAGCCGTCTTGGGGTCCCCCGGGGCTGCCCGGCTTGTATCCGCCGCCTCCCGGGTTGAAGAAAAAATGACACGGAACCATAGAAAAGGATTCAAGCAATCCTTGACATCCGGATGAAAATGGAGAATTGACCGATATGAAAGATTTCGATGTGATCGTAGTGGGAGCCGGACTGGGCGGCCTTTCAGCGGCAACGGCCCTGAGTCAGGCAGGCAAAAGAGTATTGCTTCTGGAAAAACATAATGTACCCGGCGGATACGCCACGTCTTTCCTCCGGGGGCGGTTTGAATTCGATGTGGCCCTGCATGAACTCTCGGGGGTGGGAGGTGAAGAAAACCGCGGTCCTCTGTGGGGCTTCCTGAATGCCTGGGGGGTGGCGCCCCGGGTTAAATTCGTTCCTATTGCCGAATTCTACCGCTGTGTGCTTCCCGGCCTGGATGTCACTGTGCCGTTTGGAAGGGAACATTTCGAGGCGTATCTGGCAAATCAGTTTCCTAAAGAGGCATCCGGGATCAGGAAATTCACCGGCCTGGTCTTCGATATCGCTGATGAAGCGATGAGAGCCAATATGATCGGCGCCGGGCCGGCAAGCCTGAGTTCATCCGATTTTCCTCATCTGACGGCGTATTCAAATCACACGGTGGCCCAGGCGTTTGATGCTTTTTTCTCCGATCAGAAGCTGCGGGCGTTGCTGGGCCAGCTTTGCAATTATTTGGGCCAGCCGCCCGCGAAGCTGACATTCATTAACTACGTCATGGGGCTTTCCACGTATGTCCGATACGGGCCGGTGCACATCAGAGGCACGTCCCAGGCCTTGTCTCAGGCGTTTGTTGAAACCATTGAGAGCTACGGCGGCCAGGTCTGGTTGAACAACGGCGCGGCCCGCATCCTGACGTCGGGCGACAGCGTGCAAGGCGTGCTCACGCAGGACGGCACGGAAATCAGTTCCTCCCGGGTCGTGTGCAATGCCAATCCCATGATCACCTGCCTGGAGTTGATCGGCCGGGAGAAAGTCCCGGAATGGTATCTTCGCCGGCTGGGGGCCTGGTCGGTCGGGTATTCGACCTTTAATGTTTTTTTGGGCCTCGATTGCACCAGCCGGGATCTGGGACTAAAGACACATGAAACTTTTGTCGGAATCGATTACGATCTGGATAAATACGATGAAGCGGCGCGAAAGACCATCAGTATGAATCCGCTTGGCGCATCGGTTACGGCTTACAACGCAGCCGACCCGGAATTCTCTCCTCCCGGTACGGCGGCGGTGGTCTTAACCCTGGGAGCCTACGGGGCACCCTGGTTGAAGTTGTCTCCTGCTCAATATCTGGAAACCAAAAGCCGGCTGGCATCGAAGGTCATCGAACTGGCGGAAATTGTCGCCCCCGGCATCAGGAACCACATCGAAGTGCTGGATGTCGCCACCCCACTGACCAATGCCCGCTACAGTGAGAATCCCGGAGGAAGCTACGCGGGGTTTGCCGAAAACCGGCAGTGCTCGAAACTGGGCCGCATCCCCAGCCGGGGGCCTCTGAAAGGCCTCTATTTCGCCAATGCCTGGGTCAACATGGGGGGCGGTTTCATGCCTTCCATCCTCTCAGGGTTCCTGGCCTGTCAGGATCTGCTCCAAGACACCCAGCCCGGCGGGCCGGACCCGTCCGTTATGGAACGGATTAGAAATCAGATGGACCGGGAAAGCCAGGGCGCCAAACCCCTGACCCATGGGGATAGAGCAGCGGCCGGTGCCATCCTATCCCGTCTGCATCCCAATCGGATGGCGCTTAAAGTGGATCAAATCATCGATGAAACGCCCAGCACCAAGACCCTGAGGATAGTCCCGGCCAAAGGATCGCCGCCCCTTTTCCGGGCCGGACAGTATCTCAGCATCGTCGTCCATTCCAATGGCATGACTACCTCGCGGGCCTATACCATTTCTTCGGCTCCGGGAAAGCCGCACCTGGATATCACCATTCGCCGCAAGGAAGGAGGATTCGTCTCGCCCTTCCTGCTCAGCAATGTAAAACCGGACGATGTCCTGGAAGCCACCGGACCCCATGGGACATTTTTTTACGAACCCTTGATGGATTCGGACCATCTCGTTTTTCTGGCTGGCGGCAGCGGTGTGACGCCCTTCATGTCCATCATCAGAGAAACAGTGGAACAGAAGCTGCCTTTACAAATCCATCTCCTTTACGGCAGCCGCAGTCCCGACGACATCATCTTCGGCGACGAATTAAAGCGGATCGCCGCCACTCATCTAAACATAGAAGTGGATTTTGTCATCAGTGAACCACCCAAAGGCTGGTCCGGACTGACCGGTCTGCTGGACGCCGGAACGATTCTGTCGACTGTGGGTCCCGTTGACGGGAAGACGTTCTTCATTTGCGGTCCGGCCCCCATGCATGTCCTGTGTGAAGGTGCCTTGGAAAGCCTGGGTGTGCCGCGAAGGAGAATCAAAAAAGAGGCATACGGCCCCCCGGACGATGTCACTCGGGAGGCAGGCTGGCCTGCCGGCATTTCAGCCGAAACCCGGTTCGAGGTATGCGAGGAAAGATCGGGAAAAATCTTGAAGGCCAAGGCCGGTGAGCCGCTGATGGTTTCGCTGGAACGTGCCGGCCTGGTCGTTCCGTCAGCCTGCCGGTCAGGAGAATGTGCCCTCTGCCGCACGCGCCTGGTCTCGGGCAACGTCTTCATTCCGTCCCGGGTTCGCAGGCGGTGGTCGGACGAGCAAGCGGGATATATTCATCCCTGCATGAGTTACCCGTTAGAGGACCTGCGTATAAAACTTTAGCGGAAAAACCAAGTGAAAGGAGATCCCTTATGTTAGCCCCCAATCATTATTTTCCACCGTTTTCCGAGAAGGAGTACCAAAGACGCTACAGCGTTCTGTTGGAAGCCATGAAGGAAGCGGGCCTGGATTGCCTCCTGGTTTATGGATCAACACCCCTGGCAGGCAATGACACGGGCCAGATCAACGCCCAGTATCTGTCCAACTTCGCCGGCATAGGGCACACCTACGTGGTATTTCCGGTCAGGGAGGCGCCGACCCTGCACATCGGAGTGCCGCTGCATGCACAGAATGCCAGAGACATCAGTCCTATCCAGGATATACGCGGCGGCGTTGCGCTTGAGGCCACCGTCAGCGCCAGATTAAAGGAACTCGGTCTCGACAAGGGTAACATCGGCATTGTGGGTCCGGCGGTCAATTTTTTCATGCCCTGCACGATTCCCTATGAACATCACCTGCGTTTCACAAAAGATTTCCCGAACGCGCATTTCCAGGATGTGAGCGAATGGTACGAGAGCATCCGCTCCATTAAGAGCGAGGAGGAAATAGTTCTGATTGAAAGGGCGGCCGCCCTGAACGATCTTTGCCATGAAGAGATGTTTCACGCCACCCGGCCCGGCATGAGCCACGCCGATCTGCGCCGCATCGTGGAGCAGGTTGCCTTCATGCATAAAGGCAACCATTGCATGATGCATCTGAGTTCATGGCCCATGTCGAATCAGGATTGGCCATACCCTGATTTCTGGCCGACCGAACGCACGGTGGAAACCGATCATCTGATCATGTCGGAAATGCCGGTGGGATACGGGATGTACTACACCAAGATTATGGGCACCTATTTTACGGGAGAGCCGACCCGGGAATATCGTACAATGTTTGAACTGGCGGCCTCGGTTCATGAACGGGTGGTCCGTGAACTCAAGCCGGGCCTGAAGGGAAGCGATGTAGACCGGTTTGTAGAACCCTTCCGAGAGGCCGGTTATATGGCCACGAGCCTGATATCCGGCTGGTGCAACTACAACTCGCTGCCATTTGTCGGGCAGACCAACCCGGATTTTCCGGAGAAGCCCAGACAGTCGCATCTCGACTATGTCTTCAAACCGGGTCTCTGCGTGCAGGTGATGGCCTACCCCATCGCGCTTGACTTCCAGAAAGGGCTGTGGGTGGGAAGCACCTGCATATTCACCAAAGACGGGTTAAAGGAATTGAACAAATATCCGGTCAGGCAGCTGAGAGTGATTTAAGACCACCGGCAGTGAAAATCTTTTCCGGCAGCAACGGCGGCCGGACATTTAACGGATGCAGAAATTATGATAATCACCGGGAATAAATGCAGCGGGCGATGAAGATATTTGGAACGGGAATGTAAAGTTAAGGTCAGACTTCAACGTTTTAACGTCAACCGTGAAAAGAAAACGAATCAGGAGATGACAAGATGAAGAATAATACCCCCGACCAATCTGCGGAATTCACTGTAAGCGCGTTTCAAAGAACCAGTATTCTTATTATCTGTTTCCTGCTTTACATGATCAATTTTATGGACCGGCAGGTCCTTTCGGCCGTGCTCGAGCCCATGAAAATAGACCTGGGATTTTCAGACACCCAGGCCGGAATCCTGCAAACGGCCTTTTTCCTGAAGGACTACAAAACGGTAGCCGTAACCGACGAACAAGGCGAAAAGACCGGATTTTGGTCAACGGTCGTCCTTCTTTTCAAAATCCCCTCCCTCAGGTGGGTATATTTCGGCTACGCCATGCACATGGCCATGGTTTTTGCCTTTGCCGCCTGGGGCGCCGCTTTTGTCATGCGCGCCCAGGGTGTAACCGAAGCGAAAGCGGGAATGATCCTGGGCATCACCGCCTTGGCGGGAATTATAGGAACCCCGATCGGCGGTGTGATTGCCGATTTATGGCAAAAGAAAAACAGGAAAGGACGAACGTTCACCCCCATCCTGGCCTCATCCGGTGCCGCGGTTCTGCTTTTCCTGGCCCTTATTCTCGACCTCAAGGGGCCAGGATTAGCTTTGATCGCCATTTATGGTATATTTGCCGTTATCGGTATCCCGGCGGTGAATTCCATTTCACAGGATGTTGTGAATCCCGGTCTCAAGGGCATAGCCTGGGGCATGGCCGGTGTGATCATGATGATTTTCGGCGCCGCCTGGTCGCCTTCAGCGGTCGGAATCATTTCCGACGTCCTGGGAGGCGGTGCCTGGGGACTTAAAGCGGCCATGATGGCTCTGTGCCTGCTCGGCTTCGTTGCCTGTTTCTGCTTCTGGAAAGGATCGAGTCACTATCCGGAGGATATGGAAAAGGTTCAGGGATTTGTGCTCGAATCAGAGCAATGAGATGGCCCGATAGCGTCGATCAAGATACTCTAA
>JAFGLN010000043.1 GCA_016928025.1 Deltaproteobacteria bacterium
AGGATGGCTTCTCGCCCGTTGATATCCGGGCGGTCTACAAGGACCTGCCGATCAAACCGGCCCGGCCGCAACAAGGCAGGATCCAGGATTTCCGGCCGGTTAGTGGCGGCCATGATGATGACCCCTTTATTTGATTCGAATCCATCCATCTCTACCAGTAGCTGGTTGAGAGTTTGCTCTCGTTCGTCATGCCCGCCCATAATATTCATTCCCCTGGCTTTCCCTAACGCGTCCAGTTCATCAATGAAGATGATGCAAGGGGCCTGGCCGGCGGCTTGAGAGAAAAGATCACGAACGCGGGCTGCTCCCACTCCTACGAACATCTCCACAAACTCGGACCCGCTGATGCTGAAGAAAGGGACTTTCGCTTCCCCGGCCACCGCCCTTGCCAGAAGGGTTTTACCGGTACCAGGCGGGCCAACCAGAAGCACCCCTTTTGGAATTCTTCCCCCAAGTTTCTGGAATTTCCCAGGATTACCCAAAAATTCCACGACTTCATGGAGTTCCTCTTTGGCCTCGTCGATTCCAGCCACATCTGCAAAAGTGACTTTAGTCTCACTCTCAGCAAAAATCTTGGCCTTGCTCTTGCTGAAAGACATAACCCCCATACCGGGGGCCATCCTTTTAATAACATATCGCCAGATCAGGAAAAAAATGCCCATGTATATGATCCAGGAGAGTATGCTGCTCAGGAATTTATTATCATAGTGCCCGGAGTAACTGATCTTTTGTTCATCCAGACCCTTCACCAAATCGGGATCATTCACTCGAACCGTTGTGAACTCCTGATTCTGACCCGGCAGTTTTCCTTTACCTGTTAGCGTTCCGTGGATATTTTCCGGGCCGATTATTAATTTATCCAATGTGCCTTCGGATAGGTATTGTTTAAACTGGCTGTAAGGAATCGTCTCCACTTTTGATGAAGAAAAGTTTTGTTGGAAATAGAAAAACAACAAAAAGGCAATCAGAAAATACCAGATGCTGAAACGTGCCTTAGAAGGCAAAGGACTCTTTATTTTCTGGGAATCCTTGGGACTGAAGATTGAACGAAGCTTATCTTTCAAAATTTCCACCGGTTCTTTTTTCCGATTGGATGACATATTTTACCTTTCATATTTGAAAATTTAAACTCACAAAAAGAATCCCTGATTGTACTAAGCTACCGTGCACATGCAGTCAATTAGTTCGCTTACTCGAACAGTTGCTATGCCGCATGCAATATCAGACATGCCATAGGGAATGACCAGGTCGCTATTATGGAAAATCGCACCGCAGGTATAAACGACATTGGGGACGTATCCCTCGCGTTCTTCCTCAAGAGGTGCAAGCAACGGTTCATCCAAGCGAGCGATGACTTTTGCCGGGTTTTCAAGATCGAGCAGCATAGCGCCGATGCAATACCGCCGCATGGGACCGACACCGTGAGTGAGTACGATCCAGCCTTTATCTGTTTCCAGGGGGGATCCGCAGTTGCCGATCTGAATAAACTCCCAGGGACGTGTGGGCTCCTGGATGATTTTGGACTCCTGCCAGAAATGGATATTTTTTGAGAACATGATATGATTATTTTCACCGTCCTGGCGGGAAAGCATAACGTAGCTGCCGTCAATTTTGCGCGGAAAAAGAGCCATGCCCTTGTTTTTTACTGCTTTGCCATTGAGGGTTATCACTTTAAATTCTATAAAATCCCTTGTCTCGATCAGCTGTGGAAGGATTGTTAAACCGTTATAAGCCGTATAGGTCGCATAATAGGTGACTTCACCGGTGTCATCAAAAAATTGCACAAACCGGGCGTCTTCAATGCCGCTGCTTTCGTTTTTAGAAACGGGAAAGATAACCCGTTCGGATATTCGGTGGTGGGGGTGGAAAGCCACCTCATAATTAGAATTGGCAAGCCAGTGCATGATTTCAATGGTCCGGTTCTGGCGTGCCTCAAAGAAAACGGGTCTTGTGCGAAGCTCTCTGATTTTTTCTTTTAATTCATTATAGGTGAAATCTTCCGGCAACTGGCCAAGAATATGCGCCGTTACCTCATCGCAGGCCTCCATTTCATTGAGCTTCAGCTCGAAGAGATGCCGGTCATAAGTCTGATTTAAACGGACGTCAGGCCTCTCGACATAATCGCTTACTGGGTCGAACATAAACGTATTGTCCCGGTCAATGACGCCACTTCGAAATACAATAGAGGACACATGGCCTTCGCCGATTGCCCGCAGACTCATGATAAAGCGCAAGCTGCCTTCCTCCAGATGGCTCTGATCAGGGTGGAGGACGATTGAAGGGTTCAAAAGGGCAGCCGATTCAATGGAGTATTCCATTGTAAAATATGCCCCGATGAGTGCCCTTTGAACATCGCTAAGCATTGCATTCCGGGGAAGATAACCTTTCACCTCATTTAGGTTACGCTCAAAAACTTGTCTGATGTCTTTGTGCCGCTCGGAAAAATCAAGCATTATTTGTGTAAGAAGATCTTCGGCCGTCGTGTCAGGCAAGTCCACTATGCGTTGAATGATTTTGGGTATGCGATGCCTCTTATCGGGAAGATGAAACCGGGTGATCACCCGTGAAGTATCCCCTACGATCTTCTTAGCTTTTCTTTTAATTTTCAGCTTTTGACGTTTGTCAGGGTTCATATCCTTGTTGTATCCTTAGTGTCGATTGATATTTAATACAAGGCATCAAAATTCTGTTCATCATGATAAATCTTCAATTCCAGCCTGTCCTCGAAGTTGATTTTCCGGTCTGCAATCATCCGGTAATGATCATCTACAGGGGAGGCCTGGAAACCGAGAGGCAGAGCGTTACCAATTCATTAATAACGGCCGTACCAGCGCACATGACCGTATCCGCGCCGCCCCAGTATATTTTTACCGTACCGTCTTCTTCCGGAACAGCGCCGCAGGTAAAGACAACATTGGGAACATAGCCGTTTACCTCCCAGGGATCCTCAGGCTGCAATATCCACTGATCGGAAACACCAATGATGTTGGCCGGATCATCAAGGTCATGCAGAGCCGCGCCGAGTCGATATACTGTTCCGGACATAGTCTTAAAAACGCCATGGTAAATATGAAGCCAGCCTTTGTCGGTTTTAAATGGCGGTGCGCCGGGCCCGATTTTCATTTCATCCCAG
>JAFGLN010000044.1 GCA_016928025.1 Deltaproteobacteria bacterium
AACAATTACCTTTACGGATACGGGAACGGGAATGGACGAACACACTCTTAAACGGATATTCGATCCCTTTTTCACAACAAAGGCCATCGGGCGGGGCACCGGATTAGGTCTGGCAATGGTTTATGGCATTATCAAATCACACCATGGGTTGATTGAAGTAAACAGTTCCCCAGGTCAGGGGTCAACTTTCCTGATTTATCTCCCTGCGTCCGAAAAGGCGGAGGCATCGGAGGAAACCGTCAATCGGGAAATCCTGACGGGCAAGGAAACAATTCTTTTGGTGGACGACGAAGAAAGTGTCTTGGAGGTCAGCGCCGAACTTTTATCCGCTCTGGGATACCGAATATTGGCAGCCTGCTGCGGCCAGGAAGCCGTCGCTATCTATATGGAAAAACATGAAGAAATTGATATGGTGATTCTGGATATGATTATGCCCGGCATATCCGGCGCGGAGACCTTTGAACGACTTCGTGAGATTAACCCGGATGTCCGCGTTCTGCTTTCCAGCGGCTACAGTATCGACGGACAGGCTCAGCAGATTATGAACCAGGGGTGCAAAGGATTTCTGCAGAAGCCCTTTGAGCTTCAAATCCTTTCACAAAAAGTCCGGGAACTTTTGAATGCTTGATAAAACGAGGATCAAGGTCCAAGGAAGGATTGAGGAACTGGTGAATGGTAAAAAGACTTAAATGGATATTCTTACCGTTCGCCATCATTTATCTATAAAGCCCCGCAACCCTGTTTTACTTTAACCGGAGGAGGATATAAAAACGAGTGACGAATGCTGACAATTCGCCACCCGTTGCCGTTCACTCTCTACTACTTAATATTCACTTCTTTTTACTATTCACCGGTAAATTTGGGTTCGCGTTTTTCGAAGAATGCCGCCATGCCTTCTCTGGCATCCTTGCTCATATTGGCTTTGACAGCCCACTCGCGGTCCACTTTCAATCCTTCGTCGATGCCCTTGTCCAGACCAACACTCATGCCCACCAGAACGGCCGACACTGCCAGAGGTGCGCGTTTGGCCAGAGTCTGCGCAAATGCCTCAGCCTCTTTCATAAGATCAGCGGCGGGAACGACTTTATCAACCAGGCCGATTTCCAAGGCTTCCGGACCTGTCAGTCTCTTACTGAATAAAATCATGTCCAAGGCTTTGGGTTTTCCGACTACACGAGGTAGACGTTGGATACCGCCCCACCCGGGCGTGATGCCGAGATTGACTTCTGTCAGGCCAATCGTAGCCTTGGGGTTGTCCGTCATGATACGAAAATGACAGGCCAGAGCCGTTTCACAGCCACCGCCCAAGGCATGGCCGTTAATCGCCGAAATGTAGGGTTTCGACGAACGGGAAATGGCATTCATAATCTCATTGCCGTCGGGACCGGTGCCGATGTTGGCCATGTCCGACAAATCCATACCGGCGCTGAATCCGCGATCCCCGGCACCGGTAATGATAACCGCGCGGGTATCTTTGCTGTTTTCAATTTCCTGAACGGCCTTCAAAAATTCTATACGCAAAACATGATTGACAGCGTTCATCGGCGGTCGGTTGAGTGTAATGGTGGTAACATAATCCTTTGTTTCTACGATTATACTTTCATAGCTCATTTGTCTCCTCCTGTCGGAAATTTATTACCGTCATAATAACGGTTTTTTATGGTGCTTTTCAGCCAGCTTCGTATGGTATCAAAGGCTTAAAAGTTTCATGGATTTTGACATCTTCATCATAAATCGATGGTGAAGCTTATTGATATTGCTGAATATAGTGAAACAGGTATGGCCTGTCAAGGAAAAATAAGGAAAGATGGCTGTGAAAGCACCCTATTTTCAGATAATAGGATTATGGATTTCCCAATGAATAAATTAAAAAAAGAATTGACAGGAAGAAAAGGAATGACCATAAATACCCAAACTATGACATACCAATCTGTGGAGTTATTCGTTGCTGAAACAATCTGAAGAAAATAAGACGGTTCCCCTGACTTCGTTGAAGGAAGGAGAAGAAGGAACCGTTCGCGCTATTAACGGAGGACTGTCATTGATCGGCCGGCTAGCGGCCATGGGCATTGCGCCCAGCACGACCGTCAAAGTTATGCGGATCAGCGGTGGGCTTCATATCGTCCAGGCCGCCGATACCCGCGTCGCCCTGGGAAGAGGTGAAACGGAAAAGATCATTGTTGAACTGGGGACATCCGCCATAGAACCTCATGTAACAAAAAGAAGAAGGATGACCGTTGCCCTGGCCGGCCAGCCAAACGTGGGAAAGTCAACGGTCTTTAATATTTTAACCGGCTTATCACAGCACGTGGGAAACTGGCCGGGGAAAACGGTGGAAAAAAAAGAAGGAACTCATATATCGGACGATTATGAGATGCATATTATCGACCTCCCTGGTACTTATGGCCTGACCGCCTATTCGGAAGAAGAAAGAATCGCGAGAAACTTTATCATCGAAGACCACCCGGATGTCATCGTCTTGCTGGTCAATGCAGCGGCACCGGAAAGAAGTCTTTACCTCCTCTCCGAGCTTTTGCTTCTTGACGTCCCTGTTATCTGCGCCGTGAATATGATTGATGTGGCGGAAGCCCAAGGCATTCATATCGATATGAAGACCCTTCAACAAACCCTTGGCATACCGGTCGTGGCCATGGTCGCCTCTAAGAACATCGGCGTCCGTGATCTCGTTGGTCAGATCAAGGCTTTCGCTAATGGAACCGTGGACTATCAACCCCGAAAGCCTTCGGTGGCCGATGACCACAGTCATATTTTTAACTCCCTCAAAGCCTTGACACAGAACTACATCCAGTCACCCGATAAGGTTTCCTGGATGGTGACAAAACTGATGGAAGGGGACCCTGAACATACTCACATATTGGAACAAATCGTTCCCAGCGATGTTTGGCATGACATTCAGGCGATACTGGTCCAGCATGAAGATTCCTTGCGCGCCGTCGTTCATGGCCGCTATGACTGGATTGAAGAGGTAACAAAAGCTGCCGTATCGCGATTAAAGCGCGGCCAGGTGCTGATGACGGACCGTATCGATCACATCCTGACGCGCCCCATGTTCGGCATCCCCATCCTGATCGCGATCTTTGGTCTTATTTTCCTCATCACTTATCAGATCGGATTTCCACTGCAAAAATTGCTCGAAACGGGCATTGAAACCATCGGCGAAGCAATAGCGCCGCTTCTGGTTTCATCTCCCGACTGGATCGAAGGACTCATTGTTGACGGCGTCATCGGCGGCGTGGGCGCCGTCCTCACCTTCCTGCCTATCCTGATCATCTTTTTCACCGTCATGGCCTTTCTGGAAAATGTCGGCTATATGGCACGCGCGGCCTTCGTCATGGACCGATTCATGCATCTGATTGGTCTGCACGGCAAGAGTTTCATCCCCCTTTGTCTTGGCTTCGGTTGCAACGTCCCCGCCGTTTTGGGCGCCAGAATCGTGGAATCCCGCAAAGAACGGCTTCTCACTGTTTTTCTTGCCCCTTTTGTTCCTTGTACGGCCCGCATCGCCGTTTTAATCTTTATCTCGGCGGCTATTTTCGGCCAAGCGGCTTTTTATGTCTCGACATCCCTCATGGCGGCAAACATCCTGGCGCTGGGTCTGGTGGGGATAATAGCCAACCATTTTTTTCTCAAGGATGAACCCATGCCGTTCATCATGGAATTGCCCCTGTATCACCAACCTGACCCGAATACCATCGGCATCACGGTCTGGATCAGGACCATTGCCTTTGTGAAGCGAGCGGGGACGGTCATTTTAATTGTTTCGATCCTCATCTGGTTTCTTTCCTATTTTCCCTCCGGCCGGGTGGAAGAAAGCTATCTCGCCCAGATCGGACTAATTATAGAACCCGCCGGAAGGCTGCTGGGACTTGATTGGAAAATGATGACCGCCCTCATCACCAGTATCGCGGCCAAAGAAAACGTTGTCGCCACTCTGGCCGTCCTTTACGGTGCGGGCGATCAGGGTCTGATCTCCATGCTGCCCGGCTTAATTGACCCGGCATCGGCCCTTTCCCTGCTGGTCGTCATGATGCTCTTTGTCCCCTGTGCCGCGACCATCATCGTTATGAAACAGGAAATGGCCGACCGTAAATGGTTTCTGACCTCCATGATCGTCATGCTGTGCTTTTCGTTCGCAAGCGGCATCATCGTCTATCAAGCCGCCCGCTGGTTCGGCCTGGGGTAACCTTGGGAACGGCACTGTCGAATTTCTATGAAATAATATCTTGCAGAACAAGTATCCAGTTTGTCATTTAGGGTGGTCCGATGAGATTCAAAACCGAAGAAATCGTAAAGGGCGTTTATCTGATCGGCGGCCCAGGCGTCACGCAGGCCGATGACGCCGCTGTTTACCTCATCGATTTTGCGGGTGAACTGGTCATGATCGACGCGGGGGCGGGCGGAAGCGCATCACAGCTTGCCCGTAATATTGAAATGCTGGGACTCGATCCCAACGCCGTCTCGCATGTGATTCTGACGCACTGCCATATCGATCACATCGGCTCCGCACCTTTCTTCCAGGACAAATACGGTGCAAAAATCGTCATCCACGAACTGGATGCCAAAGCCCTGGAAACAGGTGACTCCGTCAAAACCGCCGCCAACTGGTACGGGACGACGTTGACGCCTATGACGATCGACCGGAAGCTCACAAGCACCCATGAGGTTTTCCACTTTGGTGAGGAGCAATTGCACTGCCTGCACACACCGGGGCACTCGCCCGGCTCTATTGCCGTTTACCTGGACCGGGACGGCAAAAGGATTCTATTCGGCCAGGACATCCACGGGCCGTTCAACAAGGCCTTCGGCTCCGATCTGTCGGCGTGGAGACGATCCATGCAAACCCTGCTGGCCCTTAACGCCGATATCCTGTGTGAAGGCCATTTCGGCATTTACGAACCGAAAAGCAACGTGCGGGATTATATCGAGCGCTATCTTGAACATTACGAGTGATTCACTCTTCTGATTTTTCTAACGCCTCTCCTACAACTGGCGGCGCTTCCAGAATCCGGCCTTGAAATAAACGGCATAGATCAGGCCTCTCAGAATAATGGCGATTACGCCCGCCCAGCGGACGCCGTAAACACCCAGATCGGTCCATTTCGGGATCAGATAAGCCAGGGGCACCTGGATAAACCACATGGTGGCCAGGGTGGTCAACATCGGCACCAGGGTATCGCCGGCGCCGTTTAAACAATACATCAATACAACAACCAGGCCGAAAACCAGGTAGTCGCCGATCTGTATCCTCAAGAAATTGGCCGCTGTCTGGACCAGGCCGGGTTCCGTGTTGAAGATACGGACAATATTCTCCGCCTGGAACCAGACGATAACGGCAATGACCATCATGACCAGGGTAAACAAACCCGCCGCCGTCCAGCCCGTCTTTTCGGCGCGATCCGGCCGGCCGGCCCCGAGGTTCTGTCCCGCCAGGACGCCCGCCGCCTGTCCGACACCGGAGGCGGGCATGTGGATGCAGATGTCGATCCGCTGCAAAAGGGAATGAGCCGCAACGGCCAACGTACCGAAAGGCGCGATGAACCAGACGATCAAAAGATTGGCGAAACTCCTTTCCATGCCGGTGAGGGCGGCGGGGATGCCGATCCTGATCATCCGCCATATCAGATGACCGTCAATGCGGAGGTTTTTCAGGGTCGGTTTGATGCGCGTGCGGCCGCTGAAGATGATCCACAATCCTATGCCGGCGCCTATAACCCCCTCGGCGATCAGCGTCGTGACGGCGGCGCCGTTGACCTCCAGGCGCGGGAAAATCCACCAGCCGAAGATCAAAAAGGGAGAAAGGCACAAATGCAGAACCCGCGTGGCGATGGACAACTTCATGGGCGTAACGGCATCGCCGGAGGCCTGCATGATGCCTCTGGCCAGCATGGCAAAAGACATGAAAAATGAGCCGACCAGTTGGATGCGCATGTAACTGCCGCCGCGGGCAACAACGTGCGGTTCAACACCTAAAAGGGTCAATAGGGCATCGGAAAAAAAGATGCCGATAACCGCCACAGCTATTGCGAAAATGCCGCTGACGATCATGGCCTGCTGCGTGACGAGATTAGCGCCCGCAAAATCTTTGGCCCCTACAAACCGGGCCAGCATGGCCCGGATGCCTGTGTTGAGCCCCTGCCTTGCCGCCACCATCATCATGACGGCCAGACCCGCCACCCCCACGCTGGCCATGGCGGATGCCCCCAACCGGCCCACCCAGACCATGTCGATAATGATGCCCAACTGCTCGATCAAGGCGGTCACCGTCATCGGCCAGGACAGCCCCCAGAGGTTGCCGACGATACTACCTTCCGTCCAATCCCGATCAAAAGAGGCTTTTTTCTTTTGTGGAAAATCTTTATCCTTGGATATTTTCAATCACATCCTTATATTAGCGTATAAATCATAATCCTTCGCATAGTCAGATTATTGCGACACGTGATTTAACTTAAGAGTTACGAACAAAGCAACTATAAATTATTGGCTCATTAATGTTTTGTTATTATTTAATCAGCTTATCAGTAAATAAGAAATTGCCTTGACATCAAAGAAGGCATTTGCCTATACTTCGTGAAAAAATCAGGTAGATGGGGGGGATATTATGGAAAAATCAAACGAAAAAGAAATCGAAAAAACCGATAAAGAACAATACGAACCGCCAAAAGCAACATTTGTGCCCCTGAAGATTGAGGAGAGGTTGATGGCCTGTCTTAAGTTAATGTTTGCAGGTGGGGATTGCAACACCACGCCAGATTTAAGCTGACAAAGAATTTGTTACCCTTCGGAGAAGATCTGAAAAAGGGTAACGTCCTTTGAATGTTTTCGGTAAGGAACCATCGTGAAGAGAAAGAACAATTTTATCCTACAAGACGTGGGTGGTGAGAATTTGCTTGTGCCTATAGGACAGCAAGTGGTGGACTTAAATGGTCTCATCATCTTGAATGCATCGGGACGTTTTCTCTGGGAAAAACTGGTCGAAGATTTTTCAATGGAAGACCTGGCTAGGTTACTGGCAGAAGAATTTAATATAGATAGAGAATGCGCAAAGAAAGACACCCAGGCCTTTATAAATGAAATTGCAGGTATAGGGCTTTTGGAATAATGAACACTCTCCCTAACGAGTATGGCCCCCTCGTTCGTGAACTCCTCAAGCGAGCAGCTGCAAGACGACAACCTGCCTATGGTACTTTTGAACTTACCAGTAGATGCAATCTAAGCTGCTCAATGTGCTATGTCAACAGGCCCGCAGGTGATACATCAATTAAGAATAAAGAATTGTCATCCGATTCATGGATACTGCTTGCCCGGGAAGCTGCCGACAGTGGCATGGTTTTCTTGCTTCTTACGGGTGGAGAAGTTTTTCTTCGCTCCGACTTTTTCCAAATTTACGAACCCCTTACCCGTATGGGTCTCATTCTCACCATATTTACCAATGGAACCCTGATTTCGGATGCCATAGCGGATCGGCTTTCTCAATCGCCTCCTAACCGTGTGGAAATAAGCTTGTACGGTGCAAGCGCCTCAACATACGAAGCCGTTACCGGTGTTCGTGGAAGCTATAAACGCTGCTGCAAAGGAATTGAAGCTCTCATCAAACGTCAGATACCTTTGGGATTAAAAACAATAATAACAACTCGAAATGTGAACGAATTGTCTGCCATGAAAGAAATGGCCAAAGCGTGGGGCGTTTCTTTTATATCAAGTTGGTTATTGTCAAAGCGTTCCGATGGTCAACCTTCCGATGTAGAAAACTTGCGCTTAGCAGCGGCCGACTGTGTAACTATACAAGTATCAGAAAAGACACTTGCGAACTCATGGGAAGAAGCGGCACTTTTAGAATCCTCCGATAACAAGGACAAAAATTTTTATTGTCTTGCAGGAAAAGCGGCTTTTGTCATAAGTCCATCAGGAAAAATGAACGTTTGCCTGGATTTGCCCTTACCCGCCGCTCAACCTTTGGAAGTGGGCTTTGAAGCTGCCTGGAATGAAGTGCAACGATTCACGGACGCGGCGCCGCCTCCTTCAACTGCCTGCATTGCTTGTGATTCGCGCATTTATTGCGGAAGATGCCCTGCATGGTCTTATTTGGAAACAGGAACATTGACGGAACCGGTACCGTATTGGTGCGAAATAGCTCATCAACGAAAGATTTATTATAGCAACAATGGATAACATTACTATCTGTATCGCCGATATCGCCATCGAATTAAAAAGCCCACTTTCCTTAACTGAATTGGGTATTAAAAAAAGATATGAATCATTTTTAGAAAAAATTGAAAATCCCATTTCGAAGGTAACGCTCACATGGGAGGAAAGCATGAAACATCCCGAACCTCCGGGTAGGCTGATTTACAATCCAGGGTCAATTTGGCGTATGTATCTGTCCGGGAATAATTATTATGCAGCCATAAATTATATAAACGGCGAAATCAAACAAACACAGGCTCTATTACAGACAAATCCCGAATGGAACAGGATGAGGCTTAAGGAAAAGCGCAGGGAGGGGTCCTGGCAAAGTCTCCTAAATGTCGGCGCCGGTGAATTGCTGTTTCGCACATCCATTTTGTTCTCACAAGGCATTGTCTTTCATGCCTCCGGTATTGATGACAACGGCAAGGGTATTGTTTTTGTCGGTCACTCGGGCGCAGGGAAAAGCACACAAGCAGGAATTTGGAGCAATAACGCAGGTGCAACCGTTATGAACGATGACCGCATCGCTGTTAGATTTAGTGGAAATCAAGTCTTCTGTTACGGAACACCTTGGGGAGGCGAAAAAGATATAGCCAAAAATCACAAGGTATCCCTCTCTGCTATTATCGTTTTGGAACAGTCAAAAGAAACCTCGATTCTATCCCTAGCGCCACCTATTGCTTCACCATTACTATTAGCTCGCTCTTTTCTCCCTTACTGGGACGGTACCCTCATAGAAAAGGCTGTTACCAATCTAAACGCAATTGTATCTCATACACCGATTTATTTACTTCGCTGTCGTCCCGAACCCGACATCATTCCACTTGTTCGGTCTGTGCTATGAATGTCCCTTTTAATGAATTAATTACCGTCATAGGCTCCGCTTTAAAAAATGGACAAAAAGTTCGAATGACTGCAAGGGGTTCAAGCATGTGGCCTTTTGTTCGTGATGGAGACATCATTGAACTTGGAGCACCTGAGGAGCCTCTCTTAGTTGGCAGTATCGTTCTGGCAGAACTTGCGGATAAACAATTTGTCTTACATCGTATTATCAAATGCAAAGACGCTAGGCTCACCATTTGCGGAGATAATTGCTCCAAACCTGATGATAGATTCTTTAAAGATAATATCCTTGGCGTTGTTTCGTCTATCAAACGCAACGGTAAAAAAATCAGCCTCGGATTAGGATTTTCGGGCCATCTTATAGCCTGGCTCAATCAGCAAAAATTGCTTCTACCGGTAACGAGATCACTTCTGTTTTTTTACCATACTGTAAAACAAAATATTTCTTAAAAGCTGATTAGCATCATATTTTTCACCGTAACTTTCTTCAAAACAGTAAATTCATCCCGTTAAGGCAGCATGCTTCTTTATAATTAGTCAAAAACCGACTGACTATCAAATCAATGACTTGATCTTAATTGAACGTAAGCGTCCGTCCAGCCCATATTGCATGATGTAGCGGGAAGATATAGGATGCGTCAAATTGAACAGCCATATTTGTAAAACTCTCTTAATGGCATTTTGTTGATTTCATTTATAAAAATTATATCTCATGCAGGTTGATCCCTGATTTGCAATTTTTTTCGACATCGTGTCGAATTATTTTACAATTTACACACCATAAGTAAGACCATGTATTACTTTAATTTTTCCTTTTTACACCCCTAAATTCCCAAAACTTTGTCGACAATCTTTACAAATCTTAAATTCACTCCAGAATCGTTATACGTTTTCTATAAAAATTTTTTTCATTATTATTTATTTTATATCAAGCGGTTATGCTATCATGCCATTCATCGGTCTTCCCTATAATCACTTATGGCACAGTTAGTGCTACAATGTATAACAAAAGAAACAGGCGGTCATACAAGAAAACCCTAAAAGGAGATAGAAGAAGGAAGGAGTAAAACAATGAAAAAATTTAAAATTACATTAATTATTGCGGCAGTTATGGTTTTATTAGGTGGAATGGTGATTCCGGCCGCAGCGGCAACGTTTATTGAGGATGCCAGCACGGCAGCAAATGGTGAGATTACATACAACAATGGGTTAGGAACATACGATAATCCATATGTCCTTGAAGAGTATCTATACGGCGGTCATTACGTCATAGAAATCGGCGGTATGCCAAATGAAGGAGATAAAGCTGGGACAGGGCACGTGACGAGTTTCTGGTTGCTGAAAAAAGTATGGAATATGTCAAACATAGCATGGTCGTCTTTTGACAATGAACTTTGGCAAGAATATGGTGTTGCCAGTTCAGATGGTGATGGCCTATCTTTCGCTCAAGGCTACACGGGAACTCGCTTCTACTCGAGTGTTTTAACAAGCTGGACGGAAATCAGCGACGTAAGAGACTATGTGAACTTCTTTAATGGCGTGGTCGAGCCAGGTGGATTCTTCTACATGAAAATGATCATCTCCGACAATTCTCCGACAGATATCTTTTGGCTCAACCAGGAACCAAACAGGAAAGCCGATAACGTTCCCGAACCGGCTACCATGATGCTTCTCGGCTTTGGACTGGCAGGATTGGCAGGATTACGGAAAAAGTTTCAGAAATAACGGTACCTCCTTTCTTTGAAAATATAGTGAAAGCGTTGTTTGACAAAGAGACAGGGCAGCATCGGAGCCCTGTCTCTTTGTCAATAATTTATTATTTCAGTCCTCCTTTTTTACAATCCCGCGTTAGCTCGCTTCTTTATCTAACCATTAGACTTAACCCATCAATTATCCCAACAAAAGCATATTTGTACATGATTAGTTAATAATATCAGACCTTCTATAACACCAAACATTATTCATCTGATAAATACTTTTAGATCAATGCATGCCAACTCTCCATTTTCATTTATTTCCTTGACAATCCGTCACCAAACCATTATTTTTACCATCTACCAAATTAGTTAATTAGTAAAGGAACCGCATGGACCGGAAAGAAGACATCCTCCTCAAGGCTCGAAGGAAATTCAGCCGTTACGGCTATACAAAAACCACCATGGACGACATTGCCCGGGACTGCGAGATTACGAAGCCGACCCTCTATCATTATTACGCCGGCAAAGCGGATCTTTTCGCCGCTGTTATCGAACATGAACAGAACGCTTTTTTCAAACTTGTCGAGGAAGCCACGGCGGATGTTGCCTCCACAGCGGAAAAATTGCGCATCTACCTGGACATGCAAATCAAAAGTTTGCAGGAGTTCCTGGTTTTAGGCGAACTTTCCCGCCACGCCTTTCTTGATCTTCACCCCGATTCCGTAAAAGTCCTGACCACCTGCAGGGTCAGGGAGGAAAACCTATTGTCCCGCTGGATAGCCGACGGTGTCCGGGCCGGTGAATTCACCGTCATCGACTGTAACCGGACGGCCCATATCTTTTTCATGACTTTTGCCGCTCTGAGATTCGAGGGCCTTTTCCTGAATAACCCCACGGACGATGAAATTACCGATGATGAGGCCATCATTGGAACCTTGTCGGAAGAATTTCGCAGTTTTGTCGATCTTTTTTTACAAGGACTAAGAACGAGGAGGGATATTAAATGAAAGCTCATATCCTGCGAATCATTTTTTTCATCCTTTGGCTTTTAGGAAGCGGCCAGTTCCTATTTGCCCAAGAGGCTCTGACTCTTAAAGAGGCTCTTGAAACGGCCCTGAGGCAAAACCCCGGCTTGCGCGCCGCCGGTCAGAGCCTGGAACAGGCCAGACACGGCCTCGTGAGTGCCCGCGCCAAAGTCTTCCCGGCCCTGTCTTTGGCGGGTAATTATCAATATACCTGGGATCGGCCGGAGTACGTTATGACTCTGCCCCTGCCCCCCATTCTTGGCGGCAATACCGAAATCAAGATGCCGACCGGCGCCGAACACACGTTTACGGGAGCCGTTGTTCTTGAGCAGCCCTTGTTCACAGGCGGAGCGCTGTCGGCAGGCATCGGCATCGCATCGGATGCCCTGAAGACGGCCAAGCTTGGTTATCGCGCCGCCGAACAGCAGACCATTGAAAATGTTTACAGTGCCTTTTACGGCGTGTTGCTGACGCAGAGCCTCATTGAAGTCGCCGAAGGCGCCGTGAAAAACGCCCAAACCAATCTCAACCAGGTCGAGAAGCGCTACCGGGAAGGTGCCGCGTCCCGTTTCGAACGCCTGCGGGCCCAGGTTCAGTTGGCCACCATCCGGCCGAATCTGACGGAAGCACGCAACAGCTATGAAACGGCGGTCGAACATCTCAAGGATCTTCTCGGTCTGGACAAGCAAAAAGGAATTACAGTGACAGGTTTCTTCGAACCGCGCCGGGATACGCTGCTTTCGGAAGACATCAACACACTCGTCGAAAAAGCTTACACTCAACGGCCCGAATATCAGATGCAACGCCTGCAAAAAGACATCGGCGCAAAAAAAGTTCGCCTGGCGCGGGCGGAATTTTTTCCCATCTTAGCTTTATCGTCGGCCCTGCAATGGCAGGCCCAGAAGGACGATTTTTCCGTCGGCGGAGATGATTTCGAGCGGACCTTTTACGCGGGCGTTTCGCTCCGTATTCCCATCTTTGAAGGCCTCGGCAGCAAGGCGCGTTATGGTGAGGCGCGGGCGGAACTCCGGAAAACGGAAATCGAAGAAGAAAATCTAAAGAATCTGATCGCCACGGAGATCCGCACCCTGTATAACGAACTCATTCAGGCTCAGGAAATCCTACAATCCCAGAAAGAGGTCGTGGCGCAGGCCAAGGAGGGTCTGCGGTTGGCCAATCTTCTCTATGAGGAAGGTGCGGCTACGCTTCTAGAAGTGATCGATGCACAGCTTGCGGCAACCCAGGCGGGCACAAGCTACTACCGGGCCATTTACCAGTTCAATACGGCTTCAATTAAACTTGAACGGGCCGTTGGGTCTTTAAAAACGGATTCCATCTTATAGGAACGCTATTCTGGAGGTTTAATGAAAATAACATCCATCGGAAAGAAATGCATCCATCACGGCATTCTCATGTTGGCGGTCTTCATCATGGGTTGTTCCGTCTTCGCCGTCACGGGATGCGGTAAAAAAGAAGAAGCACAGACCGGCAAGAAGCCCGTTGTTGTTAATATCATGACCGTCAAGACGGGAACGGCGGAAAATGTCCTTCATTTTATGGGAGACGTTAAGGCTCGGCGGGATGTACGGTTACTGGCACAGGTGGCTGAGCGTATTGTGGCGTTTAAGGCTGACAAGGGCGACTTCGTTCAGAAAGGCCAGGTTCTCGCCGTCATCGAAAGCACCCTGCTAGCCCGCGGCGTCGATCAAGCCGAAGCCGCCCTTGAAGCGGCGCGGGCCAATCTGAAGAATATGAAATCGGAGTTTGGACGCGCCCAGCGCTTGTTTGCGGAAGAAGCCATCAGCCACCAGCAGTATGATGCGCGAAAAACGCAGTACGACAACACCGGGGCAGCCGTAAAACAGGCCGAGGCCGTCGTCGAACAGGCCCGGAAACAATATCGAAACGCAGCCATCCGTGCCCCCTTCTCCGGCCTCATCAGCAACCGTTTTCTGGAGCTGGGCGACATGGTCGCGCCGGGAACACCGGTGTTCAGTCTCATACAAATTGACACGGTTCATGTTATGGCTCAGGTCAGCGAACGGGAATTCGCTTCTGTTCGGATCGGCCAGCACGCCCGCCTTAAGGTTGCCAGTCATCCGGACCGTGTTTTTCATGGACAAATAACCCAAAAACCTCCGATCCTGGATGCGATCAGCCGACTGGCAACCATTGAATGCAGTTTTCCCAACCCCGACCGCTTGTTGGTCCCCGGCATGTTCGGCGAGTTGGAAATCGTTATCGACACCAAAGACGACGTTCCGCTGGTACCCGTGTCGGCCATACAGTACCGCACCATCGTCGGCAACCGGGGAGCGAACCTGGACGAACAAACAACGCGGCAGCCTTATGTTTTTCTTGTAATCAACGGCAAGGCCATGCGCCGGGATGTCGTAACGGGTTATCAGGGGAGTGGCCTGATGGAAATCAACTCAGGCGTGGTGCCTGGCGATCATGTCATCGTCAGAGGACATATCGGCCTCGAAGACGGCGTACCGGTAGAGACGGTCCCTTTGAGCCAACCATTGAACCGGGGTGAGGAATCATGAAATTATCCGAGCTTGCCGTCAATAAAGCCATTGCCTTCACCATGCTCTTTCTGATCGTGGTCGGGTTTGGCATTTTTTCCCTCAGCCAGTTGAAAACAGCCCTCCTGCCGGACATCAAGTTTCCTGTCGTCCTGGTGTTGACAACCTATGAGGGCGTCGCGCCGGAAGATATGGAAACGCTGATTTCCCGCCCTATTGAAGAGGCTGTCGGCCGTGTTGCCAATGTCAAGCGCGTCACCTCCCGGTCCTCCCTGGGTAACTCCGCCGTCATCATCGAATTCGATTGGGGCATTGATATGGACATGGCGGAATTCCACGTCCGAAAGAATCTTGACTTTGTCCGAGACTATCTGCCCAACGACGCAGACGAGCCCCTCACTTTTACCTTCGATCCTTCCCTTCAACCCATCCTGATCCTCGGTCTGTCTTCCAACAAGATCAGCCAGCCGGAATTACGGCGCATCTCTGAACAGCAAATTGAACCGCGGATAGAGCGAGTGGAAGGGGTTGCTACGGCAACGACCGTCGGCGGAGCGAAGCGCCAGATTCTCATTGAGATCAATCCGCTGGCCCTTCACGCCAAGGGCTTATCCGTCTCCGAAATCATTCAGGCCGTCCGGCTGGAAAACGTCCGCTTCCCTGGCGGCTACGTTACCCAGACCGATCAGGAATTCACGATCCGGACCTTGGGCCTGTACCAGTCTATTGAACAGATTCAAAATACCGTCGTCGCTTATAAAAGCGGTGTCCCTATTTATCTGCATCAAGTCGCCCGGGTACGCGACTGGTTTGAAGAGCCCCGGGGCATTGTCCGGACGAACCGTGTGCCCGCCGTCCTCATGTTTGTCCAGAAACAATCGGACGCGAACACGGTTCAGGCGATCAACCGGCTGGTCCGCGCCATTCCGTCCATTGAAAACGCCGTCGGTGAAGGCATCCATCTGGCCACGCTCTTCGATCAATCCGAGTTCATCAACAAATCCATTTCGAATTTGAGCAGCACGGCGGGGCTTGCCTTTCTGCTGACCGGTCTGGTTTTGCTGTTCTTTACCTATAACATCCGCTCGTCCATCATTGTGTCCGTTGCCATTCCTTTTTCCGTCATCGCCACCTTTGCCGTCATGAATCTGGCGGACCTGACACTCAACATTATTTCCCTGGCGGGGCTGGCACTGGCCATCGGCCTGCTCGTTGATAATTCCATCGTCGTCCTGGAAAATATTTACCGGCTGCGGGAGGGGGGAGGCGAGAGGAAAGCAGCCGCGGTTACCGGATCAAGCCAGGTTGCCCGCGCCATCACCGGATCGACGTTGACAACCCTGGCCGTTTTTGTACCGATCCTGTTTGTGCCGGGCATTGCCGGCGTCCTGTTCAACGACATGGTGATCACCATCTGCTTTTCTCTGGTCGTCTCCCTGTTTGTGGCCCTGACACTCATTCCCCTGCTCTCGTCGCGCTATTTACGGATGACCGCCGCCGGCGCAGATCTCTTGAAGAGTCGGCAGGCCGTGGTGGCGGATATAAAAAAGTCTGCGACCATGGCGAATAAAATCGCGACTTTTCTGAACGCTATGGCCGATACCCATGAGCGCTCTCTGCGCTGGGCGATCCGCCATAAGAAGCTCAGCCTCGCCGCGGTCTTTGTCGTCCTCATTGTTTCGGCGGCCCTGTTTACCCGCATCGGCACCGAGTTCATCCGCGAGACCGATCAGAGCTATATCCGTCTGGAAGTGGAAATGCCCCGCGGCACCGCCCTGGCGGTCACCGAACAGGTTATCAACCGTATCGAAGGTGAAATCATGGAGGCAGCACCCGAGATCAAAACCCTCACCGCCAGCATCGGCAACCCCGGCACGATCATGGGAGCTTATCAAGGCATCGGATCAAATTTCACAGAGTTTCACATCGGTCTGGTCCCTCTCAGCGACCGCAAACGGTCCCAAAACGCCATCACAGACGCCATGCGGAAACGCCTGGAAAAAATACCGGGCATCGAATACCGGTTTGAACAAGGCGGTATGGAGATGAGCGAGGGTGACGTGGTGATTAAAATCTTCGGCTATAATCTGGATCTCCTCCGTGACCTGGCGGGCACAGTCAAGGAGTCAGTGAAGCCGATCCGCGGAGTTGTCGATGTCAAGGCCGCTATTCAGGGCGGCCAACCGGAATGGGTGGTCCAGATCGACAGAAAACGGGCCGCTCTGCTCGGCTTGAAAACGGCTGTGGTTTCCGATGTGGTTTACAGCTCCATCCAGGGCGCCATTGCTTCTTTGTATTTGGACCAGGGCGAAGAACACGAAATCCTCGTTCGCCTTCCGGCTGAATACCGACACCGGGCGGATGTCTTGGAAAACCTGCTCATTCGTTCGCCCACCGGTGCTCATATCCCCTTGAAGGCCGTCGCCCAAATCAAACAGGACATCTCGCCCTTCACCGTCACGCGGGAAGACCAGCAGCGCATGACCAGTGTGTCCCTGTCCGTATCGGGCCGCGACCTCGGCGGCGTCATTGCCGATGTGTCTCAAAAACTGGCCGGATTCAACTTTCCACCGGAAACGCGCTACGAAGTGTCCGGCGTCGCGGAAGACATGAAGGAATCCTTCATGTATTTGGGCCTCGCCATCCTCATCGCTTTCATCATCGTGTATATGGTCATGGCCGGCGTGTTCGAATCCCTTGTTCATCCATTCATCATCATCTTCACGGTTCCTCTTTCAATTATCGGTGTCGCCTGGACGCTGTTTTTAACGGGCACGATCGTCAGCGTGACGGCCCTTATCGGCATGGTCATGTTGATCGGCATCGTTGTCAATAACGGAATTGTCATGGTTGATTTTATGAACCAGCTGCGCGACGAAGGGATGGATATGCAGGAAGCGGTTGTTGCAGCTGCCAAGATCAGGCTGCGCCCTGTGTTGATGACCAGTTTGACGACGGTGCTGGCCATGTTTCCACTCGCCCTGGGACTCGGCGAAAGTGGAGAAATCTGGGCGCCCATGGCCCGGTCCGTTGTGGGCGGATTGTTTGTCTCGACGGCCCTGTCCGTGATCATCGTACCCATTCTCTATTTGATCTTCGTATCGACATCGGATCGCGTGAAAAAACGATGGGCAAAACGGGAAGCGGATGTGTCTGTCGCTACAGACGGAGGTCCGGCAGAGGCAGAATAACGACGACAAACCTTTTGACAAAACAAAAGGTTTTGTAGTAAGCCCCCTTCAGTTAAAATCCAGGTTCAAGGTTCAAGGTTAAAGGTGCAAGGGAAAGACATAATCCTTGAACCTTTTTTAACCGGTAACGGTTATGAATTTGTCAATTGAAACTCGTTAACCATAACTTATCAACCGCACCTCGCCTTGGAACCTGTCGGAATATTGATAAGCAACGATCGGACCGACGATGGCATCGATGAGATTATCCGTAAAAGGCATTGTCTATGCGGCACTGATGGGGGCGCTCACGGCAATCGGCGCCTTTATTATTATTCCTCTCCCCCCCGTACCGATCACAGCGCAGACATTTTTTCTGAATTTCGGGGCCATCATTCTCGGCGGTCCGCTGGCGGCCTTCAGCCAGTTTCTCTACGTCATGTTGGGAATCATCGGACTGCCGGTGTTTTCCGGCGGGAAGGCCGGTCTGGGCGTGCTCTTCGGCCCGACCGGCGGCTACCTGCTCGGTTTTATCGTTGGGGCCTTCGTGATCGGTTTGGTTGCGCGAATGAGAAAAAGCGCCGGCATCCTCTGGTACATCTTCGCCATGATTATCGGCATGATCATCATTTATGGATGCGGTGCCGTTCAGCTCGCTTTTGTGGCAAAGCTCAGTTTTAAAAAGGCCCTGGCGGTCGGCGTTTTGCCGTTTTTACTCGGCGACATTATTAAAATATTGTTGGCCGCCGTCATCAGTTCACATTTTAAGGGGCGAATCAGAGTTTAGTTAGGTTTTTAAGTGATTGTCATCAAAAATGTTTTTTATCAATATGAGCCGGAGGGCGTTCAGGCGCTTCAGGGTATTTCACTCAATATAAAAAACGGCGAGCATGTAGCCGTCATCGGCCCCAACGGTTGCGGCAAAACGACACTGATCCGGCATCTGAATGCGCTGCTCATTCCCTCCGGTGGGAATGTCTGCATTGATGGGCTGGACACAAAGGATTCCCAAAATCACAGCAGGATCAGACCGCTTGTCGGCATGGTCTTTCAAAATCCCGACCACCAGATCGTCGGCATGACCGTCGAGGAAGACTGCGCCTTCGGGCCGGAAAATCTCCGCCTGAAGCCGGCCGACATCAGGGCTCGCGTCGCCGAGGCGCTGGTCCGGGTAGGCATCGCCGACCTAGCCCCGCGTAACATTGAAAGCCTGTCCGGCGGGGAAAAGCGGTTGGCGGCCATCGCCGGTGTTTTGGCCATGCGGCCCCGTTACATTGCCCTGGACGAGCCGACGGCGTTTCTCGATCCCATCTCGATCAAGCGGGTCATGGACCTCCTCGAAAAACTCCATGGGGAAGGCGTGGGGATTATCCACATCACCCATAACATGGCCGAAGCCGCCGGGACAAACCGTATTGTCGTGATGAACGAAGGCCGCCTTTATCTGGACGGCGCACCGCGAGAAATCTTCGGGCAAATTGACAAACTCCAGGCCATCGGCATGCATCTGCCTAAAATGACGGAGCTGATGATGAAACTCAAGGCGGCAGGCCTGCCCGTTCGGACGGATATCGTCAATATGGAAGAGGCGGTGGATGAGGTTAAAAAATTGCTGAAAAAATAGTAGCTGGTGACGAGCAACAAATGTCAATGTTGTTTACTCTTTTTTCGTTACCCGTGACGGACTCGTAAAAAAAAGTCGAAAATCTCCCTCTCTCTTGAGGGGAGACGATTGGGGTGAGGTTGAATAATAACGTTATTACAAGTGATGATAAATTCCCCTCCCCTTCATCCCCTCCCACCAAGGGAGGGAAATATGATTTTTTACGGGGCCATCAGCCGTGACAAAGCATTAAGGATTTAGAATTTTTTATGTATCATACCGGCCTATTCATAAACGGCAACTCAACGATCCACCGGTTGGATCCGCGCGTCAAGCTGGCTGCTGCTGTTATCTTAAGCGTCATGATCCTCGGTGTTAAAGCCCCTACAGTCATTCTGCTCGGTCTCGCCCTGCTCGGCGCCGTCCTGGCCGGCCGCATCTCTTTTCGTATCATCGGCCAAGCCGTCAAGCCTTTGTTGTTTTTCGCGGGGCTGATTTTCTTCACCCACGCCTTTTTCAGTGAGGGCGAGGCCCTGGCCCTCATCACCCTTCCCTACTTGAAAATTTCCGTCTCCCGCACCGGCATAGCGGAAGGGGGGCTTGTCGTTTTCCGATTTTTATGCCTGACTGTGGCAGCCGTCGTCCTGACCATGACGACCACACCCGCCCGGACGATCGCGGCAATCAAATTTTTCCTGCGGCCGTTGAAGACCTTGCGCGTACCCGTGGACGACATCGCCGTTATGATGATGGTGGCCATGAGACTGATGCCGGTCCTGCTCATGGAAAAGGATAGAATCGAAACAGCACAAAAAGCGCGGGGCTATGATTTACGGGGATCGACGACGGCGGTCCGGCTGAAGGCCTTTATCTCCTTGATCAAAACGGTTCTGCTGGGTGTCTTCCGGCGGGCCGACGAACTGGCCGCGGCCATGGAGGCCCGATCCTACAACCGGGGCGAACGCACAACGTTCATTGAATTAAAAATGCGTTCAATAGACTACATCACCCTGGCCATTCTGTTTATCACCGGTGGTATTATGACCGGCCTCAATACACATTTTTAGGCAGATAATTGCAAGAGACCGAAACTTGAAGAATGTTTCTTTGTAAACTGCAAATACACTCCGTCAACGGGGTGCAAAGAATGAGGTGCACCACCATAAAGCAAGCTTTCCAGACCGTTTATGAAACAATTTCCTTGATGACCTGTTCAAAGCCGGGAAGGGCCTTGATGATTGTTTCATCGGCCACACAGTAGGCGAGGCGGAAATATCCCGGCGCGCCGAAGCCGGTGCCGGGGACGGCGAGGATTCTTTTTTGCTGCAGGGCGCGGACAAACTCTATATCATCCGGTATCGGCGTCTTGGGAAAAAGATAAAAGGCGCCTTCCGGTCTGGAAAATTGATAGCCGAAGGCAGCCAGGCCGTCGCAGAGCAGGTCTCTTTTCCTTTTATACTCCGCCACATTGACCCGTACCCCTTGAAGCCGGGCAACCACCCGCTGCATCAGGACAGGGGCATTGACATAGCCGAGAATCCGGTTACAGAGGATCAATCCCGCGATGACGTCCTCCACGTCGGTCATGTCCGGGGACGCCGCTAAAAACCCGATCCGCTCGCCCGGGATCGACAGGGTTTTGGAATAAGAGGAGCCGATAATGCTGTTTTTATAATTTTTCAAGAGACTGGGCACTTTAACATTATCATAAACGATTTCACGATACGGTTCGTCGGACAAGAGATAAATGTCCTTTTTAAATTCGGCGCTCTTAGCCTCAAGAAGTGCCGCCAGCCCGCGGATCGTTGCTTCGTCATAGACCTTTCCCGTCGGATTGTTCGGGGAGTTGATCAGGACAATCTTTGTCTTTTCCGTCATGGCCTCGGCCATCGCTTCGAGATCCAGGGAAAAATCTTCTTTCGTATTGACCATTTTGGGGACACCACCGGCATTATCGGTATAGAATCCGTATTCCACAAAGTAAGGAACCGGAATCACCACTTCATCGCCGGGATCGAGAAGGGCCTTCAGCGCCACATTAAGGGCGCCTCCCGCCCCACAGGTCATGATAATGTGGTCGGCGGTCAACGCATCAACGTCATATTCCTGCCGGAGGAAAGCCGCAACGGCTTCTCTCGTATCCGGATATCCCGCATTCGGCCCATAATCATGCATACCCGGAATATTTTTGTCCAAGAGCTCCCTTATAACCTGTTTCAACTCCGGAGGCGGCGGAATATTGGGATTGCCCAGACTGAAGTCGAAGACATTTTCCGCACCGTACTGTTTGGCCAGAACCATGCCTTCTTCGAACATTTTACGAATCCACGAGGATCGACCAATGAATTCCTGAATTTTTTTCGCCGTCGCCATAGATAGGGCTCCTTGATTTAAACTCAAATCGACAGGCTCTGGACAATGGGTCATGAAAAAAGCCCCGAATCGCCGCCGTCGTCATAACCTGACGATTGTCGAGATAACACAAGCTCTTGGTCAGGTCAATAAAACAATGAACCTGCCGATCAGTTCGAAGTGTCATCCCCCAAGCCGCCTTACCGTTAATTGTATCGCCCATTGCCTACAGCCGGCCGCCTTTATCCCTATTCCCTTGGACCTTGAACCTTGTTCCTTGAACCTTTTGTCTTGACACAAAAGAATGCTTCCTCCTATACTTCACGCCGCACAATTCCGCAAACTCCACTCAAAAAATTACATAAAAGAAATCGTTAAGAATTATGGGGAACCATCGTTTGTTTAATGCTGTTTCCTGCTCATTTCCCTTGATCTGTATCGTGACACAAGAACGAAAAATGTTTTTATCCAAAAGCTCTTCATTAGAAAGGAGGAACATATTTTGGAGGTTAAAATGTTTGAAGGAAAGGTGGTTCTGGTTACCGGAGGAACATCCGGGATCGGACGGGCCACGGCCCTGGCCTTCGGCCGGAGAGGGGGCGAAAGTCATCATTGCCGCCCGCCGGGAAAATCTGGGGCATGACGTTGTGGCCGAAATCAAGGCCGCCGGCGGTGAAGCGCTCTACGTGAAGACCGACGTGACCGTCCCGGAAGATATTGAAAACCTGTTCAATATCATCAGGGAAAAATTCGGAAGGCTCGACTGCGCTTACAATAACGCCGAGGTTGGTCAGGGGGTTAAGCGTCTGGCCAACACGACGATGGAACAATGGGATGCCGTCATGAATACAAATCTCAGGGGTGTCTGGCTCTGCATGAAATACGAACTCCCCATCATGGCCCGGCAGAAAAGCGGCGTGATTGTTAACTGTTCTTCCGTCGCCGGCGTTCGGGGTGATGAGGGGGTATCCCTTTACAGTGCCAGCAAGCATGGCGTCCTCGGACTGACAAAGCGGCGGCCTTGGAAAACGCCCACAGAAATATCCGCGTTAATGCCGTCTGCCCGGGTTGGATCAAAACACCCATGGTCGAAAATATGATCAGCCAAAGCCCGCAAATGGAGGCAAATACCCTCGCCAAAATGCCGGTCGGACGCCTTGGCAAGTCGGAAGAAGTTGCGGGTGCCGTCTTGTGGATGTGTTCGGACGCAGCCTCATTCATGACGGGAAAGGAAATGGTCATCAGCGGGGGGCAGGCGATTCATTCTTGAAAAGGCTGTCAGAACTTGACATTTCTGAGGCTTATTACTAAACTTGATCTGAGATTTTGAAATTCATGATTCTCATGCGGGTCCAAAAGCCGGTATCCGGAAGATATTGAAATATTGGATTCCGTGTCGCGCTTTACCGACATGGAATGACGAAGTGGAATTTGTAACGAAGTGTCTGCACGGGAATGACCGTTAAGAACTTTGAAATAACAACGCTGTAAAAAGGCCGCAGCCAAGGCGGGCAAATGGGGAGGACCGGGAGTCTACGGAGAAAGACGTCGAAGGGACTTCCCATGAAACGTGAAGCAGCATCCGGGCTTTTTTATGGAGTTGACTCGAAAGGAAACGAAATGCCGATTTACGAATACCAATGCGACAAATGCAAAAAAGAGTTTGAGGTTTTGTTCATGTCCATGGGCGAGATGCGCCAGATCTCCTGCCCCGCCTGCAAATCGAAAAAAACGCACAGGCTGATGTCGATCTTCGGCGGCAAGGTCGGCGATAAGCCTTTGGCAGGCAGTTCTTCCGACTGC
>JAFGLN010000045.1 GCA_016928025.1 Deltaproteobacteria bacterium
TCATTTTAACCTCCTTTGAAATTGATTGCACCATGTTTAATAAATTCTCCCCCATCCATCAGGGGTGTTGCTGTCGTCAATTTGAATCCATCGTCTAATAATTATCCGAAACTTTGCCGACGCTATCCAGGTACGATTCCGGCAACTCAAAAACCTTCATAATGCGGGCCCCTGTCGGACAGGTTTCCACACAGCAGCCGCACCCCATGCATTTTTCTCCGTCTGTGTAAGATCTCTCCTCGCCGTATTCGGGGAAATACTTCATCAACGCCGCGCCGAACTGGCACCTCTGGTCTGCACAGATCCCACACCCGATGCATTGGTCGGGATCGGTGTAACAACGGTACCGGCTCTTGGCGTAATACTCCGTGACCGGGTATTTGCTGCCGATGACCATAGGTGTCCTGAGAACTTCACAGCAGTCGAAATGGCAATGACAAATGACGCCCCGAAATTTCTTCGGGTCGGCGGTCCGGGTCCCGATATGCACGACGGGATATTTCAGCGTCTCATTGCTGATCAGGTTGAGCGCCTCCTGACGCGTGATACGCCGCCCGGCCCCGCGATCAATATTGTAAAGGGCGGTTCTTCCGACGACAATGCACAGTTCCTCGGGAACACCGCAGGCGCGGTCCTTATAGCGCTTGCGGCAGGCGCAATGAAGCACGGCGATATCATCATGGGCTTTGATGATTTCTCTGAGGTCCTCACCCGGCAGGACCCCGGGGATGTCCTTGATGGTCTTCCAGCGCGGGATGATCCCGGAGGTGTTGCGTTGACCCGCAGCAATCCTTGCCGCGATCCGCTTTTCCCGATCTTCTCCCAATTCGTAGTCGCTGAACAATCCGATCAGGGCATAATACTCGTCTCCCAGGGCCTCGTCATACTTGGGGTTGTTCTGCGTATCAAGCCATTGGCCCATCGAACGGGGAAGCTGGGGTCCCTTGCTGGTCGGAAAAAGAAAACCCTTTTCGTACAGCTCCCGCATATATTTATCGGCGATATCCTTGGCTATGTTCAGCTTTGCAGCAAATGACTCCGATACGGCCAATCTGTCGATCTCGGACGTTCTGTCCGTATCCGGCAGGGCAACGTAAAGTTTCGCCTGGTCCGGGTTCATTGCCCTTTCCAGGATCCAGGGAAAGTATTTCGAATTCTCCAGCCCCGGTTGAAACTGCCTGGCCGCTTCCTTGTAAATGGGATCAATGGGTTTCTTGATCATTTCTTCCGCTTTCCGCCTGTTTTCATCCATGGCAAATGTTCCTCCCATATCAGTTCAATAATTAAATACGGCGTTTAACCTCCGAATGACACATTGCCGTTCCAGAGCGGCGATCCATGAGATATTCCATGGCGTTAATAGCCTTTCAATGAGGCAAAGCGGTCCTTATGGTAAGCGGCGTCGCCGAAGGCCATTTCCGCAGCCCTGGCGCGCTTCATATAGAAGCCGATGTCCTCTTCATCGGTCATACCGATGCCGCCCAGGATTTGCACGGCTTCATTGGTCACCGCGACATAAGCGTCAGAGCAGCGTGCTTTTGCTGTCGCAATCAGAATTTCCTTATTCGGATCGTTTTCGTCAATAGCTCTTGCAGCGGCCATGACGACCGATCGTGTCAGCTCAACTTCCATAAACATTCTGGCCGCCCGGTGCTTCAACGCCTGGAATGACCCGATGACGACATTGAACTGCACGCGCTCTTTCATGTAGCCGAGCATACGGTCGAAGGCAAAGCTCATCCCACCCAGCATTTCTCCGCAAAGGGCGACCGTGGCATCATCGACGACCCGGCTTAGCAGCTCACCGCCTTTCCCTACCTCACCGATGATGTTCGTTTCCGGCACTTCCACATCGTTGAGTTGAACGATCGCCAGGTTCCTGCAGTCCACCCTGGACTGGCGGATAACCGTCAGACCGGCGGTGTCTTTGGGCACCAGAAACAGGGTCAATCCTTCCGCGTCACCATCGTTGCCGGAGGTGCGGGCGGATACAATGATCGCGTCCGCTCCGTTGCCGTCCAGGACCTGGACCTTTTCACCGTTGATACGGTAAGCGCCGGAGGTTTTTTCCGCCTTGGTGGCGCCGCGATATAAATGATACCGCATCATTTTTTCCTGGTATGCCACCGTCAGGACGCTGTCGCCGCTGATGATCGGCGTCAGCCATTTTTCTTTCAATTCAGGGCTTCCGCCCAGCGACAGGGCCTGCCCGGCCAGCATGATGGAGGACAGATACGGTTCGGGCATGAGATTTCTGCCCATCGCTTCCGTTACAATTACCGTTTCCGCCATACCTAAGCCCAGACCGCCGTCCTCTTCCTGAAAAAGAATGGCGGTCCATCCCAGATCGGCCATCTGCTTCCAGAGTTCCTTTGAATATCCAAGCGGATCGTTTTCGTCTCGCAGTTTTCGGAAGCGGGTAATCGGGGAATTATCTTTCACAAAGCTATTGACGGACTCGGCCAGCATGGTTTGTTCTTCATTCAGAACCAGTTCCATGATCATATCTCCTTTAGTATATTATTTTTTATATTTTCGCTGCGTCAGGCGCTAAATGCGACCGGATTGTATTTGCTCTGCTTCCGCTTCGATTATCTATTGATCTGCCATATATATGATCGACCGAAGGGGAAGCGGCAATAGCGTCCTTTAATCCGGAAGATTCAACACCTGTTTAGCGATGATGTTGAGCTGGATTTCCGACGAACCGCCTTCGAGCGTGTTCCCGCGGGAACGCAGCCACGTCCGGCACAGTTCCAGTTCTTTCGCATCGAAGCCATCGCCTTCCCAGCCCAGGCATTCCGGCCCGAAAATCGACAGGAGAAGTTCCTCCCTTCTCTGGTTCAACTCGGTTCCGTAAATCTTGAAAATGGAGGATTCCGGACCGGGCCGGTGACCGGCCTTCATATTATCGCTGTTTCTCTGGACCGTCAGCTTGAAGCTGGATTCATCTATTTGAACCTGCGCCATGCGGCTCCGGATGACCTCGTCGGCGATTTTGCCGTTCTCCAGGCCGATATTTTTTTTCGCGGCCGCCTCAACACGATCTTCGGCTGTCGGCGCCGCGGGCCTGCTGCCCAGACCGGCGATCATCGTCCGCTCATGGCCGAGCAGCGCCCGGGCAACTTCCCAACCGCCGTCCACTCGGTTGAGTATCTGATTTCTCGGGACTCGCACGTCTTCGAAGAAAACTTCGCAGAATATGCTCGCCCCGCTGATCAGTTTGATCGGTCTGACTTCAATACCCTCTGTTTCCAGATCGCACAGCAGGAATGTGATGCCGGCCTGCTTCTTGACATTCGGATTCGTCCTGACAAGCATGAAAATCCAATCGGATTCATTGCCTCCGCTCGTCCATATTTTCTGGCCGTTGACAATGTAATCGTCGCCGTCCACGATCGCTTTTGTCTGGATGTTGGCCAGATCAGATCCGGCGTTCGGTTCGGAGTAACCCTGACACCAGCGAATCTCGCCTTTAACGATTTGCGGGATATAGAGTTTCTTTTGCTCCTCCGTACCGTACTGGAGAACGGTCGGCCCGATCATGGTAATGCCCATCCCTGAAAGCGGCGGCGGCAGTTCCAGCCTCAGCATTTCCTCCTGCAGGATCTTGGTCTCCTGCTTGTCGAGGCCTCCTCCTCCGTATTCTTTCGGCCAGAAAGGAATCGTCCAACCGCGTTCCGCCATCATGTTCAGCCAGGGGATGCAGTCCGGATGGGGCGGTTTACCCTTTCGGCCGCCGGAGTAAGTAAACGTCAAATCTGTTACCTTGCCCCGCAATGTTTTTGGGGCGTTTGCTTCAAGCCAACTTCTAACGGATTGTCGGAACTCTTGTAAATCAGCCATAACATTACCTCTTCATTCATTCGATCGACATTTAAAGGATACAACAATTGTTGTACTATACAACGCTGGTTATAGATAATACGACAATTATTTTGCTGTCAATACATGTTTTTGTAGAATCGAAAATTTCAAGATTCATACTATAAAAACGGTCTTTTTTTTTGAATCAATCCAGTCTCTTTCCGATTAGGTTTGGTTTTCACTTCTGATTCCAGATTACGGGAAATGATACCATCCATATTTTCTTTTTGACGAAGCCCCCGAGAAACGTTACTATGGAAACCATATCAAACAGGCCGGACGGGACATTACCCGGCCATCACACCATTTCTATCTCCATATGGAGGAAGCCATGCAAGACACGTGTGATTTTTTGACCTCATTGGGGCTGCCCGCGGGTGATGCTTATGACCTGCCAACCTCCATCAAGCGCTTTCCCGATGGCGCCCAGTGCCGCGTCGAGATTCCCCGCGTCGAAGGCCCGCGCGCGACCTCGGCGTTCCCGAGATCGCAGCCTGAGGATGGATTTAAGGAGGAACGATGAAAATCACTCGCGTCACACCGATGGTGTTGGGCACTGCCTGGCGGAATCTCACGTTTGTCAAAATTGAAACAGATGAAGGGCTGACGGGTGTAGGCGAGTCGCGCGTCCTTAACCGCACTGATGCCGTGCTGGGCTATCTGGCCGAAGCCGTTCCGCGCTATGTGCTGGGCAGCGACCCGTTCGAGATCGAGAGTCTGGTCGGACGCATGTTCCGCAAGGATTTTGAAAAGTCGGACACAGTCGTAATGACGGGCATCGCGCTCGTCGAGATCGCGTGCTGGGATAGTATCGGCAAGGCGCTCAATCAACCGATATATCGGTTGTTGGGCGGCGCGGTACGCGATCGGATCAAAGCTTACGCCAACGGCTGGTATACCGTGGAGCGCACACCTCAGGAATTTCACGCCGCCGCCCGGCAAGCCGTGGACAAAGGCTATCGAGCGCTAAAGTTCGATCCGTTCGGGGAAGGGTTTTATGAGCTTGAACGCCGGGAAAAGCAGCACGTGGTCGCGCTCGTCGAGGCCGTGCGTGATGCAGTGGGGCCGGAGATTGAGATTTTAATCGAAATGCATGGCCGCTTCAACCCGGTCACGGCCGTGCAGATGGCGCGCGAACTGGCGCCGTTCAAGCCGGGATGGCTGGAAGAGCCGGTCCCTCCGGAAAATACCGCCGCCCTCAAAAAAGCCGCCGAGGCGATTGCGCCACTCGGCGTTCCCATCGCCACCGGCGAACGGCTGCACACCCTCTATGACTATCGCGAGTTGATCGAGCTTCAGGCAGCAGACATTCTTCAACCGGACATTACACACACGGGCGGCCTGCTCATGACGAAAAAGCTGGCCGCATGGGCTGAGGCTTACTATATGCTCGTTGCTCCGCACAACGTCGGCGGGCCGGTTTCAACCGCCGCCTCGCTTCACCTGGCGGCCTGCACGCCGAATTTTAAAATCCAGGAACACTTTAACGATTTCAGCGAAGCTTACGTCAAGCAGGCCGCCCCAGGCGTGCCCGAGGTGATGGACGGCTATTTTGCACTGCCTGGCGGTCCCGGCCTGGGCGTGACGCTGAACGAAGACGTGATCCGTGCGCATCCTCGCCAGAAAGTTCACTTTAATCTGTTTGCCGAGGATTGGCACAAACGAAAATGAGGCGCAAAAGGTGGGCGCCCTTAAAATCTTAAGGGCATCTCTCTATATATTCGAGAAAGCGAAATGATATATACCAAGGATCATCTTTATGCCGGTCTGGACGTCTCGACGCAGAGCTGCAAACTGGTGGTGATCGACACGGCGATAAACCGTGTAGTCTTTGTGGATGCGGTCAATTACGACACGGATTTGCCCAAATACAAAACGGAAAACGGCGCCCGCCGGCATCAGGGGGCGGGCGTTTCCGAGTCCGATCCATATATGTGGCTGGAGGCCGTCGAAACGGTATTTTCCCACCTGGCGTCGTCCGATCTGCCCGTTGCTCAGATCCGTTGCCTGTCCGTATCGGGGCAGCAGCACGGACTGGTCGCCCTGGATGAGGCGGGCAGGCTTTCACGCCCATACAGCAAGCTCTGGAACGATTTTTCCACCCTGGAGGAATGCCGTTTGCTAACGGCAGCCGCCGGCGGCGACGCGGCCATGATCCGCGAGGTGGGAAACACCCAGCGAACAGGCTATACGGCGGCCAAGATCTTTCACATGGTGCGGCACGAGCCCGAACTTTATGCCAGAACCGCGACACTGTTTCTTGTTCACAATTTCATTAATTTCTATCTGACCGGCGGCGTCCGCGTCATGGAGCCGGGAGACACCTCCGGCATGGCCCTCCGGCAACCGGCAACGGGCCGGTGGTCTGAAACGGTTGTGAAGGCCATCGCGCCGGACCTGTCGGCCAAACTCCCTCCCGTCAAACCCTCGGACGAAACGATCGGCAGCATTTCGCCGGATCTGGCAAAGCGGTTCGGCTTTTCGCCGGACTGCCGGATCGATGCGGGCAGCGGGGACAATATGTATGGCGCCGTCGGCACCGGTAATGTCGCTCCAGGCATCGTGACCATCAGCCTCGGAACGAGCGGCACGGCCTATACGGTCCGAGAGGAGCCGTACCTCGATCCCCAGGGGGAGATCGCCGCGTTTTGCGACAGCACGGGACGCTGGCTGCCGCTCTTATGTGTTGCGAACCTGGCAAACGGCTACAACGATTTTCTGAAAATATACGGTTTAAATCACGATCAGTTCAACATAATCACCTGCAAAACAAAGCCGGGCAACGGCGGCAGGATCCTGATTCCCTGGTATGAGGGCGAACGGACGCCGGATGTGCCTCTGGCCGCGCCGGTCTGTTTCGGCTTCGGCCTTGAAGATTTCACGCCGGAAATTCTCTGTCGCGCTGTTCTCGAAGGACACATCCTGAACCTCTATGATGGCTTCCGCAGGATGCCCGGAGAACCGAGAGAAATCCGTTTGACGGGTGGTCTTTCCCGGTCTGAGGTTTGGTGCCAGACCATTGCGGATGTGTTCGAGGCGGAGGCGGTCCCGGTCGAGGGGGAAGGCGCGGCCTTGGGCGCGGCGCTGCATGCGGCATGGGTGTGGCGGAAAGAAAACGGCGACGCCGTTGTCCTGGAAGAACTGGTTCAACCGTTCATCGTGTTCGACGAGGCAAGAAGGAAGCGGCCGATTTCCCAAAACGTGCGGACCTATCGTGAGCAAAAGGCCCTTTTTTCATCCCTGAGCGCGCGCCTGCTCGACCGGGGCGGAGAGGATCCTTTTGTCCTGCATTCCCGCCTGATTCGCAGGCATCTTCCCGCACTGTAACTTTTTGGTAAGGACGGCCCCCTATTTTTTAGATCGGGAGGAGACGATATTCATCGCCCATACCGTTTTTGTTGACTTGGATACCATTTTCTTATACGCCATTTTGAGCATCCGGCTACTTTTCATTATTCTATTTTGGGGGAGGATCGACGATGACGCAGAAGCAATCGATAGCGGTTACGACATTGGGAAAACTGCAGGGAACTTTTGAAGAGGATGCGGTCGTTTTTCGGGGTATTCCGTACGGCAAATCCACCGCGGGGAAGAAGCGCTTCCTGCCGCCTGAGCCCGTGGATCCCTGGAACGGCGTACGCCCGGCTGTTGAGTTCGGACCGGTTTGCCCCCAGGGAGGCGCTCTGGGGGGAAATGCCCTGGCCGACCAGCAGACCATCGGCCCTCTGCCGGATTTGCCGTTAAGCGAAGACTGCCTGTACCTGAACGTCTGGACGCCGGAGGTCGGCGACGGCGGGAAGCGGCCGGTCCTGTTCTGGCTGCACGGTCGCGGCTACTTTGAAGGCGCCGGTTCCGAGGGCTGGTACAACGGCGCCAAGCTGGCGAAAAGCGGCGATGTCGTTGTCGTGACCATCAATCACCGTCTCAATGTTTACGGCTTTCTCTACCTGGCCGAAGTCGGCGGAGAGAAATACGCCTCCAGTGGATTTAACGGCATGCTCGACTGCGTCCTGGCCCTGAAATGGGTGCGCGACAACATCGAAGCGTTCGGCGGCGATCCCGGCAACGTCACCATCTTCGGAGAATCGGGCGGCGGCGCGAAAGTGAGCACGCTGCTGGGTCTGCCCCAGGCGGAAAGCCTGTTTCATAAAGCCATTATTCAGAGCGGCCCCGGCATCATGGGTATGCTGCCCGCGACGGCCATGACGTTCACCGAAAAGCTGCTCAGGCATTTTGAAATCAGCAGGGACAATATCGACAAACTTCAGGACATACCCTTTCAACAATTGACGGAGGCCGTCGGGAAGCTCGTCGGTGTCGGACCCGGAGCCTCTGCTTTCATGTATCCCGTCATGGATGGAAAGGTTTTTCCGCGGCATCCCTTTGTTCCCGATGCCGCCCCGACGGCGGTGAACGTTCCCGTCATTGTCGGCACCAACAAGGATGAAGCGGCCCTGTTCATGGCGGCCGACCCGCGGCGGCGCAAATTGACGGACGAGGAGTTGAACGAAAGGCTGACCCGTCTCCTTGGCGAACGCAAAGACGAAATCCTTGCCGTTTATCGTCAGCAGCGGCCGGAAGCGACGCCGTGGGACCTCCACATCGGCATCAACAGTGAGGGCATGCGCCTGCGCTCCGTCCAACTGGCGGAGGCCAAGTATCGGGCGGGTGGTGCGCCCGTCTATATGTATCTGTTCACCTGGGAGAGTAATTATATGCGCGGCCTGTTCAAGGCATGCCACGCCCTGGAGATCCCCTTCGTGTTCAACAATCCGGACATCGCACCGTTTGTCGGCGACCGGCCGGACCGGTATGAGCTGGCCGCCGCCATGAGCCGATCGTGGATCAATTTCGCCCGTACGGGGAACCCCGACGTCGACGGTCTGCCTCACTGGCCGGCTTACAATATTGATACACGGGCGACCATGATCTTCGATGTGCCCTGCCGGATCGAAAACGATCCCCGCCGGGAAGAGCGGCTGGTCTGGAAGGGTGTGCCGGCCCCGCGGGTCCCGTAAACGGCCTGGAAGTCCCATGTCTGTTGACGCCGATTCAAATACCCGGCCCCATTCACGCATGTTCTTTGGATGGTGGACTGTCCTTGTCACGGGAATCGTGTCCGGTCTCGGACATGGATTCTATATGTACGGGCTGTCCGTTTTCTTCAAGGACATCGCCGCGGAATTGAGCTTGAGCCGGGCGCTCACGGCCTTGGCGACGGGTCTCGGGCGGCTGGAAGGCGGTCTGATCGCGCCGTTGACGGGCGGGCTGTGCGACCGAGTGGGTCCTAAATGGGTAAGCGTAACCGGCCTTGGCATCGCCGTATCCGGTTTTGCACTGATGTACTTCATCCGCTCCGAGTGGCTGTATTTTCTGGCCTGGGGGATCCTGGCCGGCTTCGGCATCAATCTCGGCCTCACGGTCACGGTGGACAAAACGCTCACCAACTGGTTCGTGCGAAAGCGGGGGTTGGCCCTGGGCGTCAAATTCACCCTCATCGGCTTGGGCGGTGTGGTTCTGCTGCCCATCGTCGACCGGATGGCGGCCGCCTTCGGCTGGAGACAGACCTGCCTCATCTGGTCCGCCGTGATGCTTTCCTGCATTCCCCTTATCATCCTTTTTATGAGACAGAAACGCCCGGAATATTACGGCTTGCTCCCCGACGGGGCCGCAGTCGATCCTGCTTCCGGCAGCGATCACAGTAATATGTTGGATGTTGGCGTTGAATATGCCGCAAGCTTTGAAGAGGACGAATTCAGTTTCCGTCAGGCCCGTTCCACCTCATCCTACTGGCTCGTGGCGCTGTCGTATGCCATCGCCACGGTGGTTTTCGGCGGGTTTACCATCCATATCATCCCCTTTCTCACCGATGCCGGTATCGGTCGCACGGCCGCCGGTGGGATGATGAGTCTGATGGTCTTCTTCACCATGCCGTCCCGTTTTTTCGGCGGCATCCTTGCCGATCGCACCGGCAAGGATTATCTCAAATTCGTTCTGGCGGGGTGTTTTGCCCTGCAGGCCCTGGGCATGGGTTCGTTTCTGGTGTTCCGGAGCCTTCCTTCAATCTACATTCTTCTCGTGATTCACGGCATTACGTCGGGGATGATGACGCCGGTCGTCATTATCATTCTGGGGCGCTACTTCGGGCGGAAGGCCTTCGGCACAATTTTCGGGACGTGTATGTTTTTCAACGCGCCGATCGGGCTGGCCGCGCCGGTCTATACCGGTTGGATCTACGACACGACGGGCGGCTACACGGCCGCCATTATGCTTTTTGCGGCACTGGCAGCTGCGTCCTCGACGGTCATGTGCTTCGTCCGTGCGCCGCGCCTGCCGTCGATTTCATCCGGCTTCCGGTAAAAACATGTTTAAATGGGCTGCGGATCGGATTGATCAAACCCCGCGCCAGATCGTTATGTTATCGATCGTTTCCCGGGCGTTCTGAAACTTGGTTGCCGAATCGTCCCGATCATGATTAAAACGGATCCCGATAGTACTCTTTGCAGCCTGGCGAAAATCACCGCCGACGATAATATCGACGTGGACGATGGGGGCAACATCGACGGTTTCAATGAAACGGTTCGATGGATGGATTTCCTCTTTCAAGTGAATAGCCGTCTTCCATCCTTATAAATTTGCCTTTTGCCGTTAACCGGTATAATATCTGTTAGTAAATTATTCCGACGATTACGAAAGCAAGGTAAAGGTTCAATGTTATGGCGAAGGTTTTGATTATTGATGATGATGAGGAATTGTGCAAAATCCTGTCTATCAAGATCGGCAGGAGTGAACATGAAACCAGATATGCCTTGTCCTTGGCTGATGGTTGCCGTTTTGCTTCGGAAGACGCCTATGATGTTATTTACCTGGATCTGTCCCTGCAGGATGGAAGCGGATTGGATGCCATTGCTCAATTGAAGCGATTGCAGTCAGAGCCTGAGATCATCATCATGACCGGCACGGGAGACCCCGATAGTGCGGAAATAGCCATTAAAAGCGGTGTTTGGGACTACATCAAAAAGCCGTTCTCTTTGAATGAGGTCATCCTGCCTCTGGAAAGGGCTCTGCAATATCATAGTATCAAGCGGCTGAAGCAAACGGTGCCTCCTTCTTTTGTTACGGAAGGCATTATCGGCAACAGTCATATTATGCAAACATGCCTTAAATCAGTAGCTGAGGCGGCCATATCATCTGCGAATGTTCTTATCTCCGGCGAAACAGGAACAGGCAAGGAGCTCATCGCCTGGGCCATTCATCGGAACAGCTCGCGATCAGACAACCGGTTTGTCATTGTTGATTGTGCATCATTAACGGATACCCTGGTCGAATCAGCTCTGTTTGGTCACGAAAAGGGCGCCTATACAGGCGCAGATAAATCGTCAGAGGGGCTTGTTCTCCAGGCCGACGGCGGGACCCTTTTTCTTGATGAAATCGGCGAACTCCCGTTGCCCGTCCAAAAGTCATTTCTCCGGATTCTTCAGGAACGGCGGTTTCGCCCCCTCGGGGGACAGAAGGAGATCGAAAGCGATTTTCGCCTGGTCGCCGCAACCAATCGCGATCTCATGCAGATGGTGAATGACGGCCTGTTTCGAAAAGATCTGCTCTTCCGCATCCAATCCTTTGTCATTGAAGTGCCGCCGCTGAGAGACCATCTGGAGGATATTAATGATCTTCTGAATTACTATATCGATAAAATCTGCGGACGTTATAAAATCTCCGTCAAAAAATTTTCTCCTGAATTTCTCACCACTCTTCGTGATTATGATTGGCCGGGCAATGTCAGGGAATTCGTTAATACGATCGAACGGGTGATCGCCTCGGCTTATGACGAACCGGTACTTTATCCCCATCATTTGCCCACGCATATCAGAATTAAAATCATCCGGGACTACGCCGGAGATCAAGGGGAAAGGTCTGAAAAGATGATGACGGCAGCCGGGAACGGCTTCTCAGCACCCCTGAATTCCCCGGCAATGAGTAACGCCTTTCACGGCAGGGATATCCCAAAATACCGATCGTGGCGCGAAAATGAACTCATGAAGCTCGAACGGGCCTATATCGAGCACCTTATGGACGTGGCAGACCATAACATGAAAGAGGCGATACGCTTATCCGGGCTGGGTCAGACACGCCTGTACGAGATTCTCAGAAAACACCAAATCACCAAGTGATAGAGCATCCGCCGTCCATTTACGTAAAATGCGAAAGCATTTCATGTTTTACGTAATTTTTCTCCGGTATTTCCGTAAAAATGCATAATCCCGTCTTTGACTCCCATAGACTAATATTCTCACAACTGTAAGATATTGAATCGTATTTTCCAACAAACCGTCTTCAAAATCCTTCATTTATCAACCTGGCACAATAATTGAGTAAGCATTGCTTATCCAGGGCCATATCCCACGCCGACAAGGGAAAAGGGATACGCTTGAGCTGAGGCAGTCCTTATTTCTCTGTTTATTTAAAAGGCATCCTTAATGAAGATTTTTTTCTATTCGGCCACGACCGATGAAAATTTAAAAAGATTCCGGAGAGAGCTGGAGTTGGTTGTCCCCAAAAGGGACATTAAGTGCAGCCGGACAAAGGAACATCTGTACAAACTGTTGCATCTTTCGGCCATGCACTATGATCTGGTCATTCTGCATGTGTCCCGAGCCCAAGAACTTACTGACTTATATCAGTTTCAGGATGTTCTGCAGCACACGCTTCTTATCATCATTCTGCCGGATAGAAGTAAGAATATGGTGTCTCAGGCCTATCGCTTCAGGCCCCGCCTCGTGAGTTATTGCGATGCCGACGACATCGAATTCATGATGTTTATTAAAACGATCACGAATCTTAAAAATAAAAGTGTGCCATGAAATATGGGTGGTTAAATAACGTATTGATTCATGAATAATTCATGAGGAGTGAATAAAAATGAAAAATATGAATGTATTCCAAAAAATCTGGTTCAGTTTGGGGATCCTGATCCTGGGGTTTTTTACCTCCATGGTTTTGGGATATGTTCTTGGTCTCAGGATGGAAAGCCGGCTGATGAATGTGTCCCAACTCCTGTTTCCTGCTTCAAGCCACAGCCAGACCGCAGTGACGACCTTCAAGGAACAAGTCGATCTTTACATGAACAGTGTCATGCTGGGAGATCAGGTCAAAATCGAATCGGCACAGGAAAAGGCAAAAGAAGTAGAGAAAGAACTTCAAGTAATATTAGAACTGCCGGGCCTCGATGCCGAAACTTCAGCGTCGATCAGGAAAACGACCGACGCCCTCCGAACCTATTCGAATGAAGCCCGGACCGTTTATTCCGCCATGATCGGCGGCGCACAGGATGTCGCGGATCAGATGGCACCATTGGCAAGAAAGAGCGATGCCTTGAAAAAAAGCCTCGGAAGTCTGTCCGGCGGATTCGTCGACCGTCTCCAAGAAGAACTTCTCACCAATGTCAAAAGCAGCCGTGATCAGCGATTCATCAACATCGGGCTTTTTTTGGGGGTTGTCACCTTTTTCGTGATTTTCATTGCCATTGTCATCAAACGGTCCATATCCCGCCCCCTGCAACGAGTGGCGATGGCGATCAATGAAGGGGCGGCAAGTGTCGCCGATGCGTCGGAACAGGTTTCCCGGGCGGGACAATCCCTGTCCGAGGGTGCATCGAATCAGGCCAGCGCTATCGAGGAGACCTCTTCTTCTTTAAACGAGATGTCCGCCATGATCAAACAGAATGCCGCCAATGCCCAAGAGACGGATGCGCTGATGAAAAGGAATGCCAATGAAGTGCTTCGGGAGGCAAACGAGGCCATGGGCCGGCTGGCACAGTCCATTGAAGACATTTCTAATGCCAGCCAGGCGACCCAGCGTATCATCAAGACCATTGATGAGATCGCTTTTCAAACAAACCTGCTGGCCTTAAATGCCGCTGTGGAGGCCGCCCGCGCCGGAGAGGCCGGCGCCGGATTCGCTGTTGTGGCCGATGAGGTTCGGTCCCTGGCCATGAGGGCTGCCGATGCCGCCAAGGAAACCACCCGGTTAATCGACAATACGATCCAAGCCGCTTCTCAAGGTAAGCAGTATTTCGCCGACAGCCAGACGGCTTTTGAGCGAAACATGGATATGTCCGGTAAGGCCGCAACTCTGGTGTCGGAAATTGCCGCTGCTTCGGACGAACAGGCGGCTGGCATTGAACAGATTAACAGCGCCATGGCATCCATTGACCGGGTGGTCCAGGATATGGCGGCCAGTGCCGAGGAAACCGCCAGCGCTTCGGAAGAACTCAACGCTCAGTCCGGATCCATGAAAGAAATCGTCAACAACCTGGTGGCAATGCTCGGCATGCATAAAGAAAGGATGGCGGCCTATTATGCTGAAGGACAGACGAAAATTTGGGATGATCTTGACAGTGCGAATGCTCCACGTTTGACATCGCGCCGTTCGGTTCCGTTAATCGGAGAGAAATAGAGTTAGAACAACCATAATGATTATTTATAGGAGGGTAAGAGATGATGAAGAAAAGGGGCTTTTGTTTTTCACCCATTGCCATGGGACTGATGATCTCAACGGTCATCATGGTAGCCGCCACTTGCGCATTGGCTGCCGATGTTGTTGTCGTTGCCAATAAGAGCGTCGCGCAAAGCAGCCTGTCCAAGGACAGTTTGAATGCCATTTTTCTGGGGAAAATGACGTCCTGGAAAAACGGTGCTCGGCTGGAATTCGTGACATTGAAGGATAACTCACCGGTCCACGAAGACTTTTTGAGTCAATTCATCGGCAGAACAGCCATGCAATTCAGCAATTATTGGAAGCAGCAGGTCTTTACCGGCAAGGGGCGGATGCCGAAACAATTCGCTTCCGAAAGCGAATTGATCGAGTATGTATCCGGTACTGATGGGGCGATCGGATATGTGTCTGCCGGCGCCGCCAAGGATTCTGTTAAAATTATAAACATTGAATAGGGAGGATATAAGAGAATGAAGAAACTAATGTTACGCATAAGCATCATGGTCGTGTTTTTCTGTTTTGCCGCCGCCGGCCATGCCCCGGCAATGGAGACTCTCGGCGGTGTACAGATCCATGGATTCATTTCTCAGGGATTTTTGATCAGCGATGAATACAATTACCTGTCCCATGACAGCAAAAAAGGAAGTTTCCAGTACAATGAAATGGGCATCAATTTCAGCAAGGATGTGACCGACAAGCTGCGCATAGGCGTGCAAGTCTTCTCCCGGGACCTGGGAGATGCCGCCAATAATAAGGTCACCATCGACTGGGCCTACGGCGACTATAAATGGCGAGACTGGCTGGGGCTTAGGGCCGGCAGGATCAAACTGCCCTTTGCTCTTTATACTGAAACACGGGATATGGACATGCTTCGTACCAGCATCGTCATGCCCCAGGGTATGTACAATGATCTGACGAGAGATGCCGGCATCGCTTTAAACGGTGTGGGCCTTTATGGCTATGTTCCCATCGGTGTCGCCGGGAGCCTTGATTATTATGTGCTGGGCGGGGCAATGAACATGGATCTTGACAGCGGTTTGGGGAAATATACCAACAGCCAGTTAACAGCCATTAACGGCGAGATCAATGGTCAAATTGATGCAGAAACCGCTTATGCCGGCCGTCTCCGCTGGAACACCCCTCTATCCGGATTGGCGTTAAATGTAACCGCCTCGAAGGTAGATATGAAGTACCCGATAATGGCTAACATTCCTGGTTTAGGGAACGTTCAGATGCAGTTGGAAAGCGAGACCTTCGTCAATATCATAGGCGTGGAATATACCTGGAAAGATTTGCTGCTGGCCGTCGAATACAAACAACAGGATTCGGATTCGACTACCACGTCGATTCTCGGGACGAACGTTTCGAGTAAAACAACCGAGGCGTATTATCTGTCAGCCGCTTACCGCCTGACGGACTGGCTGGAAGTGGGCTCATACTATTCGGTGACCTATCCGGACAACGACGACCGAGACGGTGACAAACTGAAGGCCGCGGGCCAGCCCGATCACGGAGCCTGGCAAAAGGATCTGGCCTTGTCGGTGCGTTTTGATATCAATCCCAACTGGTGCTTCAAGATCGAAGGACATCAGGTTAACGGCACGGCGGAAGTCCTGGCTTTGGACAATCCCACTAGAAACGACAAAACCTGGTCTTATTTCGCGGCGAAGGCCACCTTCAGTTTTTAACAGAGGGCGGCACCTTAATTTTTAACCCCAAACCATCCATCGGGGGTACATCGTCCCCCCGCACGCCCCCGATGGATTTTTTCAATATCAAATGGCTTATTAAGCCGTCCTCTTTTAGAAACGGGTCAGTCTGCGATGCCGTAAACTTACTTACTTATGGACAAAGAAGATCATTTCATGTATTTGGTAAAGTGTGTGTAGGCAAGCTAAAGATGTTGACCATAATTTCAAATCATTCCCGTTCCTCTGATTTGCTGCAGATCACGCCCGAAAAAGCCTGGAAGTAAAAGTCTAAAAGAGCCTTGCTAAAATGATCAGAGAGATGCCTGGCAGATGAAGAACGGAAGAAAAATCCAACATCCCGAAAATACAGCTCAAGGTCCCCTCGAACCCGGCATCCAATTGAGAGATCTTGCCGATAAGGCCCCGACCGGCATCTGGGTCGTCCAAAACGGGATGATCAAATACGGAAATCTTCGGTTAGCCGCCATATTCGGATATGAGCCAAACGACCTGATCGGAATGGACATAGAAAATATTCTCTCCTCTGACGATATTTCTCTGGTATCGGAAAACTTACGAAAAGTAACAGAAGAAGGATCGGAAACGATCCACGTTGAATTCAGAGGCATCACCCACAGCGGAAAAGTCGTCTACCTTGACCTGTATGGCAGCGCAATAACCTACGAAGGGAAGCCTGCCGTCATCGGGATGATGACGGACATTACGGCCACCAAAGAAATGGAGAAGGCGTTAAAGGAAAGTGAACAGCGCTTCCGTTTTCTGGCTGAAAATATGAAAGATATCTTTTGGCTTGTCGATTATGATACCGGGAAGATTCAATATTTGTCGCCGGTGGTCGAGAAATATTTGATGTACACCGCCGAAGAGCTTACGGAGATGCCGCCGGAAAGCATCATAACACCCGAATCCTTAGCCAAGGCCTTGGAATATATGTCAAGGGCTGTGGAGGCGGCGGAGAGAGGTATTCGCTTTGAGGTAGAAACTTTTGAGATGGAAGCGATCCGCAAAGACGGCATGCATATATGGTTTGAGACGAGCTACTCTTTGAATTATGATGAAAACGGTCATATCGTTAGCGCCCAGGGGGTAAGCCGGGATATTACGGAACGCAAGAAGTTTGAGAAGACCTTACAGGAGAGCGAAAAACGTTACCGGCGCCTGGCGAGCAATGTGACCGATCTGGTTGTTGAATGGGAAGAAAATCCCTTTAAAGCAGCTTATGTAACGCCTTCCGCGGAGAGACTGTTTGGGTATTCCAATGATGATCTGAAGCATATTACATTGGAGAAAGTGATTTCTCCGAAATACCAGAACAAATTACGGGAATTCGTTACACGGATGAATGAGGCCCTGAAGGCCGATCCTTCCTACATTCCACCTCCGATTGAAACACCGGTCATCTGCAAGGACGGAAGCATTGTCTGGATCGAGTTAACCTTCAGTTTCACACGCGATGAAGCAGGAAATGTTGTGAGCGGCATGACGGTCAACCGCGATATTACGGAGCGCAAAAAGGCAGAACAGGAGCTGGCAAAGCGGACCGCCGAACTGGCCCGTTCCAATGCCGAACTGGAGCAGTTTGCCTATATCGCCTCCCATGACCTGCAGGAGCCCTTGCGGATGGTGGCCGGTTTCACCGAGCTTCTGGCCCGGCGCTACAAAGGCAAATTGGATTCCGAGGCCGATGAATTTATTAATTTTGCGGTTGACGGCGCCACCCGAATGCAACATCTCATTAACGATTTATTGACATACTCAAGAGTCGGGACCAGGGAGGACCCTTTTTCCTCCGCGGATTGCCGGACCGTCCTTGAGAATGCGTCGGCCAATCTTGCCGTTGCCATAGAGGAGAACCGGGCCGTCATCAAATCCGGTAACTTGCCGGTTGTCATGGGCGATGCGGGGCAGTTGATGCAGTTATTCCAGAACCTTATCGCCAATGCCGTCAAGTTCCGTAGCGAGAAGCCGCCCGTCATTGATATTTCCGTCCAAAAACAAGGCGGCGAATGGGTCTTTTCTGTCAGTGACAACGGTATCGGTATTGATCCGCAATACCACGAAAGCATCTTCGCCGTTTTTCAACGGACGCCCACAGGGAAAAGCTATGCCGGTACCGGCATCGGCCTGGCGATCTGCAAAAAAATCGTGGAACGTCACGGAGGACGGATCTGGGTGACATCCGAACCAGGCGCCGGATCCACCTTCTATTTTACCATCCCCGGTTAGGGTGGAGGTCCTGATGAAAATCCTTCATGTGGAAGACAATCCCGGTGACGCGAAGCTTGTCCGTTACGCATTTGAAGAGGCGGCGCTCCACATAGAAATCGATTGGGTGTCGAACTGTGGAGAAGCCACAGAATGTCTTGCCCGATGTGAGCCGGAGAATTGCAGCTATGATCTGGTGTTGACGGATATGCAGTTACCGGACGGAAATGGCATATCTCTTCTGCCTTTCCTCCAGGAGCATGGTATTCAGATACCTCTGATCGTCGTCACCGGCCGCGATGATAAAGAGACCGCTTTAAGTGCCCTCAAGGCAGGGGCAAGCGATTATGTGGTCAAGACCGATCGCTACCTTAAAGACTTGCCCGGCATTCTTGACGCCGCGCTGGAGAGGTATCGATCGGAAATAGCCCGCCACGTAAAACCACTGCACGTCCTATACGGCGGCCGCAACAGGCAGGATATCGAAGCAGTCCGCGCCCATCTTGCGCTGTCTGCACCCTTCATTCATCTCGATATCGTCTATTCGGACCAGTCTCTTTTGCAGCGGTTTCCCTTGACTGGAACCAACGAAGGTCTACAAAGGGAGAAATCCGGATATCCCTGCGATATTATCCTTCTGGACGATCAGCTTCCCGGCATGTTGTCCCTCTCGCTTCTCAAGGAGCTGCGAAGCCTCCGCAGGGTGGACGTGCCCATCATCTTCATGTCGGGGGAGGGCAATCATGAAACAGCCATACAGGCGTTGCGGCTGGGTGCAGACGATTATATCGCCAGATCACCGGGATATCTCTATCGCCTCCCCATCGTTCTGGAGAACGTCTTCAACAGGGTCCAGGTCGAGCGGGAACAAAAGGCGCTGGCGGAATCGGAAAACCAATACCGCTCTCTGGTGGAAAACTCCCTGGCGGGCGTTTTTATTATCCAAAATCGCGTAATCCGGTTTGTCAATGACAGGTTTTGCGAAATCACCGGCTATAAGTCTGATGAACTCAAGAATAATATGGATATCACGACCTTGATTCATCAGGATTGCCGGCAGGCCATCGAAGAGAGCTTACGGCGTTTTATATCGGAGCCCGAAGGATTTCAACAGGATCTCAAGGTTTTCGGAAAAGGCAACAGACTTTTGCACGTCAAAGCATTCATCAGTCCTGTCACATTTCGGGGAAGACTTGCCGCCGCCGGTATCTGCATCGACACGACCCATGAGAAGGCCCTGGAAGGCCAGCTTCGCCAGGCCCAGAAGATGGAGGCCATCGGGACCCTGGCCGGCGGCATTGCCCATGATTTCAACAATATCCTCGGTGTTATGCTGGGATACTCCGAATTGGCCTGCGAGATGGTTCCCGACAGGCCCGAAGCCCTCCAGATGATAAAAAGCACCATGAAAGCCGTTTATCGGGCGAAAGATCTGGTCCAGCAGATATTGACGTTCAGCCGTCAGACGGAAATGGAAAAAACGCCCGTGAAAATCATCCCTCTGGTCAAGGAAACCGTGCAGTTTTTACGTGCGTCCCTGCCGACGACCATTCGCATCCAAACAAGCATTAATGCGACAGAGGATACGGTGATCGCCGATCCGACAAAGATCCACCAAGTCCTCATTAATCTCAGTACAAATGCCGCGCACGCCATGAAGGACCATGGCGGGGACTTGACGATCACCGTCGAGAACGTTCACCTCGGGGATAGCGTTCAGGACTTTGCTCAATCGTACGAAGCGGGTCATTATTTAAAGCTGACCGTGACCGATACAGGGCATGGTATTCCCGCCCAAGACATGGACCGGATATTCGAACCTTATTTTACCACAAAGAAAGAGGCGGAAGGGACGGGTCTGGGGCTGGCGGTTGTCCACGGCATTGTCAGAGAGCATGGCGGGCAAATCAATGTTTGCAGTGAAGAAGGTCAGGGGGCGACTTTTCAGATTTTCTTGCCTTTGTCGAAAGTATCGTTAAAGATTGAATCGGACATTACATCATCTGAAATCACCAGGGGACATGGAAAGATTCTCTTTGTCGACGATGAAGAAGCCCTGACAAACGTCGGTAAACAATTATTGGAACGATTAGGTTATGATGTAACGGCCTATACGGATCCCCTTGAGGCATTGGCAGAATTCAGACAAAATGAACAGTTTTTCGATTGCGTTATAACCGACCGGACCATGCCCCTGATGACCGGTTTTGATCTCGCCCATGAGATCCATGCAGTCCGACCGGATATCCCCATCATCCTATGCAGTGGATTTCTCGACAAAGAAGATACGGATAAGGCCGCCGACATGGGTATTACAAAAATCATTTTCAAACCTTTTGATACATCTGTCTTGGCAGATACCATCTGGTCGGCGCTCAACAAAATTGGGTAATGCTGCCAGTTGAGGGGATTTTTTATCAGGCATCCAGTTTATGTCTGGATTCCCGACTTCGCAGGAATGACAATGATGGTGATATACTATCGCTGGAGCCGTAATTCGTCGGCAACGCCTCAGATCATACTCCCCTATGGTCGTTCTACTGCTGTTTTCTGCCAGGTACGGGTATTCATTCCATAATGACGGCCATATTTTGGGAGGAGGCGGAAAACCCGCGTTAACGTCTTTGATTTGTCTCACGGACCTTACAACTGCAAAAAGCTTACATCCGCCCTGCCCGAATGAATTTCCAAAATGGCGACCGTTCCCAAACCGTGCTTGTAGTGCAGATACGTGGGACTGCCCGGATTGACGTAAAGGGTGTTTTCAACCTGCTCAATGACGGTATTGTGCTCATGCCCGAATACGTAAATATCCGGAGGGTCCTCCTTTTTCGGTGCTTGTCCGTTTTTATACTCCAAGGGGGGCAACTTCAGGGACGGAGGCATATCCGGAAATCTGAGTTCGAACGGTCTTTCATGGGCAAGCAAAAGGGTTTGACCTTCAATCTTCAGAATATGTTTTTCTTGCACGCGCCTATCCATGCCGATTTCGCCGTCGTCGTCATCTCCCCGGGAGACCAGCACCGGTGCGATGCATTCAAGGTCGTCCAGTACGGAGGGATTATAGACATCGCCGGCATGTAAAATGAGATCGACCCCACGGAAGGCAGACATAATCTCGATGGGCAATTTTTCCTGGACATCGGGGATATGGGTGTCTGAAATCAAACCAATTTGCATTTATGGACTGTTTTCGCTTTCTCAAGAGCTCTCTTATCAACCCTCGCCTGAAGTTTCATGAGTAATAGTATTTATACGGCTTGATTCATATGAAAAGTCCGTTTATGTGTCAAGTCATATCATGAAAAGTCTTGTACGAAAACGCAGACATTCCCTTATCAAGAAAGTGCCCGTAACGTTAGCCGCCGCATTTTTCTTTTGTTAAACATCTCTTGACATGGCAGTGTTTCCTTCATATAGTCACGCATACATTAAAAAGCTTTGCCTTATCGACCCATCCGTTTTCACTGGCACATCAGTATCCCGAGCGTCGAAAAATCAACTCAGGACCGGACTTAAGCAATGCCCGGAAGAATCGGGCGTAATGGAAATAGCCGGCAGGGAGGATTTATGGTAGTGAAGAGATACGAAAAGCTTTTCAGCCCTTTCAAAATCGGCAACGTCGCCCTGAGAAACAGGATTGTGAAAACGGCGGCGCAAACCTATTTCTTTGACTCCGGGGAACACCGCATCAGCGAACGGGCCAAGGCCTTTTACGGTGCCTGTGCCAAGGGCGGTGCCGGTCTCATTGTCGTTGAAACCCCGGCTATGGAATGGCCTCTGGCTGAAGAGGGGGACCGCCGTTTTCGCATCGACGACGACAAATATATCAAAGACGTAAGCGAACTGACGGCGGCCATCCATAAGCACGGCTGTCCCGCCTTTGTGCAGTTCTACCATCGGGGCCCCTGGGGCGGGGTTTATCATACCATCGCGCCGCGGGTCGCCGCCTCAGCGGTCACCTTAAAGTCCGAATTCGACGTCCACGAAGACGATCCGCCCCATGTTTTGACCATCGACGAAATCGAAGAATTGATCGAACGATACGCCGGCTACGCCGTCCGCGTTTCCCAGGCCGGCTTCGACGGACTGGAGATCAATGCCGGTGCCGATCACCTGCTGCACACCTTTTTGTCCCGTTTCTGGAACAAACGCGACGATCAATACGGCCCCCAAACTATGGAAAACAGGACCCGCTTCATCTTGAACATCGTACGCGAAATCAAAAAGCGGGTCGGGGAGGACTTTCCGATCCAGATCCTGATGAACGGCATCGAAATCGGTGCCGGAGAAGAGGGGTTCACCATGGAAGAAGCCCGGACGGTGGCGAAAATGCTGGAAGCGGCGGGCGTCGACAGCCTCCATGTCCGGTCCCACTGGTGCGGTATGCACCAGGGATCCTATCTCCACGACTGTCTCTTTTATCCGGAACCCCATATCCCGATTGAAGATTTTCCCAAGGAACTGGACTGGTCGCGCGGTGGCGCTTTGGCCAATGTTCCCCTGGCCGTCATGATCAAAAAAAGGGTAGTGTAAAATATTTTGTGTAAATTTTAAAAGGTAGAAAAAATGGCGCTATTCCTTTAGAAGGGTTTTTTGCCAAAA
>JAFGLN010000046.1 GCA_016928025.1 Deltaproteobacteria bacterium
GGCAAAGGTCCTTCCCCAGGCTCAGTTGCAGGCGTCCAACGGCGCTATTGTGCAGGCCGTCTCCAAGAACCGCTATGCCATCGGCTACATCGGCCTTGGGTATCTGAACAAATCCGTTAAACCATTGACGGTAAACGGCGTGAAGGCCTCTGCGGACACGTGTATTTCGAAAGAGTACCCCGTTTCGCGACCCCTTTATATGTACACGGACGGTGATCCGAAAGGTGAAACGGCCAAATTTATCAAATTCATATTGTCGCCGGCCGGTCAGAAACTTGTCGAGAAAGAGGGATTCGTGCCCCTGAAGTAGTAATGCTTTAATTAAGTGGTGTGCGTAACATCAACTTACCGGAAAGACGGGTTTCAAGGAACCCTTCTTTCCGGTGGAAGAAACAACCAAATTAAAATATTAGAGAATGATTTAAGCCGTTATGAAAAACATAATTGTCGTTGACGATGAAAAAGATATTACCGATTTGGTTGCCCATAATTTGGAACAGGAGGGTTTCAAGGTTGTCAAGGCCTATGATGGTTTATCGGCTTGGGAAATCATTCGTTCCAACAGAGTCGATCTAGTCGTTTTAGACCTGATGATGCCCGGTATTACAGGGTTTGAACTCTGTAAATTGATTCGGTCGTCTGCCCAGTTGAACAATTTGCTTATTATTATGTTGACGGCCAAGACCGATCAGGTGGATAAGATTCTCGGTCTGGAGTTGGGCGCGGATGACTACATCACCAAGCCTTTTCATGTGCGGGAATTGATTGCCCGTATCCGCGCGGTTCTCAGGCGCGCAGAGATTTTTTCTGATAACGGAGAAGCGGATAAACTATATATTGAAGACATTGAAATCGATCTTCGGTCCTATGAGGTTAAAATTGACGGCCGTCCCGTTGAATTGAGTTTTCATGAATTCCGTCTGTTGAAATTCTTTGCCGAACATCCCGGGCGGGTATACACACGAGACCAATTACTCGATTATGTTTGGGGAGATGAAGTTTTTGTCGAACCCCGCACGGTGGATGCCCACATCAGCCGTCTTAGGAGCATGATTGAGCAGGATAAGAAGAATCCCCGTTATATTCAGACCGTTCGCGGCATAGGGTATAAATTAGGTGAAGCATCATAAATTTCAATCATCTTCTGTTGAATGTTTTGCTCTCCTCAAAAAAGCCCCGGTGTCTATTCCGAGGCTTTTTTCTTTCCTATATTTGTCAGGGTTGAAGAACATTATTGATTTTTTATCATGGGGAAATACAGTGATACCGTTGTTCCTTTGCCCAGTTGGCTTTCGATTTCCATGCGGCCGTTGTGGGCCTGCATGAGATGCTTGACGATGGACAAACCCAGCCCCGTTCCGCCCATTTCCCGCGAACGGGTTTTATCCACCCGATAAAATCGCTCTCCCAGCCGCGCGATTTTATCTTTCGGAACCCCGATGCCCGTGTCACTGATGCGAAGAACGAGGTCTTTTCCCTCGTTGTGAAGTGCGGTAATCGTAACGCTTCCGTTTTCCATGGTGAATTTTACGGCATTGTCGAGGATGTTCATGACAATCTGGGTCAATCGGTCACGATCGCCTTTTATAGGTGGAAGGGCATCCGGCAGATCATCGTGTAAGATGATCTGCTTTTCTTTGGCCTTGGGTTCGATAACGGGGATGACGTTCCTCACAATCTCATGGAGTTTGACGGGTTCAAACCGGAATTGCATTTCCCCGAGTTCGATATTCGATATAGTGAGGAGATCTTCGACGAGACGGTTAAGGCGCATGGCTTGCCGTGAGATGATCTCGAGGAATTTTCCCGCTTCCTCTTCTTTTTTCAGGTTTCCTGCCTGAAGGGTTTCGACGTAACCAAGGATTGCCGTCAGGGGTGTCCTGATTTCATGGGTGACATTGGCCACAAAGTCTGCCCGGACGTTTTCCAATGTCTTCAAACGCGTAATATCGCGGAAAACGATCATGGTTTTTTCTTCGTCCGGCAATCCTTCGACGGGGGATATTTGAACGTCCAGGATGACCGGTTTGACATCGCCCAGGGTGATTTCCTGTGAAACGGCTCGGCCTGTATCCAGGAACCGCTGAAAGGCGTTTTCCAGCTCAATGTTCCGGAAGGCCTCCATCAAGGTCTTGCCGTCTACATCGCCGTACTGCGGATCGATCATCTGATGCAGCGCCTGGTTATAAAATTCAATTCTTTGTTGAGCGTTGACAATCATGACGCCTTCATTCATGCTGGCAAAAGCGGCAACAAGTTTTCCTCTTTCTTCATCCGCTTTGTTAATCCGGTTTTCCAATTCGTCAACCAGATAGTTGATGTTGCCGGCCAGTTTTTTCAATTCATCGGAGGTGTTGACCAGCAAGATACCCGATGCTTCCCCTTTCCTGATTCTTTCCGTGTATTGCTCCATGGCCCTGATGGGGGCCGTCAGCCGGTAGGCAAAAATGAGGGCGACAATGAGCGCAAGCGGGATGACAAAAAGGACCGCCCTGAAAAAAGATGCATAAAGCGTATAAAGGGAACTGCCGACGGCGAAAAGGGGCCGGGCCAGACGGACATAGCCGACGATAGCCGATTCATGATACAAAGTAACGGCGGAATAAAGCATGTCCACACCGAGGGTTTGACTGAAACGGACCGCTTTGCCCGTACCTCGGAGACGGGCTTCCTGAACTTCCGTTCGGTTGAGATGATTGTCCATCTGTGAGACATCTCTTTCCGAATCGGCCAGAACCTTACCGTTGGCATCGATCAGGGTCAAGCGGGCGTTCGCAAAGTTTGCCAGTTGGCGAAGGTTGGGTTCAATTTCCTGTTTCGAAGACAGAGAAATTATCCGGCTGTAGGATGTCAATTCATCCTCAATATGTGTTATTGTCATCTTCTTGATTTGATTGTGGACAAAAATGCTCAAGACGAAGACGCAGAGTGCCACGATAATCAAATAGGTGCCGAATACGCGTATCAGAAGACGGCTGTTCACGGAAGCATTCTCCTTTTTTAATGTGCTTGATGTCTTACGCTTTTGCCGGTAACCAGATAGATGACCATATCGGCGATCCCCTTGGCATGGTCGGCGATCCTCTCCAGATTCTTTGAGATTTGCATGATGATGGTCGCCCGATGGATCGTGCGGGGGTCTTCCATCATGAACGTTAAAAGCTCGCGAAAAATCTGTTCGTTCAACTTGTCCACCATGTCTTCCTGCAAGGTAACATTTTGGGCGATGACCAAGTCTTCGTTGACAAAGGAATCGATGCTTTCCTTAATCATATTCCGAACAATTTCCGTCATTCGGGGCAGATCGATATAAGGCTTCAGTTGCGTTTCCTGAGCGAGAATGATGGCTTTTTCCGCGATATTGACCGCCATATCGCCGATCCGCTCCAGATGGCCGTTGATTTTGATGGCTGTCGTAATAAATCGCAGATCCTTTGCCGCCGGTTGTCTCAAGGCAAGGACGTTGATGCACATTAGTTCCAATTCCTCATCAAGACGGTCGATTTCAGCATCGGAGTCTATGACGTTCCGGGCGAGTTTAGAGTCTCTTTCCAGAAGCGATTGCATGGCCAATTCAATAGCTTTTTCCGTCAGGGCACCCAGATAGATAAGCTTATCCCTGATATCCTGGAGTTCCATTTCATATTGTGAACTGGTATGTTTTGTTTGTTCCATCCCTGCCCTCCATTTCACAGCTTAACCGAATCTTCCGGTGATATAATCTTCCGTCTGTTTCAGATCGGGTTTTGTGAAGATTTTTTTTGTTTCATTATACTCTATTAATTTTCCTAAGTAAAAGAAACCTGTTTCGTCGGAAACCCTCGCCGCCTGCTGCATATTGTGCGTGACGATAATGATGGTGTAATCGGTCTTTAATTCATCGATCAGCTCTTCGATTTTTGCCGTCGAAATGGGGTCTAGGGCCGATGTGGGCTCATCCATTAAAAGAACATCCGGGTTCATGGCCAGGGCCCGGGCAATACAGAGCCGTTGCTGCTGTCCGCCGGAGAGACGCAGGGCCGATTGATCTAGGATATCCTTGACTTCATCCCAGAGAACGGATTGCTTCAGCGTTTTTTCCACCAGCGCGTTGAGATCGTTTTTATTGTTCATGCCCGTGAGTTTGGGGCCGTATACAATATTATTGTAAATTGATTTGGGAAAGGGATTGGGCTTTTGAAAAACCATGCCGATCTTTTTCCGGATTTCGACCGGATCGATGTTGGGATCATACATATTAAGACCTTCGAAGTAAACCCGGCCTTCCACCCTGGTGCCGTCGATGAGGTCGTTCATCCGGTTAAGCAGTCTCAGCAGGGTCGACTTGCCGCAACCGGACGGACCGATCAAGGCGGTCACCGCATTCTTCTTAAACAACATATGGATATCCGTGAGCGCCTTGAAGGTTCCGTAGAAGAAATTCACATGTTCGACGGCGATAATGGATCCGTCATGATTTAATTTATCGACCATAGCTACCAGCTTTTCCTCCGTCTCATATAACTCCTGAATAAAATGGCGATTAAATCAATGCCGAGGACCAGGGCAATGAGCACCAGGGCGGTGCCGTACTGGATCGGCCTGGTTTCTTCAATGCGGGTGCCCGCCGTGGCCAGGACATAGATGTGGTAGGGCAGGGCCATGACCTCGTCGAAGATGGATGTCGGCAGTTTGGCCGTAAAGAAAGCCGCCGCTGTAAACATGATCGGAGCCGTTTCTCCGGCCGCCCGTCCGAGACCCAGAATGGAGCCGGTCAGAATTCCCGGCAGGGCGTTCGGCAGGACGATGCGATAGATGGTCTGCCACTTTGAAACGCCCAGGGCGAGGGACGCCTCCCGGAAGGTTTGCGGCACGCTCTTGAGGGCTTCTTCGGAGGCCCCGATAATGGTGGGCAAAATGAGAATGCCCAGGGTCAGGGAACCCGACAGGATCGACGAGCCGAACTTCAGATAAACGACGAACAGCCCTAGGCCGAAGAGACCGAACACAACGGAGGGAACTCCGGCCAGGCAGTTGATGCCGATCCGGATTGTTCGCAGGATCCTGTTCTGTTTGGAGTACTCGCTCAAATAGACGGCAGACATGACCCCCAGCGGCAAGGCAACAATAATCGCGCCCGTCATGAGGTAAAAGGTTCCCAGGATCGCCGGCATGATGCCGCCCTTCGTCATGGCGTCTCGGGGTGGCTCGGTCAGAAAATCCCAGCTGAGCGCGCTAAAACCGTGTACGAAGATATAAACTAAGAGACCACCCAGTGATAAGGCAATAAGCGCAATGGATGCTTTCACGATCCAGAAAAAGAGATGTTGTTTAAAATAGCGCCATTTCATATCGTTAAACCTTATAATGTTGCCGAGCCGGTTTGTTTATATTTATTTGCAATATAATCGGCGACCAGATTGAAGGCGAGGGTCAGGAAGAACAGCACGACAGCGATGCCGAACAAGGCATGATAATGGTTGCTGCCGAAAGGGGTCTCGCCCATTTCCGCGGCGATGCTTGCCGGCATGGGCCGGACGGAATCAAACAGACTGTCGGGAATAGCCGCGGCGCCGCCCGCGACCATGAGGACGACCATGGTTTCTCCGATGGCTCGGGCCATGCCGAGAATAACAGCGGTCGAAATGCCTGACAGAGCGGCGGGGACAATGACCCTGACAATGGTTTCGTATTTAGTTGCCCCCAGGGCGTAAGAGGCCTCTTTGAATTCCTGGGGAACGGCATAAAGGGCATCCTCCGAGATACTCGAAATGGTTGGGATCGCCATCAAAGACAGCATTAAAGAAGCGTTCACAATATTGAGTCCTGTCGGAAGGTCGAAGGTTTCCTGAAGCCACGGGGCCAGGACCACCATGCCGAAAAATCCGAGAACAACGGACGGCAGACCGGCCAGGAGTTCGATAATGGGCTTGAGAATTTCTTTCAAAAAGGGATTTGCCAGTTCGGATATATATATGGCCGACAGTACGCCGATAGGAACAGCGATGACGGTCGAACATAGGGTCACAATCAAAGAGCCCACAATGAGCGGCCAGATACCGAATGACGGTGGATCATACGTGGGGTACCATTCGTTACCGAAAATAAAATCCTTAATGGAAGCGACGCGGAAAATAGGGACGGCCTCCCGGAATAGAGAAATGACGATCATGCCGAGAATAATGACGGAAGTTGCAGCAATAACGAAAAAGACAGCTTTAATGATCTTTTCTTTGGTTGTTCTGGTCATATGAATGGGTCTCCAAAAATAGAATCCCAATATACCTTTTTAATGTTACAGTTTGGTTACAGTTCGATGAAAGTATTGTGAAGAATCAGACGTGAGAGACATCCCGAAGGCAGTGAATCACAATGGGGTTCGGGAATGCTAATACCTTCACCGATGTTGACGGACGGCCGTTTTTTATCCAGGAAATTATGTATTTGCTTGAAAGCGCTGTTTACTCTGTCCATGGCAATTTGCTGTTACTAAATATATTTGTTTTTTCAACGGCATTTTTATGGAAAAATCTTTTGCCGTTACATTGCCCCTATGAATTATCGGGGGCCTATGTTAATCATGGGCCATGTCGATCTGGAACTCAAAAAGTAAAATCCTTATAACCTGCGCAAAAGGCATTCCACCTTATCTGCAAGCGGAAATCCGTGCCGCGAATCTGCCGGTGCTTGCTCAACTGGAGGCGGCCGTGGAAACGGAAGGGACCCTGATTGACGCCATGGCCCTGAATCTTGGCATCCGGACGGGACAGCGTGTTTTGTATCGGATTGAGTCCTTCCGGGCAAGAAATGTGGACGATCTTTACCGCTGCTTATCAAGGATGCCTTGGGAGGAATGGCTTTATGACAAGGGTTACCTGACGGTCACCAGTGCCGTCAATAATCCGACGATCCGTGATAACCGGTTTGCAAACGTGAGATGCAAGGATGCGATTGTCGATCGGATGCAGCAAAACTACGGCCGAAGACCGGATTCCGGCCCCGACAGAAGCAAAACAGTGATCCATCTTTACTGGAAGGGCAGTGAAGCCTCTGTTTATTTTGATACATCCGGCGAGTCGCTCTCAAAAAGAAATTACCGGAAGATTCCCCTATTGGCCCCCATGCAGGAATCCCTGGCGGCGGCCATTGTTATGGCGACCCCCTGGTCAGGATACGGCGCCTTCATCAATCCCATGTGCGGCAGTGGTACCCTGGCGATCGAGGCCGCGATGATGGCCCTCGAAAAGGCGCCGGGGCTGCTTCGGACAAACTTCGGCTTCATGCACATCAAAGGATTTCCCCTGTCGGAATGGCAGAATCTGCGTGGAAAAGCCCGGGAGTCGACAAAGAAAAGCATTCCGGGAAAGATCATCGCCACGGATATCAGTGAGGAAGCCGTTGCCGCGGCTGAGCAGAATGCTCGAACCGCCGGTGTTGAAAGTCATATTGCCTTTGGTGTATGTAACTATGATCATACATCCGTTCCGGAGAGGGGCGGCGTGATCGTTATTAATCCACCCTATGGCGAGCGCCTGGGCGACCTGAACAACCTTGGTGAGACCTACCGGGGAGTCGGCGATTTTTTCAAGCAAAAAGGCCGGGGATACCGGGGATATGTCTTCACGGGTAATCTTGATCTGGCCAAGAAGATCGGATTGAAAACCAGACGCCGAATTCCCTTTTATAATGGAGAAATTGAGTGTCGCCTTTTAGAATACGAGCTATACGAAGGCAGCCGTAAAATAAAAAATGCAAAGGAGGACACCGGGTCTCATGTCCGGTAATACTCAACCCATTGGTGTTTTCGATTCCGGCATCGGCGGTATGACCGTCGTGCGGGCCATGATGGAGCGAATTCCTTTTGAAAATATCATTTATTTCGGTGATACGGCGCGCACGCCCTACGGCGTCAAATCGCCCGAAACAATTAATCAATATGCCTCCGAAATCACGAAGTTCCTGTTGGATTTCGATGTCAAGCTCCTTATTATTGCCTGCAATACCATGGCGGCTGTCGCGTATGAGACCGTTCAGGACATTTCACCGGTGCCCGTTCTCGAGGTCATCGATGCAGGTGCCCGTACGGCGGTTTCGACCACACAAAAAAAACAGGTGGGCGTGATCGGTACGCCGGCGACGATCAACAGCAATGTTTACGCACGGGCCATTCACAAACATGATGCGTCCGTTCGTGTTTTTTCTCAGGCCTGTCCGCTTTTTGTCCCCCTCGTGGAAGAAGGCTGGCTCGATCATACCGTCACCCGTCTGACGGTTCAGGAATATATGAAACCTGTTGTGGCTGAGCGGATTGATACGCTGGTTTTGGGATGCACCCATTATCCCTTGATCAAGCCGCTTTTGCAGGAAGTTGCTGGGCAGGAAGTATTTCTCGTCGATTCCGCCGAGGCCATCGCGGACATGACGGCGGACATACTGGCCGAACAGAACCTTGGTACGCCATCGCAAGAGCCGCCGGAATACCGATTCTATGTCTCAGATGTCCCCTATCGCTTCCAGACCATTGGAGAGCGTTTTTTAGGGCGAACACTCACAAACATCCATTTGACGAAATTATGAAAGAGGGTAGGCTTTTTCGAACGGTCATTTTTGATTTTGACTACACTTTGGCTGATTCATCCCGGGGTGCCATCAAGTGTGTCAATCAGGTGCTTTCCGACATGGATTTTCCGCAAGCTTCGCCCGATGCCGTTTGTCGCTTGATCGGTGTTTCTTTGACCGGTATTTTCCGGGAGCTGACCGGCCGGGAATCTGCGGAACAAACCCAGGAATTCATCCGTTTGTTTGAACACTATGCCGATCAGTATATGGCCGACCTGACCGTTCTTTTTCCGACAACGGCGCCGGCCGCGCGCGCCTTAAAAAGACAGGGAAAGAACCTCGGCATCGTCTCGACAAAATTCCGCTATCGCATCGAAGGCATATTGAAACGGGACGGCCTGGATGGGATCTTTGATGTCATCGTCGGCGGGGAGGATGTGGCCATCCACAAACCCGATCCTGCGGGCCTGCTGCAGGCGATCCGGTTTCTGCAGACGCCGCCGGAGGTGACGCTTTACACAGGCGACAGCGTTGTCGATGCCGAAACGGCCGTGCGGGCGGATGTCCCCTTCCTGGCCGTCCTGTCCGGAGTTACAGAGCGTGAGGCGTTTGAGGGCTATCCTATAATCGGGGCCATGGAAAACCTGTCATACTTGCCGGCATGGCTGAAAAATTCTGATCACAATAATTAATTTCCCCTGCTTGTTGTTCTGAACGAAGTCACGTATTCAATTGATTGAAAAGACTCAACACATGTTTTCATGGGAACGACAGAGTACTGCTTATGCCGCCTTGTAATAAATAACGGATACCTCGGATTGAATCTCCTCGATGCGGTCAAGAAGCGTTTCAATGTTGCCGACGACGTAGGTTTTCATAAAAGACGCGCCACATTCAGAGCAGATTTCAGCAGGCACATTTGTAATGACTGCAACCTTTTCGCCCATCAGAAACGGCAAGGTTGCAATGCCGTCATGCATTTTACCGCCGCATAAAGGACACGTTCCTGCTTTATTTTTTTTCTTTTCGTCCAGCCATCGTCCCACCTCTCAATCGAAGGTTTATAGACAATCACGATTAATATTCGATCTAAGGCCTTATCAAGGGCAACAACCACATGAACGGGTGTTACTTCAAAATATCCAAGAACAAGACAATCAGGTAGTGGTCTTTTTTTTCATCATAATTTTCGACAAGGACGCAATCTTTGAGGGCGCCCTCGATTTTTGCTTTTCGCAGATTCTCTTGCCTCAATTTTTAGACGGCATGAAATGACCACAATATCTTTTCATTGATAGTAGCTACATGTTCATGGGTCTTCTTATGAATGAAAGTAATCTTCTGCAGTTTATTCATATGCTCACCGCAAGTTCTGATTAGGATCTTCGGCCCTGCTGTGCTGATTGACTATAGCATAGCAAATTCAATTTAATAAAAGATTTTCTTGTCAAGTGATAATTTTGACTTCATCTTGGCGACTCATCTTTTTATCCTCGACTTGCGTGAGTGATAAGGCCGGCCATTTGAAGAGCTTGCAACTTTCAATGCTTGAATGCGGACATATATAAACCGAAAGGTGAGAAATATTAAGCGAAACAATGTACTGCAATTTACTGGTAACACTTTGCATGAAAAAATCCATGCAAAGTGTTACCTAAAGATCTTTCATCATCCACCCATGGAAAGAAGGATGGGACACGCAAATATTATCGATTTCGACTACTTTTTCCCGTAGCCGATCGTCTTGGCCGATTCGGCGATGGCCGTCAGGATGGCGGGATCGTCAATGGTGGAGGGTACGACGTACTCCTTGCCGTCCACGATTTTGCGCATGGTGCTCCGCAGGATTTTGCCCGATCGGGTCTTGGGCAGGGCCTTGACCACGGCGGCTTCCTTGAAGCAGGCCAGCGCCCCCAGTTCGGAGCGAACCATCTTTACCAGTTCCGGCACGATCTCCTCGGCCTGGCGCTCCACGCCGGCCTTCAAAACCACAAATCCCACGGGAACCTGGCCCTTAAGCTGGTCTTCCGCCCCGAATACGGCGCACTCGGCCACATCCTGGTGCTTGGAGACGATCTCCTCCATGGCGCCCGTCGAGAGGCGGTGCCCCGCTACATTGATGACATCGTCGATACGGCCCATGATAAAGAGGTACCCGTCTTCATCAAAGCGGCCGCCGTCGCCCGTGACATAATAGCCGGGCCGTTCGGTGACGTATTCGAGGAAGCGCCGGTCGTCCTGCCAGAGCGTAGGCAGGCAGCCGGGAGGCAGGGGCAGCTTGACGACCACGGAGCCTTCTTCCCCGTTGGGCAGCTGGTTGCCGTCGGGATCGAGAATCTGGACATTGTAGCCGGGGACCGGTTTGGTGGGCGATCCCGCTTTGATAGGGAACGGTTCAACCCCCATGCAGTTCGCCGCGATGGGCCAGCCTGTTTCCGTCTGCCACCAGTGATCGACCACGGGGATTTTCAGCAGATCGCTGGCCCAGTAATAGGTGTCGGGATCGAGGCGCTCACCGGCCAGAAACAGGTAGCGCAGGCAGGCGATGTCGTGTTGCTTCAGATAATCACCGTTGGGGTCTTCCTTCTTGATGGCCCGGAAGGCCGTCGGGGCGGTGAACAGCACGGAGACACCGTGCTGGGAAATCACCCGCCAGAAGGCGCCGGGGTCGGGGGTCCCCACCGGTTTCCCTTCATAGACGATGGTCGTGCAGCCGTACAGCAGGGGGGCGTAAACGATATAGGAGTGGCCTACAACCCAGCCCACATCGGAGGCCGCCCAATACACCTCGCCGGGTTTGACGTCGTATATATATTCCATCGTCCACTTCAGGGCCACGGCATGGCCGCCGTTGTCCCGTATGACCCCTTTGGGTTTGCCCGTCGTTCCGGAGGTATACAGAATATAGAGGGGATCGGTGGCCGCAACGGGGACGCAGGGAGCGGGTTTGGCGTCTTTCACGAAGTCGTTCCAATCGAAATCGCGGCCGGCTGTCAGTTCCGCCTTGACCTGGGGCCGCTGGAAAATCACGCATTTTTCCGGCTTATGGGCGGCCAGTTTAATGGCCTCATCCATCAGGGGTTTATACGGCAGAATCTTTTTCCCTTCGATCCCGCAGGAGGCCGAGACGATGACCTTGGGCTTGGCATCGTCGATACGGATGGCCAGCTCGTTGGGGGCAAACCCCCCAAATACGACGGAATGGACGGCCCCGATGCGGGCGCAGGCGAAAACCGCCGTCAGCGCCTCGGGGATCATAGGCATATAGATGATGACCGTATCGCCTTTGGTCACGCCGATACCGGCCAAGGCCCCGGCAAAGGCGGATACTTTATCCAGGAGTTCGCCGTAGGTGATTTTCTTAACGGTATCCGTCACGGGACTATCGTAAATAATGGCGGTCTGGTCCTTCCGGCCGTTTTCCACATGGTAGTCCAGGGCGTTGTAGCAGGTGTTCAACTCCCCCCCGACAAACCAGCTGTAGAACGGTTTCCGGCTGTCGTCCAGGACCTTGTCCCATTTTTTCGTCCACTGGATGGCCTCGGCCGCTTTCCCCCAGAATTCGTCCGGCTCGTTGATCGATTGTTCAAAAACATCTTGGTATTTTAATGGATCAATAGACATAAACTCTCTCCCTTTTTGAATTGCGTTTTATGCTTACAAAGCGAACCCGTTGGCTAACAGAACATGATAGCACTGTCAAGATATAAATACTGTAAAAGGTTAAGATTTCAGCTTGTAAGAAGAAAATAAAAAATCAGAACGAAGCGGCCGTTCTGACGGTTCGATATACGTCGCTGATGATCTGCCGGGAGAGCCGTTCCATAGCCAGACTCATGGCCTCGCAATAACTGCGGGACGTGTCCGTTTTCAGCGGCTTTTTTTCACTATATTTTTTCTGAAATAAAATCTGTTTGGTCGTCTCCCGCTGTTTTATGTCTTTCAGCGTCATGTTCAAACTGATGATGGCGAAGTGGCCTTCCTTGCCTGTCTGAAGAAAAAACTCTTCAATACCGCCCTGAAGGACATACCGGCCTTCACCGACGGCGTAGCGGGAAAAGGCCGCCCGGAACAGACGGCTTTCCCGGATGTCTCTCAGCAGCATGTCTCCCAGCATATCCGCAGGGTTAACCGCCCAGCGGTTATAATTAAACGCGTCGATGCCGTAATTGTCCCGGCGAAAGATCATGGAATTATTATTGTACACACTGGCGATGGTAAAACGGTCGACCCTGATAGTCTCATTGATAGGAGATAGATTTTCAAACCGGGGTGCCGAATAGTCGATGATATACCTTTCTATTTGTAATTGCGGCTTTCCGGTATTTGCGCAGCCGATGATACAGACCCAGAAGAAAAGAAGAAAAAAGAGCGGGAAGATAAGACGGCGTCGGATTTTAGAAGAGGGGCGGGGATGGCCATAATCGGACGTATTACGCCATAGTCTCCTGCAGAGGCGTGAGAAGGTAAAAAAGAAAAAATGATTTGTCATAAGAATTTCTCCTGGCTTCTCTTGTTTATTCCATCGGTTTTTTCGGTGGTGCGGGACGGCTGAAAATCAGCTCCGATGGATTTTCACGAATGCTTTCCGAAAATTGTTCCAGGTACTCGGATGTTATGCGGAGATTTTCCGCCGTATCCTGGAGCTGCAGGGTGACGGCATTCACTCTTTTATCAAGTGTTTCCAGAATGATCCCCACCTTGGCCGTGTTTTGCGCCAACTTCATCGATTCAATTTCCTGCCGGGTGCTGTTAATGAGCCTGCTCGCTTCGGACAGCGTATCCGCCGTGTTTTTGATAAGGCTTTCCAATTGGCCCCGGTTCATCGTTTGCTGGATTTGCGCGACGGCTTTGTCGAGATTAACGGAGGTCGATTCCAGATGGGCCATAATTTTGTTGATATGTTCGCCGGTCAGAAAAGTTTCCACAACTTTGGTCGAGATTTTTAACTGATCGGAGATGCCTTTAAAATCAATTTGCTTGATGTTATGGATGATGACATTGGCATCGTTGATAAACCGGCTGGTTTCCGAGCGGCGCGATGGGATGATGGGATGATCGGTTTTAAAAGGGACCTCTTGATAATTGATTTCAAATGATGGTTGGATCAGATCGAGTTCGATGAAGACGATCCCCGTTATGCCCGCTGTGCGCAGCTGGGCAAAGGTCTGCTTTTCCAAATCGCCGGATAAGTGGATCTTCATGGTGACTTCAATCAGTCTGTAATCGGGCGCAACCTTGATGCTCTCCACTTTGCCGATATCGACGCCACGATATTTAACGGCGGAATCCGCTTGCAGTCCCTGAACCGATTCGTCAAAGAACGTGGTGTATTGCGAACCCTTCAAAAATACGTCCGACGCCCCGGCCCAGATAATGATGATGGCGCCGATTGCCAAACCGATTAAAACGAAAAGACCGATGGAAAATTTTACCTGCTTAGAGGCCATAAGATGAGTCCTTTTTTAAGGTTTCCGGCACCTGCCGCAGGAAGAAACTTCGAACCCGGGGGTCCGTCGCTTTTTCTTTCATATCGATCGGATTGCCTTCGGCGATGATTCCTCCGGCCGCTTTATCCAGCATGATGATTCTGTCGGCAATGCTGCAGATCGATTCCAATTCGTGCGTAACGATGACCATCGTTGCGCCCAGAGCTTCGTTGGTTTTGATGATCAATTCGTCCAACTCGGCGGCGGTTACGGGATCGAGGCCGGCGGA